>NC_022584.1:1328378-1660472 GCF_000479335.1 Streptococcus ilei
GTTGGTAAAGCGATAGAAATACATCTTTTCCGGATGAGCTTCCATCTCTTTTGGATCGAACTCCTTGACATGCATGTAATAGCGAACACCGTACAAGGCATCCGTCAGGGGCGTCCCATTGGTATACTCTGTGGCTGCATTGACCCCCAAATCGCCCATGTAAGCAAAGTGATCCATAGTCGACCGTTCTAAGCTCGAGCTGAAGGTACTCAATCCTGGATAAGATACCAAGGATGGGACCGTTCGAGAATAGGCAAAGTCGGTCGCAATCCGGTAAAACTTCTCATCCGCATCAGCTTGGACTTTGTCCGTCACACGCTTGACCGATACAGCAGCGTCTGCAAATTTATGGACACTGTCATAACCTAAGGTCACCTGAGAGAGATAGGCATTGTAGCCAAGCTCAAAGACGGTCAAGACGGATAAGATCATGACTGACAAGCGGGACCATTTTTGGTTCAAGAGCAGAAGGACAAGCAAGTACATCAGAACAGTGATTCCAACTTGGGACAACAAATAGCCTGCTTTTAAAAGGATGAGGGCAAGGACAAGGAAGCCGGCCGTCCAGCCAATTCGAACAAGCTTTTCTTTCTGGCTCTTCTTGGACTTGTCCCAATAGCTGTAAAAGCCATAGGAGGCAACGACCAGGAACCCCAACAAATGAAGGGTGGTAAATCGGGTGATGTAACGGGAGACACCAGACGGTTGAAGCTTGGCAATGAAGCTATAGTTCTGCGAATAGACGTAGACAACTGCCAAGGCTAATACCAGACCAATCACTAGGTTGGCGATGCGTGAAAGCACAATTTTTTCTTTCATCGCTTGGTAGGCCAGAATGAGCATAAAGAAAGAGAATAGCCAAGAGAAGCGGAAAAAGAAACCAGCTGGATTTTGTCCCATATGCCAAATCTTGCTGACAAATTCATTGACAAAGGAAATAAAGAAGACGAAGGTGACCAGACCGGCAGCCCATTTCTTGACTGTGACAACTTTTTTCGACAAGAAATAGGATACAAAGCCTAGTAACCCCAAGGCTCCGATATAGATATTGGGGAGGTTTGGCCCCGCGGACCAGCCTGAGGTGTTATCAAAGCCACCCACAACTAGCTTGGCAAAAATATCCAAGGGATTTATTTGAAAGGCCAATGAGAAGGTCATCCCTCCTCCGACCTGACCCTTACTTTCGATAAGGTTGAAGAAGACCGGCAAGAGGATGACTGAGGCTAGTGCAATCCCGATAATCGAATAGATCACTGCCTGCAAGAGGGGGAGAGTCACGTTTCTTATTTTCTTCTTCCAATCTCCTTCGACCATCAGTCTTGGTGATACATAGTAGCAAGCATACAAGGCGATGAAAATGGAAATCATATAGCCCATATAAAATTGAAGCAAGACCGTCAAGCCTAAGGCAAAGGCATAGCGATAGGGAGCGCCTCCATCCAATAATTCTTCTAGGTAGACAATGACGATGGGAAGCATGATCATGGCATCGTAGAAAATGACATTCATCTGATAGGACACTAGCATCCCAGACAGGGCATAAGCCGTCGCAAAGAGGGGCACCAGCCACTTCCTAGACTCCAAGCCCTTATACCGCTTGACCAAGAGGAAGGCAAAGGCCATCCCAATAGCCCCATAACGGAGCCAAATGGTCAAGAAGACCGCAAACCCAAAGTACTTGAGGGGCGTCAAAATATAGATGATATTAAAAGGACTCATCAAATAGTAGCCGAGCACCCCTATCATATCTCCCCCCAGAGACTTGGTAAAGGAATAGCTCAAACTAGATAAATCTCCGGAGAGCACGGCATGTTTCAACAAGCCAAAGAAGCTGATGTATTGTTGACCAAAATCAACAGCCATCAAGCTTTTGTCTCCAAATGGAAAAGTCCCCATAAAAGCCCAAACGACCAGCATGATAGCCATTGGGAGCATGGCACTAAAAGCATACAGCAAGCCCTTGGGATTTCTCTTCCAAAGCTCTTGCCAAGGCTTGGTCCAAACAAACATTCTTCTATCTCCTATCTTCCTTATCCGATACTATCTTCTTTCGCCTTCTCAATATTGGTGTCTTCAATAATGAAGTGAGGGCGACGCTTCACTTCGTAATAAATCTTCCCGATATATTCTCCAAGAATTCCGATAAAGATCAGCTGCACTCCACTAAAGAGAATGATGGCCGCAATGGTGGTGAAATACCCACTCACATAATTCCCCGGAGCAAAGATATACTTCATCAACTCAAAAGCCAAGTAAAGAATAGCCAAGCCCAGACAGATAAAGCCAAACTGGATACAAACCCGAAGGGGACGGTCATTAAAAGAAATAATCCCTTGTATGGCATAGTTCATGGATTTCTTAAAGCCAAACTTACTCTTTCCAGCCTTGCGAAGTTCATTTTTATAAGGGATGACTTTCTCCTTGAAACCAATCCATTCATACAAACCTTTATTAAATCGATTGTATTCTGGCATGGAAACAAAAGCGTTGATAGCTTTGCGACTGAGAAGTCTGAGCTCAGATTTCCCATCCGTCAAATGGACATCCATCGAGCGGTTGGATAGGAAGTAAAAGAGACGAGCAAAACTGCTCCCCACAAAGGACTCACCATCACGAGTCCGCTGGCCACTGACGATATCGTAGCCTTCCTTGTAAGCCTCTAGAAAGAGAGGTATGAGATAGGGCGGATGTTGCAAATCACCATCCATGACCATGACCGCATCTCCCGTCGCATACTTAAAACCAGCCAAGATGCCGCTCTCCCGGCCAAAGTTTCGACTAAAGCGAATATATTTGACCCGATTATTGTCTCTGGCAATTCCTGCAATCAGCTCAAAGGTCCTGTCATTGCTCCCATCATCAATATAAAGGATTTCATAATCCGAAAGATCTTTCCCAAGCATGTCTTCCAACTGGGCCGAAATAGCTGCATGCGTCTGAGCTAGTACTAATTCCTCATTGAGTAGTGTAATGAGTATTGATAATTTCATCCTTTTTCTCCATCTATCGTTCTCCCAAAAAAGAGAGAGCTTTCGCTCTCTCCATCATACGGAAACTCTTTGTTTATTTATTAGAAATTTTACGTTTTAACACGATCGCACCGATGAGGACAATGACTCCTGAAATTACAAGACCAGTTGCCACGACTTCACCTGTACTTGGAAGAAGTTTCTTACGACCTCCACCCGTACCGCCGCCTGGCGCTGGCTCAGTCGTGTCACCAGTAGTTGACCCACCTGGAGTCGTTGTAGTGGTTGTTGGTCGTCTTTCACCAGTCGTAGTGGTTGGTTCCTCAGTTGTCGTGGTTGACGTAGTGGTTGGTCCCTCAGTTGTCGTTGTGGTTGAGGTGGTTGTTGAATCCTCTGTTGTCGTTGTGGTCGACGTTGTTGAAGGCTCCTCGGTTGTCGTGGTTGACGTTGTTGAAGGCTCCTCAGTCATCGTGGTTGACGTGGTCGTTGGTGCCACAGTTGTCGTGGTCGACGTAGTTGAAGGCTCCTCAGTTGTCGTAGTTGACGTTGTTGAAGGCTCCTCGGTTGTTGTCGTTGTAGTGGTTGTGCTTGTTGTGGTAGTTGTCGTTGTAGTGGTTGTTCGATCCCCACTACCGCTACCTGAAGCAGTTTCCAAACGTGTCAAGGCGTTGACTGAGCGAGACTTTTCAAAGTTGCTAGCTGACCATTCTAGGACATTAGCTACTTTGCTTCCTTCAGGAAGCTCTGACTTCAACTCTGTTGTGTACTCAATGTACATAGCCCAGTTCCAGTTATCCCCAAAATTAATCGTGAATCCTGTGATGCCACCATCAGCATTTCGTGTAAATTCAGCTTTATTGCTAAAGTTATCAATTGGATCCAATTTAAGAAGAGCCGCCTCATTCGGAATCTTCTCTGGTTGAGTCGCATAACGAACTGCACGGAAGGAACTTTCTACCAAGACTTGTCCGCTGTCGCTGAAGTCATCCTTGATGACCATGTTGTTCAACTTGTCTTGAACCGCATTCAAGACAATACGCCATTTTATCCGCTTAGGATTTTCTGGATCTTGGTAACCATACTTCATTTCATAGTCACCAGCTTCACCATCGTCCTTGTTGTAGTTCAATGTGAAGTCAGTGCTACCAAATGTAAAGTAGTAAGTTCCCGTCTTTGGCAAGTTCGCTGCATTTGGACGAACATTGTACCTCAAGGTCATTACCTTATCTTTGTAATTCTCAGAGAAATAGTTTGTAAAAGTAATGGTCACCTTTTGCGTACTTGGATCGGTCACTGCATTGGCAATTACTTCACCATTTTCGTGTACAATTGGAAACTCTAGCTTGGTCACCAGGCCTAGTTCTTTTGGAAGATCTAGAACCAATGTGTCACCAGCATTGATCTGCTGTGAGTCAGGGAAACTAATCTCGTTTGTCGCCTCCATCGTTTGACCAGTAGTGATCTTCGTGTCGGCAGTTAACGGTTGGTTATCAACCTTAATTTCAGTTTTTATCGTATAACTGGTTACTTCAGTCGCAAAGACTGTCGTAAAAACTGTCAAGGATAAAACTAAAAGACTCATAAATGCTAAAACTCGCTTCACGCGTGCTTTTGTGGTCTGCATATTATGCTCCTTTATAAATTATTTGATTATTATTGTAACATATCTGTTTATAAATGCAAGATTTTTTAATTATTTTTCACTAATTGTTCAGTTTTTTGTCAATCCGATTTTACAGGAGAGTCAAAGCCTCTCAAACACCGAAACAAAGCCCATCGACAGCCTTTCAATTCACAACGAAAACCATCTTGATCTTCATCTTTTTCATTAAATTTTCACAAGCTTTTCCTAGTTTTTTCAGATGTTGCTTTCATCGCTCCGAGAATAAAAGTAAGCAACCTATATAAAAAGGCAGTAGCTACTATGTACTACTGCCTCTATAATTGTTCATTATGAAAAAATATCGCACAGCATATGTTTATTGCTTCTGATCAAATAGACAAGGTAGCCACCTTTTTTACTTCGCCTTCTCTAAAATATAAACATGAGCGGACGAATACTGACTCTCCCGGTATCCTAAAGCTTCATAACTCGCTAATAATTGATTGTATTCTTCGTTTTGATCCTTTTGAGATTGAGGGATCACAATATAATCAATTGTTGGATCCGCCTTCTTATCATTGTGATAGAAAATATCATAGAGTTTTTTATGACCTCTAAGTGATGGTGTATAGGCTCCCTCAGCTAAGACTGAAGCATCCTTTGGCAAACTTCCTAAAGTCTTTTGGATTTCATCAAACATGTCTTTATTTTGACGGTAATAGCCGATATTAAAGGACCAATTATTAGTAAAGTGGTGTAGAAGACTACCAGAAAAAATAATTCCTACTATCACGATAGCTACCGCTATTTTTTCCTGTAGGATGTTAGTTTCCTTAAGATCCTCTAATGCTAGAAGCGTCATGATGAAAACTAAAGCACCACTTCCATAGCTATATTGGAAACCAATATCATACTGATAGGGCCAATTAGGCAGTAGGTTAATCACTATCAGTGGAAGCACAAGAAAATAAGTCGACCAACGCCGTTGGAGTAGTCCTAAGAAACATAACGGAGCAAACATTAAGAATAAATACCCTAATCTTTTGGCAGTCAGTAGCGTACTAATGACATAGCCTGGATGGAAGAATAGATTCTTAATCACCATTAACATCCCGCTTTCCCCATTGAGCAAGAATCCGTCATACCGTGAAACCATTCCTCCCTCACCATAGGCACTCAAAAGGTACATGGCAAAAACGAAATAGACTATTGGCAAGACAATCTCTGTAAAGAAAAGCCATCTTTTTGTCTGTTTGGATAAATCAAATCGTTTTTGAAAAAGGAAGAACAAACCCATACTAAGTACATAGATAAAGGCATCTTCTTTCACGAACAATAGTAACATGGTCGCTAGTAGAATCTTCCATTTTTGTTCCGAAATAATAAAATAGAATACCCAAAACACTAATGGGACTAAAAAGCAATTTTCATGCAGATGAAATCCCCCTGCCGTTGTCATCACTGGCAACAACACAAACCATAAGACGGCCAAGGTATTTGTGAGATTAGAAAACTTTAATTTACGAAGGATTAATCTCAATGGGATAATCCCCGAAAAGACTACGAGCAACTGTAAAACTTCTAAAGTCTCTACATATGGGAAGAGCTTATAGAATGGCAACATTACATAAAAGATCGGTGAAATATGGACAGAAAAATGAGAGAGTACTCTATCTCTTTCCAAGGTCGTTATCGGAGTCAAATCGTGATTCATCCGTTCAAACATTTGAGAAAAGATCCCAATATCAAACGATGACAACTCATTCGTCTTCACTTTGTAAACCACTACAACAGAAAGATAAAGGACGTAAACTAGAACTAGCGAAAACACGATTATTTGAACTATTTTTTTATGTCGCTCTAAATAGTTAAAGATTGGAAATTTGAGATAGAGGATCATAAACACAATTGAGATAATGGAGGCAATAACAACTGGCCAGATGATTGAAAGAAATCGGGTACTGGAAAGATCAACAGCATGGAAGCCAAGTACTTGATCTTGAAAATTCGAGCTTCCCAAGGTTAGTAAACGCGGTATGGCTAGCAAGATGACCGATAAATACAAATAGGAAGACTTTTCTTCATTAAACATCCCTCCTATAAACAAAATCAGAGCTAAAAGAATTAAACCCAACGATAAAAAGAAGGACATACTCTTATAAATAGCTACGAGGAGAGTCACACAAGAAAGAATCATCGTGATACTACCTATATCTGAGTTCGTCAACTTGTCATGTAAACAAATTAAGGCACCTCCCACAATAAAAAAGATTCCCATTTTTAATACGGACAAGGGGGCGAGTGTCAAAAACAGATCCTGTGAGGTCGCACTCAACAAGTCTACCAATAACATTGTCAAATAGGCACTGATACCGCACATGATAGCATAATCCGTTTTCGAAAACAAATCGCTAAAAACTTTTTTCATCATAAAATTCCTCCAAATGATATTTTATCATAATTTTATACTTCAAACCTAGTTTGGACTAATATTTTTGTAACCTCTCTAACCATTTGATGCCTTATGTTTTCAACCCCTATCAATTTTCAGTTTCGTATTTGCATACAAAAACCGTTAGCCAAAAAGCTAACGGTATAAGTTTAAGTCAATCTATCACCTCAGTGATCAATCCTGTATCGACATCATAGACAGCTCCTGAGATAATGACGTCGTCTGGAATCAGTGGCGATGCTTTTAAGAGAGCAACATCCTCCCGGACGCTCTCGTAGATATCTTGAAAGGGTAGGAAGTCTTGGTCTCCAACATCAACTCCCAGTTCCTTCTTCAGATGCTGACGGAAGCCTTCATTCTCAAAGGTTTGTGCTCCACAGTCTGTGTGGTGCAAGACCACGATTTCTCGAGTCCCCATCTGTTGCTGTGAGATGACCAAGGAACGAATCATGTCCTCTGTCACGCGCCCACCTGCATTCCGCAAAATATGGGCATCTCCCAAAGCAAGCCCCAGTGCTGGTGCCACGTGAAGACGAGAGTCCATACAGGTCACAATGGCCACTTGCGTTTTCGGTTTGATCGGAAGATGGAGGTCTCCGTGCAATTCAACATAGGCTTGATTGGCTTTTAAAAAATTCTCAAAATAGGACATTAGGAACTTCCTTTCTGGTTGGTAAAATAGTTTGAACACCAAATTATTTACACTCTATCTTACCATCTTTTTCCCAGATTGTCAGTTGTCAGCCTACATGAAAAAGAGAGTGGGACAGAAATCGGTAATTCGTTAGAATTCGATTTCGTCGTCCCACCTCCGCACAGTTGAGTAGGGCTGTAAAAGCTGATGAAATCAGCGTAGTAGAGCCCACTCAACCACTGCGTCTTGCTCGATAATCCAAATACAATTGAGAGGCTAGGACTTTTGTCCCAGCCTCTTTTATGCATTATGATCGTCTTGGTAAATAACGATTCAGCAAGCCAGCAAAGGTCTGAAGGTTGAGACTTTGAACATAGACCTCACCAGTCCCTCTAAAGGTATTGACAACACCTTCACCCGTTCCGATGGATTGCCAGAAACCATTTTCCAAATGGATATTGTAATCCAAAGACTGGCTCCAAGCAACGACATGGGCATTATCGATGGTGATTTCTTGATTGTTTAGCTCAATTTTTTTAATTGAGCCGTAGGCATTCACCAAGAGGGTCCCTTGACCTTGGGTCGTCATGACGAAGAATCCACCCTGACCACCAAAGAGAGCCTTACCAATCGATTGGGTTTCCATTGTATAGAAAGCTGAACCATCCAGTGCAAGGAAGGCACCATCGTTCAATCGATACTGCTTTTCGCCCAAGTAGAGTGGCACCACCTGACCTGGTGAGTCGGGTGCTAATGCTAGGTAAGCATTATTAGACTGGGCAAATACCTGAGTGATAAAGGTACTTTCACCCGAAACCATTGACCGTCCAACTGCTTTCACAAAGCGTCCCACACCAGAGCCACTCGCATTTAATTTGGTGTTGAGGGTCACATTAGGCGTATGGTAGACCATACTCCCCCGTTGAATATAGACAGTTTCACCTTGATTGAGAGACAGCTCGACCAAAGGGAACTGCACATTGTTATCTGTAAAAAATTGCAAAATAAGTACCCCCTATGTTTAGTAAGTATAGAAAAAGTATAGCACAGGAAAAACCTTTTTGCAAACGATTCCAAGATCTAGTTAAGAAAAGACTTTTTTCAAAACTTCCCCTACCGTGGAGACTGCTATTACTTGAATACCGTCTGGGATCGCGATCCCTTGGAGAGAATTTTTAGGTGCATAAATCTTAGTGAAACCAAGTTTCGCCGCTTCATTGATCCGTTGCTCGATCCGAGTCACTCGGCGAATCTCGCCAGTCAAGCCAATCTCACCGATAAAGGCCTCTTGCGGATTGGTTGGAAGCTCCTTGTAGCTGGAAGCAATAGCCACCGCTACAGATAGGTCAATGGCTGGTTCGTCCAGTTTGACACCACCGGCCGACTTGAGATAGGCATCCTGATTTTGAAGAAGGAGCCCGCAACGTTTCTCTAACACAGCCATAATGAGGCTGACCCGATTAAAGTCAAGACCCGTTGTCGTCCGCTTGGCATTTCCAAATACAGTCGGTGTCACCAAGGCCTGAACTTCCGCCAAGATTGGTCTGCTTCCTTCCATGGTGACGACAATGGCAGAGCCAGTCGCCCCATCCAGGCGTTCTTCTAGAAAGACCTGACTGGGATTGAGGACCTCAACCAGGCCGCCTGACTGCATCTCGAAAATCCCAATCTCATTGGTGGAGCCAAAGCGGTTCTTGACCGCTCTCAGGATCCGGAAGGTGTGGTGGCGTTCACCCTCAAAGTAGAGCACCGTATCCACCATGTGTTCCAACATCCGAGGTCCTGCCAAGGTCCCTTCCTTGGTCACATGCCCTACGATAAAGATGGCAATGTTATTAGTCTTAGCCAGCTGCATGAGTTCAGCTGTCACCTCACGCACCTGAGAAACAGACCCCTGCACCCCTGAGATCTCAGGAGACATAATGGTCTGAATAGAGTCAATGATGAGGAAGTTAGGCTGGATGCGCTCCACTTCTGCTCGCACGCTTTGCATATTGGTCTCGGCATAAAGATAAAACTCACTGTCGATATCTCCCAAGCGCTCTGCTCGCAGTTTAATCTGCTGGGCTGATTCCTCTCCGCTGACATAGAGTACCGTTCCCACTTGAGACAACTGGGTCGACACTTGGAGGAGCAGGGTTGATTTCCCGATCCCTGGATCCCCACCGATGAGGACTAGACTTCCTGGCACCACTCCTCCTCCAAGCACACGGTTGAATTCCTCCATCTCCGTCTTGGTCCGGTGAACATTGATAGAGGTCACGTCCGCCAATTTCATGGGTTTGGTCTTTTCACCCGTCAAGGATACCCGTGCATTCTTGACCTCTGCAACCTCGACCTCCTCAACAAAAGAAGACCAGGCCCCACAGTTAGGACAGCGCCCTAGGTATTTGGGTGAATTATAAGCACAATTTTGACACACAAATGTCGTTTTTTTCTTTGCGATGATAAACCTCTTTCTAAATCTCTATCTCACACTCAATCACTTGGCAAAAATCAATGGTTTCATTCGGTACAAATTGACGCATGAGCATGCGATGGGTAACCACTACAATCTTCTGATAGTCTCGGTACTTGGCCAACGATTCAATAAAGCGAACTCTCATATCCTCAGCGGTTTCATATTGTATCGGGCTATCCGGAAGGAGCTTCCCATTATTTTCTAGAAACAGAGTCCGAGCTGTTTCAAAATTCTTTCTTCCACTTTCGTAGACCTGCCATTCGTGCAATAAGGGTTCCACTTTCAAAGGTAGGCCCGTAGCACAAGCCAGATAAGAAGCCGTTTCTAAAGCTCGCGTTACTGCTGAAGCTACTAGCAGATCAGCTGATTGGAACAAAGGATTTTGACAAAGTTCCTGAGCTTGTTGTCTTCCTTTCTCAGATAAGGGTGCCAAATCCATTCCGAATCCAGTATAGAAGCGTTCCTCTAACTCGCGATAATCTGGCTCCCCGTGACGCACAAAGATAATCTTCATCTTAGTGCCCTGTCGACCCAAATCCACCAGTACGAACTCCGTCTGCCTCATCTCCATCTGCGATTAAAAATGGTGCAAAGACAGCCTGAACCACACGTTCGCCGACTTCAAGAACCACTTCCTGGTCGGTAATGTTTTTCATCTGAGCAAAGATATGGCCTTCATTTCCAGGGTTTCCATAGTAATCACCATCAATGACACCAACAGAGTTAATCAAGACTAGACCTTTTTTGCGAGGATTAGAGGAACGGTCATAGAGGTAGAGAACCTCTGTCGGTTGCATATAAGCCTTGACTCCTGTTGGCACAAGGACGATCTCTCCTGGCGCAATCACCGTGCGTTCTGCTACCTTTAAGTCGTATCCAGCCGCATGGGCTGTCTCCCGTTTTGGAAGCAAGTCTTGATTGGTATAGGTTGATACAAGTTCAAATCCACGAATTTTTGTCATCATGATTCCTCTTTCATTCTAAATAGTTTCTATCTCTTCTATTATACCATCACTTTGGCCTAGCGTCTCCCCTATACTACTATTCGTATTTTTCCTGACAAACACACAAAAGCCCCCTCAAAGGAGGAGACTTTTGCAGGAGATTATATGAAAAAAGTAAACTGTATCAAACAAAGCTAGGAGGTCTTTGTTGATGAGACTAGTTTACCTCTTTCTCCTTAAAAAATCCTAAAGAGTTTACAATTCTTGTAACAGATAGCGGAAGAGTTCGAGATTGCCTTTTTCTTCTTTGACTAGGAACTCTGGATGCCATTGCAAGCCGATGATGCGATGACCGTCCACTGCTTCGATGGCTTCAATGGTCTGATCTCGTGGGTCAATGGCTGTCACTCGAAAGTTAGGTGCCAAGTCCTTGATGCTTTGGCGATGAACAGAATTGATCTGGCTGGCTTTCCCAAAGAGTCGCTCCACCACACTGCCTTTTTTGGTCTCAATTGAATGAGAAGTCCCAAAAGGGAGGCCCTGCCAGTGCCCTTCTACTTCTTGATGGAGAGTCCCACCAAAGGCAACATTGACCAACTGAACGCCACGACAGATAGCTAGGACGGGCTTGTTTTGACGGACCGCTTCTTTTAGCAAGGCCAATTCAAACTGATCGCGCTCGAGATTGTAGTCATCACTTTCGACGGTGATCTCTTCGCCATAAAAGCTAGGATGGACATTTTGCCCTCCACTGAGGATGAGCTTGTCCACTGTTTCGATATAATCCTTGGCAAAAGATGGGTCTCCCACTGGGATGACCATAGGAAGGCCACCTACTTGCTTAATGGTTTCCGCAAATTTACAAGATACAGACGAATGGATATTTTTCCCATCTGGATCCACTGCACATAGATTGGCAGAGACTCCAACAATCGTTCTACACATGGC
Organism: Streptococcus ilei; assembly: GCF_000479335.1. Lineage (NCBI taxonomy): Bacteria > Bacillati > Bacillota > Bacilli > Lactobacillales > Streptococcaceae > Streptococcus > Streptococcus ilei. The sequence continues at coordinate 1,340,390 of NC_022584.1, forward strand.
CTTCCCTCCTTTGATATTTCTATTCCCTATTTTATCATCCCACCCTTAGAGCGTCTAATATGTATTTTTTAAGGACCTGATAAATATTTTTTATCACCCAAATCAAAAAAACAGGCTTGTCTAGCAAGGCTAGAACAAAACCTGTTTTAGAGATTAATTCTCACGTTTTTTGTAAACCAAGGCACTTCCAGCAACCGCCAATGCGAGTCCTGTAGCCACTAGTCCCTCGCTCACTGTTTCACCTGTAGAAGGAAGAGTATGTTCCTTCTCTTCTTTTGGTTGACTTCCAGAAGGCTTATCACCTTTTGGTTTATCTGTTGATGGGGTAGTTGGTGGAGTAGTTGGTGGAGTCGGAGGTGTCGGAGGAGTTAGTTCATTAACTACATTTCCTTTATCTACAACCAAGTCTGTAGCTTGTACATAGTCTTCCGCTGTGACAGTGATTGGATTCGTTGATAGTTGGTAACCAGCTGGAGCAGTCAATTCTTTCACTACATAATCCTTAGCCTCAAAGCCTACAAAGCTTACAAGACCATTGGCATCAGATGTCGCTGTCGCTTGACCTTCGCCATATGGGTTGGCAACTGGAGTGCTACCATCCGCTTCAAAGAGTCCAAAGACAGCTCCCGCTAAAGCTCGACCTTCACCATTCACCTTGTGAAGCTGAATGGTATAAAGCTTCAATTCTGGTTTCTCAACTACCGGTGGAGTTGGTGGAATAGCAGTGAATGGTTTATTGACAACTTTACCTTGATCAAGTACTTGATTGGTTGAGGCAATCAATTGATTAGATGAAACAGTAATCGCTTCTTCAGAAAGTTGGTATCCTTCTGGAGCAGTGATTTCTTTCACTACATAATCCTTGGCTTCAAGCCCTGTAAAGGTAACGAGACCATTGGCATCTGATGTCGCTGTCGCTTGACCTTCACCATATGGATTAGCTACTGGTGTCACACCATCTGCTTCAAAGAGTCCAAAGACTGCTCCTGCCAAGGCTTTGCCTTCATTGTTAACTTTGTGCAATTGAATGCTGTAGAGAGTCAATTCTGGTTTCTCAACAACTGGCGGAGTTGGTGGGATTTCAGTAAACGGTTGGTTCACCACATTTCCTTTATCCACTACCAAATCTGACGCAGCGCTCAATTCTGTTGCAGAGACAGCTATTGAAGCTGTTGAAAGTTGGTAACCTTCTGGTGCTGTCAATTCTTTCACTACATAATCCTTAGCCTCAAAGCCTACAAAGCTTACAAGACCATTAGCATCGGATGTCGCTGTCGCTTGACCTTCGCCATATGGGTTGGCAACTGGAGTGCTACCATCCGCTTCAAAGAGTCCAAAGACAGCTCCCGCTAAAGCTCGACCTTCACCATTGACCTTGTGAAGCTGAATCGTATAAAGCTTAGCTTCTGGTTTTTCAACGACTGGTGGAGTTGGTGGGATTTCACTTGTGACAAAGGTATTGGTGAAGGATGTCTTCGCACCATATGCCACTGTAGCCTTGATCGTATTGCTTGCGTCATCTTTCGTAACTGTTACTGTCACTTCGATGCTCGCTTGATCGTAGGTCATTCCTTTTTCTTGAGATTGTGGGATTACTTCCTTAATTGTGTAGTGGAAAGTTTTCCCTGCATCTTCTTGTGAATAAGAAATTTCGTCAAATGCTACAGAACCATCTGCTGCATTTTGTTTTGTTTGAAGAACTTCTCCAGCTTCATCCAACAAGTTAAAGCTGAATTCGCCATCTTTTAGGTCACGACCTTCTAAAATCTTGCTAGCTGAAATCTGAGCTTTTGCTGGACTTGGAGCTGAGTAAGTATTTGCAAAGACCTTGTTTTCTGGATAGACAACTGTTGCTTTTAGGTTGTCTCCATCTTTTGTTACCTGAACGGTTACTTGTTTTTCTGCTGTATCGTATGTGATACCTGGTACGTTCCCCTTCACTTCCTTCACAGTGTAAGTGTGTTCACCTTCTGCTGTGTAAGAGATAGCATTAAAGGTTACTTTGCCAGATTTGTTAGTAACAGTTTGAAGTTTGTTAGTACCTTCGTACAATTCAAAACTAAACTCACCGTCTACCAAGTCACGACCTGTCAACTCTTTAGACAACTCAATTGTTGCAGTCGTTGCGTTTGGTGTGAAGGCGTTAGTAAATGTTTTGTTTTCTGGATAGACGACTTCTGCCTTCAAGGCATCTCCATCACGAGTAACTTTAACAGTCACTTGTTTTTCAGAAGCATCGTAAGCAATCGTAGCATTGTCCCCTTTGACCTCTTTCACAGTGTAAGTGTGTTCACCTTCTGCTGTGTAAGAGATAGCATCAAAGGTCACTTTGCCAGATTTGTTAGTAACAGTTTGAAGTTTGTTTGCACCTTCGTACAACTCAAAGCTAAACTCACCATCTACCAAATCACGACCTGTCAACTCTTTAGACAACTCAATTGTTGCAGTCGTTGCATTTGGTGTAAAGGCATTGGTAAATGTTTTGTTTTCTGGATAGACAACTTCTGCCTTCAAGGCACCTCCATCACGAGTGACTTTAACAGTCACTTGTTTTTCAGAGGCATCGTAAGTAATGGTAGCATTATTACCTTTGACTTCTTTTACAGTGTATGTATGTTCACCTTCTGCTGTGTAAGAGATTGATTCAAAGGTTACTTTGCCAGATTTGTTGGTGACAGTTTGAAGTTTGTTTGCACCTTCGTACAATTCAAAGCTAAACTCACCGTCTACCAAGTCACGACCTGTCGAACTCTTTGTCAACTCAATTGTTGCAGTCGTTGCGTTTGGTGTGAAGGCATTGGTAAATGTTTTGCTTTCTGGATAGACAACTTCTGCCTTCAAGGCACCTCCATCACGAGTGACTTTAACAGTCACTTGTTTTTCAGAGGCATCGTAAGTAATGGTAGCATTATTACCTTTGACTTCTTTTACAGTGTATGTATGTTCACCTTCTGCTGTGTAAGAGATTGATTCAAAGGTTACTTTGCCAGATTTGTTGGTAACAGTTTGAAGCTTGTTCGCACCTTCGTACAATTCAAAGCTAAACTCACCGTCTACCAAGTCACGACCTGTCAACTCTTTTGTCAACTCAATTGTTGCAGTCGTTGCGTTTGGTGTGAAGGCATTGGTAAATGTTTTGCTTTCTGGATAGACAACTTCTGCCTTCAAGGCATCTCCATCACGAGTGACTTTAACAGTCACTTGTTTTTCAGAGGCATCGTAAGTAATGGTAGCATTATTACCTTTGACTTCTTTTACAGTGTATGTATGTTCACCTTCTGCTGTGTAAGAGATTGATTCAAAGGTTACTTTGCCAGATTTGTTGGTAACAGTTTGAAGCTTGTTCGCACTTTCGTACAATTCAAAGCTAAACTCACCGTCTACCAAGTCACGACCTGTCAACTCTTTTGTCAACTCAATTGTTGCAGTCGTTGCGTTTGGTGTGAAGGCATTGGTAAATGTTTTGCTTTCTGGATAGACAACTTCTGCCTTCAAGGCATCTCCATCACGAGTGACTTTAACAGTCACTTGTTTTTCAGAAGCATCGTAAGCAATCGTAGCATTATCCCCTTTGACCTCTTTCACAGTATAAGTGTGTTCACCTTCTGCTGTGTAAGAAATAGATTCAAAGGTTACTTTGCCAGATTTGTTGGTAACAGTTTGAAGCTTGTTCGCACCTTCGTACAATTCAAAGCTAAACTCACCGTCTACCAAGTCACGACCTGTAAGGGCCTTATCTAATTCAATCACCGCACTGGTTGGTGTCGGTTCTTTGACAATTTTCTTATTTGTAACTGTTTTAAGGGCTGTTTTTGTTGTTCCAAAATCTTCTGATTTGACATCAATTGGAGTGGCATCCAATTCATATCCTTCTGGAGCTTTTGTTTCAACTAATTGGTAGGCTGTGTTCAACAAACCACCAATACTTGCTTCTCCTTTTGCATTGGTTGTCAACTTACCGACAACGGCACCTGTTGCAACACGGATCACATTAAATTCAGCACCTGCTAAAGCAGTGTTTTCATCCTGGCCATCAACTTTCTTGAGGTTAATGGAGAAGGTATAACCTTGGGCCTTCCCACCTTCAGTTTGATAAACGAAGGGATTGCTCTTTGTTTCAACAACTTTTTTTGCATTCAAGGTTACATTGTTGAAGAACTTTTCATCATTTGCAGGGGTATAAGGAATCTTCACCTTATAGACAATCGAGTAACCTTCGCCTTGAGCTACATTTCCCAAGCTGACTTTGAAACTCTTCTTATCTGCTCCAAACTCAACTGGCAAAGAGACAACTTGCCCATTTTTCAAATCTAATTTATGCGAACTGTTAACGGCCCAATTCCCTTTTTTAATCACAAAGGAATCTTCCACATAGCTCATTCCTTCTGTTTGCAATTGGTCAGTCACAACTGCTTCTGTTAACGGCTCTTTCGTTGCATTGACACGTACTTCATATTGACGTGTAATGCCGCCATCTGCTAAGTGTTTTGTGTCCCAGCTAACCTTGTCCAAGACCTTTTCAGCATTCCCTGGGTCAACTACAAAGTCAACTTCTCCTACAGGGACTGGATTGTTGTCCACATTCAAGGTGATGGGGACCTTGCTTGGAGATGCAGTTGCAGGCTCTACCCGAACTGCAAAGAACATGCTTCCTGAAATATTTGATTTACCTTTCACATAATCTTGATAGGTCAAGGTGATGGTTTTATTTGCAGCATTAATGACTGCTTCTGATACTAATTCACCATTAGGACTTCGTACCTCAAATTCTGCATCCTTGATAAATTTTAGATTCGGAGGGAGGGTAATAACCGCTTGATCTCCAGGTTTGACCCCGTTCGGAACATTGAAAGTTAAATCAACTTTAATGTCCGTGTACTGGTCCACGGGTGACTTAGTAGGTGTGATCGTTTTACTTGTAATTTGGATCTTTCCTGTTGCGCCATCTGCATGGGCCGACCGAATTTTGGACAAACCAAAGACACTAGCTAAAACTAATACTAAGGTCAGTATTATTTTTAAGCTCTTTTTCATCATAAACTCCTTTTTCTTTTTTGTTTCTCCTATATATCACTAGCTAGAGTAATATACGAAGGCAATATTACCATATTCAGAATATAAATGCAAGAATAATTTACTAAAATTACCAACATTTTTTCAGTTATCATATTATTTGCTTTTCCTATGAAATTCAGCTAGATTCCAAAGCTTTTTTCTCTATAGTATGGTAAAATAGAAATGAAATCTTCACAAAGGAGAATGCTATGGATAAACAAACCGTTGCGGTCATCGGTCCAGGTTCTTGGGGAACTGCCCTTTCTCAAGTCCTCCACGATAATGGCCATGAAGTACGGATCTGGGGAAATGTCCCAGAACAAATCGACGAAATCAATCAAGAACATACCAACAAACGCTACTTTAAGGATGTCCTTCTAGATCCAGGGATCAAAGCCTACCACGATCTGAATGAAGCCCTTTCTGGTGTGGATGCGGTCCTCTTTGTCGTTCCAACCAAGGTAACACGACTCGTTGCCAAGCAAGTAGCTGAACTCTTGGACCATCCTATCAAGGTCATGCACGCTTCCAAAGGATTAGAACCAAATAGTCACAAACGGATTTCTCAAATCTTAGAAGAGGAAATCCCTGCTTCTCTCCGTAGCGAGATTGTGGTCGTGTCTGGGCCAAGTCACGCTGAAGAAACCATCGTTCGCGATATCACTCTGATCACAGCGGCTTCTAAAGATTTAGAAACAGCTCGTTATGTTCAAGAACTCTTCAGCAACCACTACTTCCGCCTCTATACCAATACAGATGTGATTGGGGTAGAGACAGCCGGTGCCCTTAAAAACATCATCGCAGTCGGAGCTGGAGCCCTCCACGGACTTGGATTCGGAGACAACGCTAAGGCTGCCATCATCACGCGTGGACTAGCTGAAATTACCCGTCTAGGTGTCAAACTAGGCGCTAGCCCCTTAACCTATAGTGGACTATCCGGAGTTGGAGACCTGATCGTGACAGGGACTTCCATCCACTCTCGGAACTGGCGTGCTGGGGATGCCCTTGGTCGCGGTGAAAAACTGGAAGATATCGAAGCCAACATGGGCATGATCATCGAAGGGATTTCAACCACTAAGGCTGCCTACGAACTGGCTCAAGAGCTAGACGTCTACATGCCAATCACACAAGCCATCTACCAAGTAATTTATGAAGGGCAAGATATTCGTGAAGCCATCAACTTCATGATGAGCAACGAATTTAAAGAAGAAAATGAGTGGAACTAAGGAATTCTTCCTTCCCAATCAGATCAACAACCAATTATTCTTCAGTTAGAAAGGAATTATTATGACAAAAGTTAGAAAAGCAGTCATTCCTGCGGCTGGACTTGGAACTCGTTTCCTACCTGCTACTAAAGCCCTGGCCAAAGAAATGCTGCCAATCGTGGATAAGCCAACCATCCAATTCATCGTTGAGGAAGCCCTTAAGGCTGGCATCGAGGATATTCTCGTTGTCACTGGTAAATCAAAACGTTCGATCGAAGACCACTTTGACTCAAACTTCGAACTTGAGTACAACCTCAAGGAAAAAGGGAAAAATGATCTGTTGAAACTGGTCGATGAAACTACCGGGATGCGCCTCCACTTCATTCGTCAAAAACATCCGAACGGCCTTGGAGATGCTGTCCTTCAGGCGAAGGCCTTCGTTGGGAATGAGCCTTTCGTCGTGATGCTGGGTGATGACCTCATGGATATCACAGATGATACAGCGACTACGCTCACCAAGCAATTGATGAATGACTACGATGAGACACATGCTTCAACCATTGCTGTCATGAAAGTTCCCCATGAAGAGGTTTCTGCCTACGGAGTCATTGCTCCTCAAGGGGAAGGCATCAACGGACTCTATAGCGTTGAAACCTTTGTCGAAAAACCGGCACCTGAAGAGGCACCAAGTGACCTTGCCATTATCGGTCGTTATTTGCTAACTCCAGAAATCTTCCAAATCTTGGAAAACCAAAAACCAGGCGCTGGAAATGAAATCCAATTGACTGATGCCATTGATACCTTGAACAAGACCCAACGAGTATTTGCCCGCGAATTTAAGGGCAAACGCTACGATGTAGGGGACAAGTTTGGTTTCATGAAAACATCTATTGATTATGCCTTGAAACACCCACAGGTTAAAGATGATCTCAAACAATACATCATCAACCTTGGAAAACAATTAGAAGAAAGTGGGAAAGTGACTGAGAAGTAAAAAATCCTCACCCTGACTTTTCGATTATAAAGCAAAGAGACCGGACTAAACGTCCGGCCTCTTTTTCTTTCTTAAAAACAGGTTGGTTCTTTAGGCTTTATTCTGTTTGCGTTTTTCTACATAGAAGGCAAATCCAAGTGCACTAATCAAGACACCACCGATGATACCAACCATTGAAATGGTTTGTCCAGTAGATGGCAATTTTTTGCTTTCTGTTTTTTCTTCTACCTTAGCTGCTGTTTTGTAAACAACTCCATAAGATGAGAAATGATTGGTTGTGAAGGTTACCTTGCTCTTGTCTTCATTCAAGCTGAACTGGTAGGTCTCAACCTTGCCATCTTCTCCAATCCCTACAACAGATTCTACTTCTTTCTTAGGATCCACTGGCATGGTCACCACAGTTGGGCTGAATTGATGAACAGGGCCATTTTGATTTGACAACTGAATGTCGTAAATCTGATAGTCTTTACCTTTGAGGGCTTGGACATCCTTCAATACAGAAGCTACCAAATTAAAGCCACCTTGGGCAAAGTCTGGGTTTTGTAGGGTGATTCCAGTAACAGGATCTACTAAAATGTAGGAATTCGTAGGAAGAACTGGACGATTGTTTGTAGTTGGAGCAGGGACAATCGTAGTTGATGTGTTTACATCCTTGTTTGGCTCAGTACTTGGTTGAGTTGGCTTGGTTTCGTTCTTGCTTGGCTCAGTACTTGGCTCAGTTGGTTGAGTTGCATCCGTGCTTGGTTCAGTCGTTGTAGTTGTGGTTTCATCCTTGCTTGGCTCGGTACTTGGTTGAGTTGGCTTGGTTTCATTCTTGCTTGGCTCAGTACTTGGAGCTGTTGTTGTAGTTGCATCTGTGCTTGGCTCGGTACTTGAAGCTGTTGTTGTAGTTGCGTCAGTGCTTGGCTCGGTACTTGGAGCTGTTGTTGTAGTTGCGTCAGTGCTTGGCTCGGTACTTGAAGCTGTTGTTGTAGTTGCGTCAGTGCTTGGCTCGGTACTTGGAGCTGTTGTTGTAGTTGCGTCAGTGCTTGGCTCAGTACTTGGAGCTGTTGTCGTAGTTACGTCAGTGCTTGGCTCAGTACTTGGAGCTGTTGTCGTAGTTACGTCAGTGCTTGGCTCAGTACTTGGAGCTGTTGTCGTAGTTGCGTCAGTGCTTGGCTCAGTACTTGGAGCTGTTGTTGTAGTTGCGTCAGTGCTTGGTTCAGTACTTGGAGCTGTTGTCGTAGTTGCGTCAGTGCTTGGCTCAGTACTTGGAGCTGTTGTCGTAGTTACGTCAGTGCTTGGTTCAGTACTTGGAGCTGTTGTCGTAGTTGCGTCAGTGCTTGGCTCAGTACTTGGAGCTGTTGTTGTAGTTGCGTCAGTTGGTTCCTTGTAATCATCTGGAAGAGATGCCCGATACGGATCATCTGTTCTCCCCGCTTCTTTCAAGGTCGCTGAAAGCTCTGCTTCGTATTGTTTAAATTGTTTGAAAAGACGTTCAGAACGCGCAATTGATTCAGCAGTTACTTGATCCTCTGCCCCTTTTGCAGCTGCTTCATCAGCTTTCAAGGCAGCGTATTTTGCATCGCTCACTTTTTGTTCGATAATGAGCTGTTCTTCCAGTGCTTTCCAGTGATTTTGGATAGATTTTCCGAAGAGATCTTGGTTATGGATGGCCATTTGGTCGATGTGCCAAACTGTCCAATACCATGAATTTGGATCATAAGTAGCTGTTTGAGGTTTAAAGGCTTCGTAAGTATCTTTTACATTTCCATAGAATGGAACATAAGGGGTATTCCGTGAAGGTCCCATGCCAAGCCATACAGTTCCACCAAATGATTTTGGAAGGTTTGGATTGATTTGATAGACATGGGCATCAATTACATTTTCGTTCCCTAAAGCATACTTGTATTGGTCTTTACGAACAGTATCGTTGCTACCATCATCACCTTGTTTCTTAACACCAATTTGATCATCTGGTACAAAACGTCCATTCAAGTGTTCAAAACGGTTCCGTTGCAATGCAAAAGCATCTTCTAAGGTGTATTTTTTGTTTGGATCGGTTGGTGAACGGAAGAGCTCATACTCATCATCCTCATAAGTGACTTTAGAATCTGGATCTAGTAAGGTAATTCCTGCATAGGTCCGTGAGCGGTCACCTTCAGCATATTTCTCTGGTCCATAAGATTTAGCAATATGGAAGTTACCATCTTTATCAGTCTTATAGTTGCCAGATTCCTTGGCTACTTTTTCTACGTCTTTAGAGGCAATGACATTTTCAGTGTCATTCAAATCAACATGACCTAGATAGTAGGTATTTGCAAAAACTGCGTATTTATCTTCTGGCACCTTCACCGCTACATATTGGTGACCAGAAAGAATTTCCATATACCAAGTTTCATTTTGGTCTGCAAAGACAACCACATTCCCTTCAGCTGAACCTTTTTCTTCGATGACTTTAGCCAGTAATTCAACTCCTTCACGGGCAGTTTTGACACGGGGCAAAATCACATCTAGCATAGCTGCTTCTGGTAGGCCATTCTCTTTCAAGGGATCCGTTGTCAAGACTTTCTTATTTGGGATAGCTGTTACTGTCGCAGTCATGGATACACCGGCTTCATTAAAACCATGTTCCCCGAAAGCGCCGTTGCTACCGTCACCACGAGCAGAGTCATAAGTAGCTGTATATTTCATTTCGTTGGCAGCATGAGGGTAGGTAAATCCATTAGATTCATCCTCGATTTGATCTCCCTCATTATAAGTCTTGGCATCGACAACAACATAGTTTTTGTTGTGTTTTCCACCATTTGGATAATAAGGATAGTCCTCAGTCCGACCAAACAGGGTGGTACCATCCTTGGTCAACTGGCGACCAATGATAAATCCACAGCAGGCCTGAACGGCTTGAATTGGTAGGAGTAAGAACGTCATCGCTATCAAAGCTAGTTTAAACAACCATTTCTTCATCGCAAATCTCCTTTTTGCTTATTTTTGTCCTCAAGCGATTTTGGACACAAGTAGGTTTTATATACTACCAGTCTACTCCTTTTCAACCAGTTTTGCAAGCGCTTTCTTTTTACAATTTTATTCATTTATTTGTGATATTTTTAGCTTTCTCTATCGTTTTTAAGAAATATATACAAAAAAACTGAGACTTCACTCAGTTTTCAGATAGTTTACAAATGTGCTACAAATCCTTGGAAAGACTAAGACATAAGAGCCCATGCATAAAGAAGGGTGGCTCCAGCTATATAAAGGAGCAGAGCTCCCAAGCGCCAAGTTTTTTTCACGCTATCTCGCTCACCATAGACTGGAAAGACAAAGGCTAGAATCCCTCCTCCTACCAAGCCTCCTAAGTGACCTGCCAGACTAATCCCCGGCATAAAGCTAAAGAGGATATTGACCAGGATCAATGAAGTATAACTTTGGCTCAGATACTGAATGTAGGGACTCCGAGCAATGAAGCGCAAACTGGCAATGGCCCCAAAGATGCCGAACAAGGCGGTAGAAGCCCCAGCTGCGACGACTTCTGGAGAAAAGGTCATCACAAAAAGATTGCCCATTAAACCTGATAAGATGTAAAGGACTAGAAAAGCTTTGGAGCCAAATAAATCCTCTGCGATTCTTCCGAGAAAATAGAGGGTAACCATGTTTAAAACAAAATGTTGCAAGCCAATATGAACAAACATGGCAGCAAGCAAACGCCAGCTCTGACTCGGGTCTACCTGAATTTCAGCTCCTAGGACACCCCCAAAATCATAAACAGTCTGGACAGATTCATAGTTAAAGCCACGAACCAGCAACATGGATAGAAAAACGCCGGTTGTTAATAGAAGCAAGCTACTGGTCACTGGGTATTTCTTATCAAATAGTTGATTCATCCACTAGAACCTCCTTAACAGGGATATCATGGGGAGCAGGTGAAAAGTCTGCTTCTTGGCAAGCATAGATGGTGCTGACGGTCGCTCCGTCGAAATCTACCAAATAGCGATCGTAATAGCCTCCTCCATAACCCAGCCGATAGCCATCCTTTTGAAAGGCTACTCCGGGAACATGGATTAGGTCAATCTCCGACTTATCTATTGCTTGAGTCCCATCCTCTGGTTCCATGAGGCCAAAGGATGTTTGTTTCAACTTCTGAGGATCATAGGCCACAAATTCCATGCGTCCTTTTGGATAGGTTTTCGGAATGACGACCTGCTTGCCATCTGCTTGAGCTGCGTCAATCAGAATACTCGTATCCACCTCATGCGGGAAGGACAAATAGGACGCTATAACACTTGCTTCTTGGTAAGCTGACAAAGAGCGTAAACGCTGGATCAAGGCTTGATCGGCCCTTCGCTTGGTCTCCGACTCCAAACCTTTCATCTTCTTCAATACACTTTTTCGAATACTTGCTTTCATTTCCATCTTTCTTTATTGATTAGCTTTCATTTGTAAGAAAGGACTAATGGCCTTTACACCGAAGGACAAGGCCTCTTCCTTGGGACTCATCTGAGGATGATGAAGGGCATAAGGACTGTCCACTCCCAACCAGAACATGACCCCATCCACTTTTGACAAGAGATAACCAAAATCCTCTCCGGTCATCGCGGGCAGGATATCAATCAAGGTGACATCTTCTGCTTGATTAAAGAAGGTCATCAGTTCATCTGCCAAGTCTGGATTGTTTTCCACTGGCAAATAGCCCCCCTGCTTGAGTTCCAAATCTATGTCCATATCAAAAGTCGCTGCAACTCCTCTCGCAATTGTCTCAAGCCGCTTCTGGGTCAAGAGGTTCATTTCCATGGTCAGGGTCCGAATCGTCCCATGCAGAAAGGCCGTCTCCGCAATGACATTATTGGTCGTGCCCGCATGCATGGAACCAAAGGTCACAACTGCTCCCTCGATAGGATCGACATTACGGCTGACAATGGTTTGAACCTGGGTGACAAAATAGCTGGCAGCAACCAAGGCATCCTTAGCTTCATGCGGAAAAGCGGCGTGTCCACCTTTTCCTTTAAAGGTCAGCTTCACTTCACAGGTCCCTGCAAAGAGGGTCCCCCGATTGGTCGCAATCTCACCTACCTTTAAGTCTGGTCGGACATGGAGACCGTAGAATTGATCAGGCAGCCAGTCTCCAAAGGCACCATCTTCATACATGAGCATGCCTCCGGCTTCATTTTCCTCGGCTGGTTGAAAAAGGAACAAGAGATTGTTCTTAGGCTGTTCTTGGACCAGTTGCTCCAACAAGCCCAAGGCTAGGGTCATATGAACATCATGGCCACAGGCATGCATCCGACCTTCGTGACGGGACGCAAAGTCAAGACCAGTCTGCTCAACAATGGGCAGTCCATCAATATCCGTCCGCCAGCCAATGGTCTTTTCGGGATTGGAACCCTTCAGAAAAACCAGGATCCCCGTCCGCCAGGTCCGTTGCTCGACAAACCCTTTTCCCTCGGTGATTTCTGCAATGCGCTCCAAAAGATAGGCTTGTGTTTTAAATTCTTCTAGTCCAATTTCTGGGATTTGATGCAGGTCCCGTCGAATCTTTACTAAATCAAGTATCATATTCGTCTTTCTCTTTTGAGAAGAAGCCGAGGTATCCCCCAGCTTCCTACTTCTATACTCTTAAAGGTTACGCAAAGCATCCTCAAGTGCTGTTTTTTGTTGCGTCTGCTCGTCAATGGTCTTGATCACGCGCGCAGGTACACCGGCTACCACTACATTTTCAGGCACATCCTGGGTAACAATCGCACCTGCCGCTACGACGGAGCCATTACCAACTTGAACCCCTTCGATGACGACGGCGTTGGCACCCACCAAGACGTTATCCCCGATACGAACTGGTTCTGCAGAGGCTGGCTCAATGACACCTGCAAGGACTGCTCCTGCTCCGATATGGCTATTTTTACCAACCGTTGCACGGCCACCAAGAATAGCCCCCATATCGATCATGGTCCCCGCACCGATTTCAGCACCGATATTGATGACCGCTCCCATCATGATCACCGCATTGTCTTCAATGGTCACCTGGTCTCGAATGATCGCACCCGGTTCAATCCGGGCATTCAAATAACGCTTGTCCAGCAAAGGTACCGCTGAATTGCGACCATCTTGCTCTACGATATAGTCTTTGTTTTCTGTTAAGTTGGCAAGAAGGGGCTCAATCTCTTTCCAGTCTCCAAATAGGACATTGCCTAGCTTTACAACGGATGCTGGAAGCTCTCCTGCCAATTCCCCTTCAAAGGTCACTTTTACGTTGGTTTTCTTTTCTGCATTGCCGATAAAGGCGATAATTTCTTGTGCAGTCATTTTTTGTGCAGTCATGGCGATACCTCTTGTTCTATGTAGTCAGTCCTCTAGGAAGATAGGCTACTTTTGAACTCTTTGATTTTACTATTATAGCATAATTTGCAAGAATTCTTTCTCATCTAAAGATTTCATCAAAGCAACACGTTCTGGACCAATAGAGACAAGTAGAGAGGCCAGAATTTTTTGACAACCCCTAAATAGGAATTCTCAGATGATCTTATCGATTATGATTTATCCTCAACACTCCTTATACTTTTCAAACGGAATCTTCCCCCAGTTTCATCAAAAGACATAAAGACACTCATCTTATCCCTTGTAGTATAGACGATTGTAATTCGTTTGACTCCCCCAATAGCATAATTATTATGCATAAAGTCAGGAGTTCCTAATTCTTTTACAGCTTCTGTCAACTCTAGACCTTCTTCAGATGAAGCTTGCAAAGCCTTATAGTCTTTACTTGTTTTCGTGACTTCTCCTCTAAAACTTTTCCTAGTATAATAGGTCACACTACTGAGTTCCATAGAATCTTGTTCTTTCAGAAAATTAAGAGACAAGCGCCCTGTATCCCCGACGAGCTCATATTCTAATCCGATTCTCTGGCTACCGTCGGAGCTAGAGGACAGGTGACCAGAGACCGCTTTCCCAATCTGATCGACAATCTGCTCTGGCGTTACATTAGGTTCATTCGCTTTTCTCACTAAAGAAATGAAATCCTCTATGGACAATTCAATTCTGTGGTCCTTGTCAATATAAGGAGAATCTTCTCCAAAAAATGTAAATTCAGTTTTTACGGATGAATCTGTTGGGAGCTTCTCAGTCTTTTTAGTGGTTGAATAGGAATCTCTTTGATGGGAAAGGTATCTTACATAGTGGAGAGCCCCACAAAAGAGACACACAATGACGACAAGACCTATCCCTAGCTTCAGGAGACCACTGCGACGAGAAAACCAGGATGCTTTGAACTGGCCCATTTGGGATGCGTATACTCGATCTGATCTCGAATATTTGTCTTCCTCAAATTGATCTTTGGATTCAAATACCTCTCCTTGTGGTTGACCTTCTGAAAACACCTCCGGTACTTTTTTATTCCCCCCTGGCACTTTTGACCATTCTCGTTGAATTTTTCTACCTTTTTGCATTTCACTCTCCCTTATTCTCGTTTCTCAGGATGGAAGAAAACGGAATGAGACTCCTCCTTCTCACTTTAGTTATTCTTTTTTATCCTTTAATTTCGTCATACTTCCCAAACGGAAAAAATCTCCATCTTGATCAAAATACAAGGTAACTCGCATCTCATCACTTGCTTTATAGGAGATAGCAATTTGAGCCTCCGTCCCAGGTAAAAAACTGGAATAGAGCCAATCTGGTACTCCCAATTCTTTGATAGCTTCCATCAACTCCACCCCCTCTTGACCTGGCTGAGGAATAAGAGCACTATAATCATCACTTGTTCTTTCAGTTGATTCTCTCTGGCTTTCTAGGGTAAAATACTGAATCGAATGCAGAAGGAGGCGATTCTCCTTTTCACTAAAATCAAAGTCCAGTGCTGCTTTATTATCGGTAAGGAGATACGTCAATACACTTCCTCGACTACCATCAGAGTCTATACTCACATATCCATCTCTTGCTTTTCCTAATTGGTTGAAAATATCATCCATAGTAAGGTTGGCATCATTAATTTTTCTAATGTATGCGACAACCTCCTCTATATTGATATCAATTTTATGATTTGGGTCTGTATAGCGAGAGTTTTTATTAAAAAGATTTTTAAATTCCTTATCTGATAAACGAGCCTCTGTCCCCTTGCTTAATTTTACAGAGTGAGAATCATGCGCAGGTGATTTCACATATCGAGACACAATGTTAAAAAGGAACAAGAGGAACAGACCTCCTAGCACTAGCTTGAAGAAAATAGAGAAATGAGCTAAGTAAGACTTCTTAAGCACACTTTTTTGAAGATTCTCTCCACCATTTCGCTTCCCTGTTTTTGCTTCTTTGACCCTGCTTGGTAGTTCCATCCTATCATTCTGCAGATTACTTTTTGAAGAGAGCTCTGAAGAGATTTTATTTCCACCTGGGACCTTAGTCCATTCTCTCTGAATCTTTCTACCTTTTTCCATTCAATTTCTCCCCTCTATCAGGTAAGACTTGTAATCCCTTGAGAGTCCACCTGGCTCTTTCGCAACAAATAGCAAGAACCATCCATTATTTTAATCTCTAATAAATAAGATTTCCCCTTCTCATCCTGAAAGGATAGTTGAAATCCTTCCTGATCAGGGCTGATTTGGCGTCGGACGAAGGATTGTAGGCCCTGATAGCTACCTAGAAGTGCTTTAAGATCCATCTTTTCTCCAGGTTCTAAGCTCTGGTAAACTTTTTCTGAAAAAGCTTTGTTCCCCTCCCGGTCTAGATTGGCTAGACTGGCGTCGATCTCTTCTAGCAGATAGCTCCCATCAGCCCCCTTGCTAAAAAGCAAACGGATGGAGGCTCCCTTTCCCCTATCGTCCCATCGATAGAGCAGGGAGAGACTGGGTTGCTTGCTTGCTGTAGATTGAAAGAGAACTTTCTCTTGGGGGTGCCCCATCTCCTTCAGAAGGGTCTCCAGGCGACTTCCAGTCTGCTTCAGACTACCGTTTTGGTTCTTTATCGATAGAGGGAAGCGCTCGATCTGTTCCAAGGTCCATGGCGAATCCTTTTTTTCATTCGTTTCTTTTAAGAGTCGCTCCCCTTGAAATTCTTTCGCTTTAAAAGTTGATAAGTTCTTTATTTCACTTATCGCTGTAGAACTTTTGGGTGGATGACTAAGGACCTCTAGACCCATCCCTAAGAGGAACGCTAGCAGCAGGAGACCAGGAATTTTTAGCTTCTTGATGACTGTATCCATTTACTCCTCCTTATTCGACCTTAACTAGATGATAGTGAGCATCTTTTTGGGCTTGCAAAGTGAGAAAGACGAGCCCCTCTTGTGCACGGTAGGTTAGGACCAAAACTGTCTTTCCATCCTTACGATTCAAAAGCAATGATTGTGGCAAGCCAACCTTTTGTAAAATGTCTTCTAGTTTCATGCCAGTTTTCTCTTTCCCACTAGCAAGACTGGTCAAGGCTGCCTTTTTCAGCTGTTTACTTTCTAAATTGTGCTTAGAGCTTGGTTGATAGCCCTGAATAGCTGTTAGATAGTAGCCATCCTTCATATGGGTAAATTCAAATTGGTATCTATCTCGACCATCTTGTGTCGTTCCATAGCTGAGACGAAGGAGCTGCGTTCTAGCTTTTGACTCCAGCCGAGCTTGCTTGGCTCCCCCTAATTTTTTGACCAGGGTCTCCGGTGTCGTCCCCTTGGTGCTTAGCTCACCAGTCCCATCTCCTATTTTAAATTCTAGCAATTCCTCCAAATGCACCCCAACTTCTGGTCGATCTGATTTCGCCAGGAAGTCCTGCAGATAGGCTTCTTCCTTGCTGAAGGTCACTTGCTGGTCTGAACTTAGCTGGTCTTGTGGTCTCCCAGAAGTAGCAAGCCCATATCCTATTCCCAGCATTGCGAGGATCCCTAAAATAATTCCTCTTTTTTGGATGAAAGCTAAGAGGGTCTTCAGATGTTTTCTTATGGTTTCCTTTACATTATCCATTCTGCGATCGTATCTGTATCCCTTTCCGTCCAACTGTTCACACCTGTTTCCTTTGGCAACATATCCTACTATACCATAAATATCCTGTCCCCGCTAGAACAGAGAAGAGAGTGGGACAGAAATCGGTCATTCGTTAGAATTCGATTTCGCGGTCCCACCTCCGCACAGTTGAGTAGGGCTGTAAAAGCTGATGAAATCAGCGTAGTAGAGCCCACTCAACCACTGCGTCTTGCTCGACAATCCAAAGACAATTAAGAGGCTAGGACTTTTGTCCCAGCCTCTTTTCTTGTTTTTAGGTGAATGGATTTTTCTTCCTTCACATCTTTCAAAGAGAATGAATGAAGAGCCCCTTCTTCATCATAATTTTTTTTCAGATAAAAGGAAATCTCCATCAGATTGTCTCACAAAAGTCAACCTATATTCAGAAGAACTTGAGGATTTTATATTTACTGTCATTGTAGTAACAATATCTTTAGTTTTATAGTCTTCATCTGCAGACATTGAAAGACTAGAAATAGTATGATCCTTAATCACTTCCTTGTAGGACACTCCATCCTTACCAGTTTTAGCATCTCCCACTTTCAGTTTATCATAGTAAGATGAGGTCATAAAATCGTCCTCAGCTTCTTTATGATTCCCTAAATAATAGAGGTTTTTTAAATAGTAATTGTCCCCTTTCTTCTGAAACGTAAGGCGCATTTCACGAACAGTACGATAACTAGTCAGTGTATCATCCTGATCTTCTTGTAACTCGCCCCATTCTAAATCAATTTTATCTTTTCTAAACGTGCCTTTCAAAGCTTTGCCATGTACATCCACAACATCTTCAATGCTTGTGCCTAAATCTGGAGTTTCGTATGTACCAAACTCCAAATCAGCTAAATCATCAATGTTCCAAGAAAATTCTGCTTCTTCCGGATCAATATACTTACCAGCCTGATCTCGTTTTGATTCTCCTGCGTTAGCTGTTGGGTGAAGGGCTGGTTCGCTACTTTTAGCATTTGCTGCACCAAAAGAACGACCAAGAAATAGACCTGCAATGACTCCTAAGACTGCAAAAACACTAACACAAGCGATTAACAGACCTTTCCCTGGCTTCTTTTGATTACCAGTTTCTGGCACACCAAATGGTGCCTGTGATTGATTCATATTCATCTTTCATCTATCTCCTCTATATTAATAACGTTCTGGACCAATGTATAAGAAATCTCCATCTGGTTGTGCTAAGAAGCGCAATGTCTTATAATCGTCACCGACCTTAAAGTTTACGGTTGCAATAACACGAGTAGAGTCATACTTTTCTCCGTCCTCAGTCATTTTTGTTTCTGTTCCAATTCGGACAACATTTGATTTATGCTTTTTCAAAACTTCTGATAGGGAAGTTCCACCTTCACCAGTTTTCTTATCTCCTGTTTTCAGATTTTTGAATTCTTTTGTACTCAACTCACGATCTGCAGAAGTATCTTCATCTTCATCGTCTGCATAGAATTCTTCTAAGTCAAAAGCTTCTACAGTTTTCAAATAATAATTGCCATCAACTTTTTCAAATCGGAAATAAACATTCTGATGTTCAGCATTCTTTGCGCGATCCCAATAAAGAGTAAGGCTATTCTTATCATACTCTACACTGGAAGCCAATCCATAGGTTTCAACAATCTGATCAGCAGTCAACCCATAACCATCCTTGTTGGTATAACTCAAGGTAGCAAGGTCTTTAAGAGTCCAGGTGAAAACAGTCTCCTTCTTTTCTGTAATGAAGCTGTTTTTTACCTTCTTTGCTTCTTCATTAGCGAGTTCTAAGCGTTTTGTTCGATTAGCATCTGCTTGAGGCTTAGATGAATTTCCCCAGAAATAGCCAGCTCCGCCACCAATTAATCCACCAAGAAGGAGTGCAAGAAGGGAAAAGACAACAATTTTCGTCCATCCACGCTTCGGTTTTGGCTGAACATTCCATTGCGATTGGAAGGCTTGAGGGTTCCCTTGTTGGTAGAAAGGATTGTTTTCTACCTGAGGAGCTTGGTTTTGGAAAAATTGTCCCTGCCCACCAGCTTGTGGTCCTTCTACTGGAGAAGACTGTTGAAAGGCTTGCGCTCCTGGTGCGCCAAATGGCTCATAAGCTGTTTGACCAGTTTGTGCTCCAAAAGGTTCTTGAACGTTTTGACCAGTTTGGGCTCCAAAAGGTTCTTGAACAGTCTGCCCTCCTTGTGCTCCAAAAGGTTCTTGAACGCTTTGACCAGTTTGGGCTTCAAGAGGTGGTTGAACGGTTTGTTCGTCTTTCGCTCCCAAAGGTTCTTGGACAGTTTGTCCCTCTTGTGTTCCAAAAGGTGTCTTGTCTTCTGTTGTCATAATCTCTCCTTTACTAAGAACCTTCGCCCATCATCCTCCCCACTTTTTGTGGCCATAGTTTGACGTGCAAAGTATAAATATCGTAGTTCTACTATATCATAAAACCGTCTACTTTTCCACCTCATTCTGAGATATTGAAAGCGATTAAAAAACGACCTCTTTCGAGATCGTTTTGTCTGTCGATTAAAGACGAGCGTTCAATTCTTTGCTCAATTCTTCAAATCCTGGTTTACCAAGAAGGGCAAACATGTTGCGTTTGTATGCTTCAACACCTGGTTGGTCAAATGGGTTGATGGCATTCAAGTAACCTGAAAGGGCGATAGCCAACTCAAAGAAGTAGATAGTGTAGCCAAGAGTGAAGGCATCTTGCTCAGGAAGAGTTACGTACATGTTTGGTACGTCACCGTCAGTGTGGGCAAGAAGAACACCGTCAGTCGCTTTTTTGTTTACGAAGTCAACGTCTTTTCCTTGGAGGTAACCAAGTCCATCAAGGTCTTCTTCCAATGTAGGGATGATCACGTTCTTACGTGGTTTATCCACACGGACAACTGTTTCAAACATGATACGAGTTCCTTCTTGGATAAATTGACCCAATGAGTGCAAGTCTGTTGAGAAGTTAGCTGAAGTTGGGTAAATCCCTTTTTGGTCTTTCCCTTCTGTTCAGGCACCCCTTATGGATGCATCTGCTGGAAATTCCCTTGCACTGGCTGGCTAGTTTGATTGACTTCAAGCTCTTTGCGCTTGACCCTGACCGTCTTTTTCTGGCATGTTTTTATCCTTATAAATTTTGTTGATTTGTCATATTGCGAAAACATTGAAAAACAATGACAAATTTTACAATATTAAAACATAAATTATTTTCCCTATCAAAAAGGGAGTGGGAAAGAACTTCAAACAAGTTAAAAAGTTCATCTTCCCACCCCCGCACAGTTGATCAGGCAATCTTTGGGGCTTAAAAAGCGAAGGAAGATGCCAATCAACCACTGCGTCATCTATTTTTTCTAATTTAGACCCAGAAGCCTGGACTTTTTGTCCAAGCTCTGAATCAATTTTTTAGACTTTTATTTTTCTAAATTGCTTGATTTTAAATTTTGTTATGGTCAAGCAGTTTCGAAAATCTGAATGGTAGAGTCCTTTTCAATTACTACTGCTTGGTCTGCTGCAACATGGAGAGTGCCCGGCAGGCTGCCCTCTTTTGAACCATCAAAAGAAATAGTGATATGGCCCAGTCCAGTTAAATTTTTTTCTACTACATTTCCTACTGCAGTAATCGAATATTCCTGACTATCTACGACCAGCTTTCCACCTTCTAGTATTGCACCTAGAAGATTTTTGTTATCGATTTTAAAACAATACTCTGCTAAGTCTTCTGGAGCTTCTTCTCCAAATAAAATGAGCATATTAGCGTCTTGAATCATATTCTGAGCTTCAGGCCCCACTTGAATTACTTTAGCTTCAAAAATTTTCTTCATCTAATTCCTATTCATCCTTTCTCAAATCTGTCATAAACTTATGTTTGTAGATAAGTTTAACATAATAGTTGCTATATTTACGTGCATCTATCAAAGGTCTACTGATAAAGGCCAATACTAGCTATCCAAGCTACTAGCACCCGCGGAACACCATTGAGAAAGCGTGAATAAAGCACAGAAGGGACACCAACCTCAACTGTTTCAGCCTTGGCTTCAGATAGACCGAGTGCTACAGGAATGAAATCACAACCGTTTTGAGTGTTGATAGCAAATATAGCTGGCAGAGCCATTTGGGGCGGAATATTCCCTTTGCCGATTTCAACTCCAATTAAGGTTCCAATAATCTGACTGATAACAGCTCCGGGGCCTAACAAAGGAGATAGGAATGGCAAGGAACAGATAAAGCCAATCAAAATGAGTCCCCAGATGTTCCCAGCTAGGGGAACCATTAATTTTGCCAGCCAATTTCCAACACCTGAACCTTGAATAACCCCAATCAGCAAGGAAACAAAGGCCATGAAAGGAATGATCGTATTGAGCATTGTTTGTATGGCTTCACGAGCAGCCTGGTTGAAAGTCGCAACGACCTTCCCAGCACCCATCCCAATTCTTGCTACAATACTTGTTTCAGCTTTTTGCTCTGTAATTTTTTTACTAGTATCGTAAGTTGGCTTTTCTGTTACCACAGTTGTCGCTTTTTCGTCTTCATTAGCAGCAGAAATTTGATTAAGACCAACTGCTGACACATAGATTTCCTCGGTTATATATTGAGCTAGAGGCCCACTTTTCCCTGTAGCGACAATATTTATTGTAGGGATCCCCTTTTTAGGATAAATACCACAGCGAAGAGTACCGCCACAATCCACGATTGCTAAAGCAATTTCCTCATCTGGGATAGAAGTTTTAAACCCATTAACAGCTTCCATACCGGTCAAATCAGCAATTTTATCTACAATATCTGGCTTTTCTCCTCCGCCAGTGATATAGATGAATTTATGCTTAGCTTCACTAGGTGTAATGACCAAAGGTCCTCCGAAACCGCCATTTCCTTTAACAACTTTTATACTCTTATATGACATAATTTCACTCTTTCTATCAATCAAATGTTTTACTCAAGGTAACACCTTGCTGTTTTGCTACATAAGCAGTTGTAAAATCGGTCACCCAACCGCCTACAAAGTTCATGACAAGCCCAACAAGCATGTAACGAATGGCTAAGTCCATTTGACTTAAACCTAAAGTTTGAATTCCTGTTGCAATTCCCATCCATACAAACAATTCCCCAGGATTGATATGCGGAAATACACCATTTGAAGTATGGCAGAACTGCATCTGAGCTGCTACAAAACTAGGTTTATAATATTCTGGTAAGAAACGTCCCATACTGATTGCCATCGGATTCCCCAGCATAAAGGCTGAAATGAAAGGTAAAATCATATACCGGCTAACAGGATTTTTGGCAGAAATCTTAGCCAGGGAATTGACCTTCTCTTCTCCCAAGAAAGCGATAAGGGTATTCATTGCAATCAATAGCATTAAGACAAGCGGTACAATATTTGTCATCCAGCTAATAAAGGTTTCTCCACCTAATTGGAAGAGTTTCATAAAACTCTCTGCAAAATTTGTAATGTGATTCATAAGGAACTCCCTTTCTTATTTTTTTTAATAACTGTTTAATAGATAATTGTAAGTAATTCGCATAAAAGCCGAATCCCAGAAAAGAATCAGATGAACTTGTCTCTTTCTCAATACCTGCCTCATGCCAAAGATAGACTTTTCTAGCATCTTCTATGGCTGATTGCATCAACTTATTTTCTTTTCTCACAAGAGGATTATACTTGTCAAAATAATGGATGTCTTCTCCAACATAATCGTCCATATTTTGAAAACGTGCTAAGATTGTGACTCCTTGCATTTTGCTAGCTTTAAGAACCCGACCGTTTTCATCAACCGCGAACATGACAATCGTACCGGATTTGATTCTTCCGGACTTCCTGCCAATCGCTACGCGCCCCAGTCTTCGGAGCATCGTATAGGTCTTATTGAAGTCTTTGAGTTGCTGCCAGCCGAGGAACATTTGAAATATATAAGCTGCCATGATAAATACAGCGAAAATTATTAGCGAATTCATTAAAATACTCCTTTGCTCTTAGAAAATGATAGAAACTCTGTCTCTGTTTCTACAGCCCTCAATGCTTCTTTTAGAGAAGGCTCTCCTGCAATTCGAAAAATGTCGTCATACAATTCCAGCAATTCACTCTCCATTTTGCTTTCAATTTCTGAGGGAATGGCGACTAGAAAGATAAATTCAATCCAATCATCTCCTTTTTGATAGGGCTCTTCTAGCTTTCCAAACATTAAAATAGTTTTTGCATAACCCTGGTTAATTGTATGGGGGAAGGCAATTCCTCCACCAAAAATGGTTGATTGTTTTTTATCCCTATCAATTATCCGATTTCTAAAACCTTCATCAATCATCTGAAGTTTCTCTAACTCTGCAACCATATTTAGCAAGTATTGCTGATAGGTTTTTTGGGGACTCAACCGAAGAAAACGTAAGCTGACTGTTTCTAGATTTTTTTGATGAAAAGCATTGGCCCTCTGCCATTCTTCCTGCAGCCATTGATCATCAAAAAGATGATTAACTTGAATGACTGGAGATTTAGAATCTTTATATTTTAGAGGAACTGTCGTAAAAATCGCGAAATAGTCCTGATTCAAATCCAGATTAAAATCCTCTTCAGAATACTGAGTAATGTCTACATCATTTCCAAGTATTCGTCTGAGTTGCTGAATAATCATCGCAGCAGTTCCTCTTCCTGTTGTGCAAACTACAGCTATCTGCTTGCGAGAACCATTTACAACAGAGTTTTGCTTTCTTAAAATCATTTCAAAATACAAAGCCAGATATCCGATTTCAGATAATTCCAATTCAGAACCAAAAATTGCAGATAGTTCTTCTCCAGCAATTTTCGCCATTTCAAAAGCAAAAGGATATTGAGTTTGAACCTCGCCATGGAATATATCATTAGCTTGCACATGGAAAATCAGTCGATTGATTAAGGGGCCTAGATGAGACTTGATTTCTTCAAATAATTCTTCATCATCAAAGTTAACCAACATTGTTTCTTTGACTTTCTTGACAATCCCTTGAAAAATGTTTGCAAGCTGTTCAGATTGATAAGACGGCTTGCTTAAAGTGTCAATAAAACGGATATTAAACGGAAAACACAAAAAGTCTATCTCAAACTGACTGAGGGAAATCTTATAAGTCATCTCAATATGATAGATTAATTTTTCAACCAAAGGTGTCTCTGTTAAATCATTCCTATAGTAAGGAATAGGGCAACTCAACACCCTAGATGCATGAATACGCTCCACCATAATTGAAATTGTCTTTCGAAGGAGTTCCTTTGTTTCTTTCGGGATTTTATACTCCTGGACTAGCGTCTCCAGAAAAGAAGATGTTGCCTCGGTGAGTGTCTTTCCTTCAAAGTAAGGGGCCACTTGGTGAATATAGAGCAAGCGCAAATTCAGCTCGGACCCCAAGACCTCCAGCCCACGGTTGGGCTTTCCTGAAATAGTGATAGAGTAACTCTCTGCCAAAGATTTTACTTGTTTTAAATCCTTATTAAGGGTACTTCTACTAACACCTGCTTCCTCAGCCAAGTCGTCAATAAGAAGAGGGGAGGTTGACTTAATTAAACGTTTTAGTAAATAGGCAATTCTTTTACTGGAAGAATTGAAGTCACTCTCCCGTTTTAAACTACCAGATAAAATCCTTTCCAACTCAGTATAGTCATACACCTCTAACATTAACTTATCATCTTGTGAGATAATCTGGATACTCGGAGCCAAAACATCATTTAATTGTTGGATACTCTTTTGCAAGGTTTGCATACTAATATCCAGCTCTGAGCGCATATCTACCAAGGAATAAGTTGGCTGTGAGACCATTTTTTCTAAAATGTTATACCATCGATTTACTATGGTCAACTCTCTTCCTCACCTTCATTTTTTTAACCGCGAGTTTTCCCTCCGGCAATATTTGTAGTGACTCCAGTTATATAGCTAGAACGGTCTGAAATATAGAATGCTACAAGGTCAGCTACTTCCCGTAGTTTACCACTTCGTCCCAAAGGAGTTGTTGAAGTTGAAGCATAACCAGCTCGAATATCTTCTACCGTCTTTCCACGGGTATAAGCAAGAGCTTCCTCATAAGAAAGAGTTCGAAGTCCCGTAGCTTCCATAATTCCTGGAGCAATTCCAACCACACGTACACCATGCTTACCCAGCTCTTTTGCCCATGAACGAGTGTAACTATAGACTGCTGCTTTTGTGGCAGCATAGGCACTTTGTCCTTCAGAACCTTCCAAGCCTGCTTCTGAAGCCATGTTCACAATTACACCTTTTCCATTTTTCACTAAAATACGTCCCACTGCCTGACTAACCAGATACAAACCTTTTTGATTAATCATCGTTACTTTTTCGAACGTCTCATCGTCCAATTCGTAAGGACCTTTAGGATTTTCTGCATCGATTAATAATCTAGGGATATTAATCCCTGCATTATTGACCACTGCATCAATATTGCCAAATCTTTCAACTATTTTGGCAACACCCTCTTCTACTTCAGAGCGAGAAGTTACATCAACTTTTACAAATAATAGATTTGGATGACGCAAATCGTTGTCGCTAAGATCGAAATTCGCTACGTTGACACCTAATTCCAGCAATTCTTCAACGATTGCCTTACCGATCCCAGATGACGCGCCAGTCACAAGAACTGTTTTGCCTTTTATGTTTAACCAATCATTCATTTTGATACCTCTCAAATTTTATTTACAAGGCAATTATACAGCGCTTTCATAAATGAATTAAGACACTCTTTTTTACACAGTTCAAAAAAATAATAAACTAATTAAGAGGCTTGTACTAAAAAATCCACAAGAAATGAACTTGTGGATCTCTTTTTATACTCTAAATGAACTCAAGGCATATAAGAATCAAAGGCGTGCATTCAACTCAGCACCCAGCTCTTCAAAGCCTGGTTTTCCAAGAAGGGCAAACATGTTTTTCTTATAAGCCTCAACTCCAGGCTGGTCAAATGGATTGATACCATTCAGGTAGCCAGAAAGAGCAATAGCCAACTCAAAGAAGTAAATAGTGTAGCCCAAAGTGAACTCATCTTGCTCAGGCAGTGTCACAAACATATTTGGAACTCCACCATCAGTGTGTGCTAACAGCACTCCATCTGTAGCTTTTTTATTGACAAAGTCAACATCTTTTCCTTGCAAGTAGCCAAGACCGTCCAAGTCTTCTGCCAATTCAGGAATCAGCACATTTTTGCGAGGTTTATCTACACGTACAACTGTTTCAAAGAGGATACGGGTACCTTCCTGGATAAATTGTCCCAGAGAGTGCAAGTCTGTTGAGAAGTTGGCTGAAGTTGGGTAAATCCCTTTTTGGTCTTTCCCTTCTGACTCACCAGCCAGTTGCTTCCACCACTCAGAGAAGTATTGTAGAGATGGTTCATAGTTAGCTAGAACTTCTGTCAGATAACCTTTACGGTACAAGATATTGCGTACAACTGCATATTGATATGCTTCATTTTCAGCCAACTTATCAGAAGCATAAGCCTTGCGAGCAGCATTTGCTCCTTCCATTAACTTGCTGATATCAGCCCCTGCAGCTGCGATTGGCAAGAGTCCCACTGCTGTCAATACTGTAAAACGACCACCTACACTATCAGGCACTACAAAAGTATCCCAGCCATTAGCATCTGCTTCAACCTTAACTGCACCTTTAGCGCGGTCTGTAGTTGCATAAATCCGTTTATTTGCTTCTTCCTGACCATACTTCTTAACCAAGAGTTCTTTGAAGACACGGAAAGCAATAGCAGGCTCTGTAGTCGTTCCTGACTTAGAAATAACGTTGACAGAGAAATCTTTGTCTGATACATAGTCTACCAAATCAGCCAAATAGCTTGAAGAAATAGAATTTCCAGCATAGAGGATTTGAGGTGCCTTGCGTTCTTCCTTGCTTTGTAGATTTACAAAAGAATTATTCAAGAAATCAATAGCTGCACGAGCTCCTAAATAGGAACCACCAATACCGATTACGATCAATACCTCACTATCAGATTGGATTTTAGCAGCAGCCTTTTGAATACGAGCAAATTCATCTTTGTCATATTCTTCAGGCAAGTTCAACCAGCCAGTCATTTCTGCCCCAGGACCTGTACCATTTCGCAGAGCAGAATCTGCAGCAGTCACTTGAGGCTGCATATAATCTAGTTCATGTGGTGCTACAAATTTATCTAACACCTTTGAGTAGTCAAATTTAATATGTGACATGTTTATCCTCCAATTGTTCTTTTCTTTTATGATAACGCTTTAAGAAAAAATAAGCAAGTGCTTTCGCTATTTTAAAACGTTTACATTTGTATTCTATACTATTTTTCTAAATAAGCTAACCTTAGGACATAACCGAGAGCAATCGTTTGCGTGAGTCAACAAATTTTAGGCCTATTTAGGCCTATTGAGAAGAACAATTTTGATTGACAAGAAAACAAATATGCTTCTTAAGATTGGATGTCAGCTGAATTCATTTCAGGTCCGTTCAAACTAGATTCGCTGCTCCAATATTCATCTGCACCTTTTAGGCTTGACTCATCAAGAGCAATAGAAAAGAGCACACAGTTCACTTCGCTTAGGGCTGCTGGATTCCTCCCCTGACCCGCTTCACGCAGAACTGTTGCTCCGATAGGTATTATATCATAATTTGTTCGATTTGCAAAGGTCCGGTTTTTATTCTTGTGTTTCGGCCTTGGCTGCGAGTTTGGCTTGTTTTTTTCGTTCTCGACCTTGGCGAAAAAAGGTCTGCATGATGGCTGCACATTCTGCTTCCAAGATTCCTGTTTCTACTTCGACTCGGTGATTGAGACGTTCATCTGTCAAAATGTCGTAGAGACTCCCTGCTCCACCGAACTTCTGATTGGTCGCCCCGTAAATCACCTGGGGAATCCGAGCTAGACCAATGGCACCACTACACATGACACAGGGCTCAATCGTGACAAAAAGCGTCGTATCCAGCAGGCGCCAGCTATTTTCACGCTGATTGGCCTCCTCGATCGCCATGATTTCCGCATGCATGACCGCCCGCTGCAATTCCTCCCGCGCATTGTGGCCACGCCCAATAATCTCACCGTCTTTGACGATGACACAGCCGATGGGGATTTCCTCATGGGCCAAGGCGATTTCCGCCTCTTTTAAAGCCTCTCGCATAAAGGCCTCTTTCTCTTCTAGGGTATAGTCTCTCACTAATAACTCTCACTTACTTTTTATGTTCATGTTCTATTATATGATGAAGCCACAAAAAAAGCCACCAATGGGTGACTTCTTATAGGGAGATATTATGAAAAAAAGTTTGGATTCTAAACAAAGTTAGGAGGTCTTTGTTTATGGTCTTAGTATAGACCACGTGTCTTAAAGTAAGCTTAAGAAGTAAAAAAGTTGAGAGAGTTCTCCCAACTTTCTTTTGTTTATTTACTTGACCAGACACTTTCAAGGATATTGGTTTGGTCACGATCTGGTCCGACTGAGAAGGTTGAAATGCGCACGCCAACCAATTCACCGATCCGGCGAACATAGTTGCGGGCATTTTCTGGAAGCTCATCCAAGTGGCGGACACCCGTGATGTCTTCTGACCAACCTGGCAATTCTTCATAGATTGGTTTGCAACGTTTGAGTTGCTCCAAGCTTGCTGGGTAGTAGTCGATGCGTTCCCCATCCAAGTCGTAGGCTACACAGATTTTTACCGTGTCCAAGCCTGACAAAACGTCGATGGAGTTGAGGGATAGGTTGGTAATTCCTGACACACGACGGCTATGGCGCATGACAACTGAGTCAAACCAACCAACACGACGAGGACGACCGGTAGTTGTCCCATACTCATGGCCAACTTCACGAATCCGATCACCTACTTCATCGAAGAGCTCTGTAGGGAATGGACCATCACCGACACGGCTGGTATAGGCTTTACATACACCGACAACCTTATCGATCTTGCTTGGGCCAACTCCTGATCCGATAGTCACCCCACCAGCGACTGGGTTTGAAGAGGTTACAAATGGATAGGTTCCTTGGTCAATATCCAACATCACCCCTTGGGCTCCTTCAAAGAGCACGCGCTTGCCGTTATCCAAAGCATCGTTCAAAATCACGGAAGTATCGGTTACATATTGTTTGATTTGTTGACCATATTCATAGTATTCTTCAAAGATATCGTCAAAAGAAAGAGCTTCTGCATCATAGAGCTTGGTAAATTGACGGTTCTTTTCTTCCAAGTTGATGCGAAGGCGTTCCGCAAAGACCTCGCGATCCAAGAGATCCGCGATCCGGATTCCCACACGCGCAGCCTTGTCCATATAGGCTGGTCCAATCCCTTTGATGGTGGTTCCGATTTTGTTTTCGCCTTTAGACTCTTCTTGGAGACGGTCTAATTCAATGTGGTAAGGAAGGATGACATGGGCACGATCAGAAATGCGAAGGCTGTCTGTGGATACCCCTTCTTCATGGAGATAAGCCAACTCTTTGACCAATGATTTAGGATTGATCACAACCCCATTCCCAATGACAGAAATCTTTTCAGGGAAGAAGATACCTGAAGGAATCAAGTGCAACTTGAATTTTTTGCCGTCGATCACGATGGTGTGACCGGCATTGTCCCCACCTTGGTAGCGAGCAATGACTTCTGCATTGGCTGATAGGAAGTCTGTAATCTTCCCTTTTCCTTCATCTCCCCACTGGGTTCCTACAACAACTACTGATGTCATAATTCTTTTTCATATACCATAGATAGTTCCCTATCTATGCCTTTCTTCAAACTAGGGGCAGGAGTCTCACCTGCAAGTTTGTCTTACACCCTATTATAAGAAATTTCCTCTTTTTTTTCAAGGTCAGCTATTTCTTTGCTTGGTTTTTTACCCTTAAAAGTTGTCTCTCATTTTCTAAACATCCATCTTTTGGCCTTCATATCCCAGCTTATACAATGATCGTTCGTCTTTTACCTTCTTTTCTCCCTAAATTAGATCTTATTCTTTTCAGTTTTTAAGCAAGGTTCTCCTCAGAAAGATTTTTTCCCTTTCAAGTCTAAATAAATCAAGTTACTCCCTTCACCTCTTTTCTTTTTTTATGCTAAAATAGAAGCTATGGACAAAATTATTAAAACTATCTCAGAAAGTGGCTCCTTCCGTGCCTTTGTACTTGACAGTACAGAGACCGTGCGAGCAGCCCAAGAACACCATCAGACACAAGCAAGCTCAACAGTGGCCCTCGGTCGGACCCTCATCGCTAGCCAAATTTTAGCGGCCAATGAAAAGGGAAATACCAAGATTACGGTGAAAATCCTAGGTACTAGCTCACTGGGGGCTATTATCACTGTGGCAGATACTCAAGGAAACGTCAAAGGCTACGTTCAAAATCCTGGTGTGGATATCAAGAAAACAGCGACTGGTGAAGTTGTGGTCGGACCATTCGTCGGAAATGGGGAATTCTTAGTCATCACCGACTATGGCACAGGCAATCCTTACCACTCCATGACGCCCCTGGTCACTGGCGAAATCGGTGAAGACCTGGCTTATTATTTGACTGAAAGCCAACAAACGCCATCTGCAGTGGGGCTCAATGTTCTACTCGACGAAGAAGACAAGGTCAAGGTTGCTGGTGGTTTCTTGGTGCAGGTCTTGCCAAATGCCAAGGAAGAAGAAATTGCCCGCTTTGAAAAACGTATCCAAGAAATGCCGGCCATTTCTACCCTTTTAGCGTCTGACGACCATATTGAAGCTCTTCTTGCTGCCATCTATGGCGAAGATCCCTACAAACGTCTCTCTGAAGAAGAACTTCGTTTCCAATGCGACTGTAGCAAGGAACGTTTCATGGATGCCTTGGCTAGCTTACCCGCCAAAGACCTTCAAGAAATGAAGGACGAAGACCAGGGAGCGGAAATTGTTTGCCAATTCTGTCAGACAGCTTATCACTTTGACGAAAACGACTTGGAGGAACTCATTCGTGACAAATCTTAATACACCTTTTATGATTGGGAACGTCGAGATCCCAAACCGGACGGTCCTAGCACCTATGGCCGGTGTGACCAACTCCGCTTTCCGGACGATTGCTAAAGAACTGGGAGCAGGGCTTGTAGTCATGGAAATGGTCTCTGATAAAGGAATCCAATACAACAACGAAAAGACACTGCATATGCTCCATATCGATGAAGGAGAAAATCCTGTATCGATCCAACTTTTCGGGAGTGACGAAGATAGCCTGGCACGCGCAGCAGAATTTATCCAAGAAAATACCAAGACCGATATCGTGGATATCAACATGGGCTGCCCAGTGAATAAAATCGTGAAAAACGAGGCGGGGGCTATGTGGCTCAAGGATCCTGATAAGATTTACTCCATTATCAACAAGGTTCAATCCGTCCTTGATATCCCTCTCACTGTCAAAATGCGGACAGGTTGGTCGGATCCTTCCCTAGCAGTGGAGAATGCCCTCGCAGCTGAAGCTGCAGGTGTCTCTGCCCTGGCTATGCACGGACGGACCCGGGAACAAATGTACACTGGTCACGCTGACCTTGAGACCCTTCACAAGGTTGCGCAAGCTCTGACCAAGATTCCATTTATTGCAAATGGAGACATCCGGACAGTTCAAGACGCCAAACAACGCATCGAAGAAGTTGGTGCTGATGCGGTCATGATTGGCCGTGCCGCTATGGGCAATCCTTACCTCTTCAACCAAATCAATCACTACTTTGAAACAGGAGAAATCCTGCCTGATTTGACCTTTGAAGACAAGATGAAGATTGCTTATGAGCACTTGAAGCGCTTGATCAATCTCAAGGGTGAGCACATTGCCGTCCGCGAATTCCGTGGCTTAGCCCCTCACTACCTCCGTGGTACCTCAGGTGCTGCCAAACTACGCGGAGCAATCTCGCAGGCTAGCACCCTAGCAGAGATTGAAGAACTTCTTCAATTAGAAAAAGCTTAATGACAAAGAGGCTAGGACAAAAGTCCTAGCCTCTTAATTGTCTTTGGATTGTCGAGCAAGACGCAGTGGTTGAGTGGGCTCTACTACGCTGATTTCATCAGCTTTTACAGCCCTACTCAACTGTGCGGAGGTGGGACGACGAAATCGAATTCTAACGAATGACCGATTTCTGTCCCACTCTCTTGTATGTTATTGGTCCTTTTGGCCTTCGCTTTCTTTCCAGCGATAGGTCTTGCGTGGTTTTTTCTTAGGTACCCGCTTGACTCCTACTTCTTCCACATAGGAACCGTAGGTGACAAGGAAATTATTGGTCAAAATTTCTTTATCTGGATGGATCAGGTTCACCAACTCCGTCGCCTCGTATACGGTGAAAGGTTCTTCTAGGAGATGGAGGAAGGTTGGATTCCAAGCCAAACGCCCTTGGATCCGCTTGATGGATTCTTGGACAATCTCATAGTGGTCAAAGGCAAAATCTTCAGCAGTCAAGACACGGCCATCTAGGGAACACTCCCCTTGTTTGAAGTCCACATCGAGGAAAAGAACCTCTTTGGCATCATCCCCAGCTCGGACCAAATTGACGGCCTCCGCAGGCAAGTAGACCAGGTGGGCAATGGTGATGACCCAGCCCCGTGGATCCCGTCCAGGAGTCGAAACGGTCATTAACTGCTCGACTTTTTGAGGGGTCAACTCTAGTCCAACTTCTTCCTGGACCTCACGGATACAAGCCTGAATAGCATCTTCATGCTTTTGCAAGAATCCTCCAACCAAGGCTACCCGATGCTGACAAGGATGCGTTTTGCGGCGAATCACCAAGAGTTTCAAGCGCCCCTCCACAAAGCAGTAGGCCACCATATCAGCAGTTACGCTCGGATTTTCATAGGTAGGGTGATCCTGTTCCTTATACCAACGGAGAAATTCTTCCTCGCTGACGACCCTTTCGTAGTATTCCTTTTCGTTCATTCCTTCCGGAATGCTTGTTGCTGTCATTTAAGCAACCTCCTTTTTCACTGCTTTACTCCACTGATACCAACCGACAAGACTGTTAAGGGTATAGACCCAGTACATGCCTTGAATATGGATGCTCTTTCCCCACCAGAGGTAAATACTGAAGAGGTTGGTCGCAATCCAGAAAATCCATTGTTCGCGATAGAGACCAGTCATCAGAAGCTGTCCGACACCATTGGTCGCATCTGTTATACTATCACGGAAAGGCCGAGCACTGTGGATGCTTTTATAGGCGTAGCCCATCCCGATCCAAATCAGAGCTGTTAGGGCCAAGTACTTGATCCATTCCACTAGCGTTAATTTCTTGGCCTCAAAGTGAGATTCTTCCGCTTCCCCCTGATCATTGATCCGATTCGACAACCAGACATAGAGACCAATTGGCTGCATAACGAAGAAATACAAGGTCGTCAAGACTTCTCCATAGAAGTTTTTGTTCAAGGCTAGGATGAGATAAATCGCTGAGTTTACTGCTCCAAAGAGATAGTTACTAGCCCTACCCTCTGCTACTAGTATAACACAAACTATTCCTGTCCAGGATGCAAAGAGCCCCAACCAATCATGACTCGCTTCCTGATTGGTAAATTCTAAGATAAAGGGCACGCTGGACAAAGCAAGCAAATAGAGCCATTGTGTCAATGTGCGGCCAGCGAACAGGTCTTTCCAAAGGAGTTTCATAATTCCTATAAAGCCACGCTTACCAGCTTCTCGATGGACATTTTTTAAATGTTCCCCAAATGTTTGAATTTTTTCTTGTAATCGTTTCATGTTGCTTCTCCTTTAATCAGCTTGATAAATCGTATCGATGACACGCTTTGCTTCTTCGTAATTCCCCAAGTAGTCCTGCCCGAGATAGGCTGTAGGAATATCTGCGAGATATTGGTGGCGGAGGTGATCCAGGTGATTTGAAAAACTGTTGCGAATTTCGTCATCTGCCATGGTCATATCACGGAAGCCATCATTGACATAGGATCCAATGGGTTGGACAAATAAGATCAGATCCCATTTTTCCTTAGCGAGGATACTAACGAATAAGTTATCAAAGGTATCCGTCATACTGGTCTCTTGGCCTTCTACTTCCATATAGTAGTCGTAATAGCCCTTGGTCACCAGCGAATTCGTATCCGCAATGACCAGGCCTCGATTGGCACTACTGTCGATTAATTTTGAGGTTTGATCGTATTGTCCAAGTAGGAGATAATAATAGTCCTTGGGGGTCAGCTCATCATCCCGTACATTGTTTCTGATCTGGTACTCCCGGGCATATTCTAAGCTCACTGGCGCATCATAGAAGCGGGCCAAATCTTTTGCCAAGGTCGTCTTCCCGTTACTAGCACTCCCCATAATGAGGACCTTTTTCGTAAACTGACGACGGAAGGGTTGCGCAATGTATTTCCAATACTTGCTGGGATTTTCCCGGATGAGGGTCCCTGAGATCCCAAACTGACGCTCCTGTAGGTGCGCTTGAAAGCCTCTCGCTTCAAGCTCCTCTTGGTAAGCTTTCTCTCCAACGAAGAAGATAAGCTCCTCTCTCTCAGCATCATATTGAATGGTTTCTAAGGCTGTTTTCAACCAAGGCTCCCATCCTAAGGGATAGCGAGGAAGTTCTGTCTCGTCTAATTTATAAATTTGGGTGAGTTCATCATTTGAAAAACCTTCTCGAATATAGCGAAAACGTTTCTGCAAAGGAAGGCCAACTTCTTCTCCTCGGTCACCTTTGTAACCAGAGACAATCACACAAACGCGGTCGCATTGGCGTTTTGCCCGTTGAATTAAATCAATATGACCTTGATGAAGGGGGGCAAACGTTCCAAATACTACTGCCACTTTTTCTTTCATCTAACTGGCTCCTTTATCATAATGTCAAAACATGTTTTGCTTATGATTTTATTATAAACTATAATTTCAATCTGTCAATACTTTTTATAAAAAATATATTTTATAAAACAAAATTAAAAAGATTCAACTCTGTATGTTATTATACAGAATTGAATCTCTGATTTCAATCATTTTTTTAATTTTCTCAGTGGCGAGCCATTATTCCCGAACCAAGGCATGCGCATGGCCATTTTCTGTCACTTGAACACTTGCCACTTGACCATCTTGACCGACAACTATATCCAGGCTAGCTGCAGATCCATCTTGGGTGGAAATCAAGCCAGCATGGTAATGACCTTGATCCAAGTTGTATTCATAGCTTCCAATTGTATAGCCCACTGCATCGCCACCAGGAGTTTGAATGGTTACTTGTCCACCTTGTCCGATGCTTACGCCTGTATCTCGACCGTCGGTCCAACTACCTGCTGCTCCTGAATAATCCCCTGAGGCATAACTCAAGACACCTTTATAGCGTGGGTTCTCTGTCTTAGAGGCTTGTTCTTTGGCAGTCGTGCGACCTTCTTCCAAGCTAGGACGTTTTTGTTTTTCTGGTGCTGAGTTCACTGCTGGTTTTGTTTCTTTGGAAGGAGTTGGAACCAGGCCTTGACTGGCTTCTGGAACTCTTGGTGTCACTGGAGTTGATGGATTTTCTTGGCTCGCTTGTGTTTCGCTCGAAGCCATGGCAGGTGATTGTGCAACTTCTGTGCTTTGTGTGGTTTTGCTTGCGGTCTTTTTCTCTTCTTTTTTACTAGTAGAGCTTTGTTTCACTTGCGCAATTTTACTAGTTGAAGATGGACTGGTTTCCTTTTTCTTTTCTGATCCACATCCGCTTAAGAGAAGAGCAGCTGTTAGAGCAAGGGTAAATAGACTAAAGAAGGTTCCTTTCATTTTCATGGCAATACCTCTCTTTTGTAACATTTGTTACATTTTGTAATATAATTGTAACATTCATCTATAGGGAAGTCAAGAGGATTTGCAAGTCTTATAAAAAATAGAAACTAGTTTCAAAAAAAGAGTGAACAAATGGAGCCCTACTCCAAGCATTCACTCTTTTTCTTATTGATAAACTTCTTGATAAAATTCGATAGTATCTCCATCTTGGACAGTTGTTTCTGCTGCCCCTTTTGGTGCCATCTCTCCATTGATCTTGTACATCCAATAGAGTCCCTTGCTTTCGTCCTGGGCTACGCCATCGATCGAGGTGATGAGGCCACTCTTCTCCTCAATCTTGTAGTTAGCTTTCAGGACTTCCATCAGGTTGGCTTTTTCAGCAACCTTCAAGGTCTTGCTTTGAGCTTCTTGCCCTTCAGGGGCGATACTGACCGTAATGGTAATTTGTTTTTCTTTCGCTACTTGTGAGCTAGAAGCTGAGCTTTCCGTAGTCGATGATTTGCTTTGTCCGCAACTGACCAATACAAGAGCTGCTAGGACAGCAAAGAAACTATAAAGTGTTTTTTTCATGATACAATCTCCTAAATACTACATAAAGTAGAGGGTAAAAACAGGCGGTGGAAAGGGCGTGGGCCAAGTTAAAGCTAAAGCCATTCACCAGAGCATAGGTCCACCAAGGCATGTGGTAGAGAACAGCATAAAGACTGTCAATCAGCACCCCGTAGAGAAAGGATAAGGTGCCGACCACTAGAGTCTGAACTTGCAAAGACAGATGGCGGTAAAGCCCCCGCCAAAGAGTCAAGAGGAGGCCAAAGGCCAGTATCTGAGCGAGCACCACTGGGCTCATCCCCAAGAGAAAAGCCGAGGTAAACATGGTGACCGCCATCACCAAACAGGCAAATTGCCAGTCTTCAAATAGCACCAGTAAAAAGAAAATGGCACTAATGGGTTGGACATTGGGCAAGAAGGCAAAGGCTTGTCTCAGCACCACACAGAGGGCTGCTAAGAGGGTGATTCGGGTCAAGCGTTTGAGAGGCACTGCATATCCTCCTAGTCAATCGTGAAGTTAAGCCGACCAGACTTAACACCTACCTTGAGGGTTTGCCCTTCAGCCACTTCTCCTCTCAAGAGGATCTCTGCCAAGTAGTCTTCCACCTGGGTCTGGATGGTTCGGCGCAAAGGACGTGCTCCCATCTCTGGATCATATCCGTGAGTCGCCAGCCATTTAAGAGCAGACGCTTGGAATTTCAGAGTAATGCCTTTCTCTGCTAGAGATTGAACCAGCGGTTTCACCATAATCTTGACAATCTCATGCATTTGGTCACTGGTCAAGCTATGGAAGACAACCTTCTCATCAATCCGGTTGATAAACTCTGGTCGATAGGTCTTCTTCAACTCTTCAAAGATGCGTTTCTCCATATTGGCCTGGTCAAAGCGAATATCCTTAGCTCCAAAGCCAACCGTCTTATCATCTCGTAAAGCGGTAGCTCCCAAGTTTGAGGTCATGATAATAATGGTATTGGAGAAATCTACCTTGCGTCCCTTGCTGTCGGTCAAAACACCGTCATCCAAGACTTGCAAGAGAACGTTAAAGATATCCGGATGGGCTTTTTCCACCTCATCAAACAAGAGGACTGAATAAGGTTTGTTGCGGACTTTTTCCGTCAACTCACCACCTTCTTCATAACCAACGTAACCCGGAGGAGCTCCGTTGAGTCGACTAGCCGCAAATTTCTCCATGTATTCACTCATATCAAAGCGAATCAAAGCGGACTCATCATCAAAGAGGACCTCAGCAAGCGCCTTGGCTAGCTCGGTTTTCCCGACTCCTGTCGGACCGAGGAAGAGGAAGGAACCAATTGGTCGCTTGTGAGACCGGATTCCAGATTGATTGCGGCGAATCGCTCGACTGATACTTGAGACAGCCTGATCCTGACCGATCACGCACTTATGAAGTTCCGCTTCTAATTCAAGGTATTTCTTAGCCGCTGTTTGGGTTAGTTTCTCCACAGGAATGCCAGAAAGCTGACTGAGCGTCTTCAGAATATCCTCTTCCTTGACTTCTAACTGATAGCCTTTCGGACTGGCGTCTTCTTTTAGTAACTGAGCAACTTTTTTCCACTGTCCCTTGAGCAAGGCCTGATCGGCAGCTGTCAAATCGGACTGAAGGCCTGCTTGAGGCCCCTCGTTTTGCACGGTCGCTGCCGCCTCATCCAAAAGATCAATGGCTGAGTCTGGCAAGAGGCGACTGGTCAAATAACGATGGGCATAGACAACGGCTGTCTCAATGGTTGCATCCGTAATATGGACACGGTGGTGACGCTCATAGGTCTTCTTGAGCCCTTGCAAAATAGCGATGCTATCCGCAACAGACGGTTGCTCAATCAAAACCTTGGCAAAACGGCGTGACAGAGCGGCATCTTTTTCGATGTGTTTTTGGTATTCTTCTTGCGTAGTCGCTCCTACGGTCCGTAAGGTCCCGCGAGCCAAGGCAGGCTTCAAGATATTGGCCGCATCCAAGGTGGAGTCAATCCCTGATCCAGATCCCATAATGGTATGGAGCTCATCAATGAAGAGAATGACATGCCCATCTTCTTCAATATCATTGATGATGTTGTTCATCCGCTCTTCAAAATCCCCACGGAAACGAGTCCCTGCGACAACATTCATCAAGTCCAACTCTAAGACACGCATCTTAGCAAGTTCAGTTGGGACATCTCCACTGGCAATCCGTTGAGCCAAGCCCAAAGCCAGAGCAGTCTTTCCGACACCGGCATCTCCAACGAGGACTGGATTGTTTTTTGTTTTGCGGCTCAAAATCTGAATCATCCGCGAGATCTCTTGACCCCGGCCAATCACCGGTTCCAAACTGCCATTGCGAGCCATTTCTGTCAGATCTCGGGTATAATCTTCCAAACCACCACTAGTAGAGGCCGGCATGCCCATCATATTTCCCATGGTTTGACGATTTGGTTGCTGGGACCGATAGAGAGAACGGATAGCCTTGACAGCTTCCTTGTCCCAACCTGCTCGTTGTTCCAAACTCTTACGAAGCTCGACAATTTTAATGCCATCTTCCTGATCATCATAGCGGAAGCCAACATACTCCAATACTTGAGAAGCTAAGGTTCCTCGCTCTAGTAAGAGCGCCAAGAGGACATGCTCTGTCCCAAGACTTTTGGCATGGACTGCCTGGGCAATCTCTTGGGAACGGTTCATGATTTCTTCTACACGGAAAGAAAAAGGAAATACCTCATAGCGACCATCCCGTTGGTAGACTTGGCCCGTGATGTGCTCAGCTGCGTCTTGAAAATCATCAATCTGCATAGGATAGTCACTTAAGACGGAACCAGCTACACTATAGGGGTTATTTGCTAGGGCCACTAGGATATGCCAGGTATCTAGGGTTTGGGAATCAAAATGACCCGCCAAGATTTGAGCGGCTTCAATCGTTTCTAATAGGGCTTTTGAATAGTTCATAAGGAGATTACATTCCCTTTCTATCGACTTGTTGGATAATTTTTCGTAGGATATTGGATCGTAAGCGATGGGCTTCACTTCCCAAAACCTCGTCTGTTGTCATCACTGACAAGAGCTCTGCTTCTCTCTTTGTAAGGAGTTTTTCTTCAAATAGCATCTGGAGGATATCACAGAATACAGTCTGACTGATCTGTTCTCCAATGCTTGCGCCAAGCTCTGTTAGCATCTGGTGTTGGTCTGAAAATTGAATCTTGCCAATCCGGATATAACCTCCGCCTCCACGCTTGCTCTCTACGATGTAGCCTCGACTTTCGGTGAAGCGGGTCTTAATCACATAATTGATTTGACTAGGAACAACTTGGAAAACATCCGCTAATTCGCTTCTCTTGAGCTCAGCGATTCCTGCTTGAGCCAGTAGCAACTTGATATAGGCCTCGATGCTATCTGATGTATTTTTACTTGCCATGATGCTCCTTTCTGATGGTTTCATTCTAGATGGATTCTCTGTTCTTCAGAGGATAAAAAATGGTCTCATCATCCGTGATGTCATTATTGACCTTATCTGACTATTATACAATTTTTACGCCTGTAAATAAAGCAAAGACTACGTCCAGATGGAATCTGAATCCCCCTTACTGGTAGCCAGAAGAAACAAAAAAGAGGCTAGCGATTGCTAACCTCTTATAGAAGGAGCATTAGGATTTTCGACGAGCGAATTTTACTCTTCCGCCTAAGAAGCCTAAGCCGAAAAGTCCCATCCAGGCTAAGAAACTTGCCTTCTCTGATCCTGTCTGTGGCAGTTTACCTTCCGGTTGTAGAGAAGGGCTTTCAACCTCTTCTACTATTGGATGCTCGGCAGTCAAAACAGCAGTTACTTCTGGAATCGTCTCTTTCAGAAGAACCGGAGTTTCTTTCTCTTTTTTATCTTCTACTGTTGAATGATGTGCATGCACTTGCAAGTCTTTACTTGGAGTTACAGGTGTTATTGGAGTCGGTAGATCAGGTGTCACAGGATGTTTTTCTACCACTCCTGTTCCGACTTCTGTAATCTGGTCCTGGGCTTCCACTTCGACAAAGGCATCGACTTCTGTCCGAATTTCTTTGCCTTCTTCTTGTCGAACCTCGATCAACTTCAAGCGGCGTCCAACCTTCCCTGCTTGAAGGATCCGGCTTTCGCCCTTGGCCAAGTCCTTGCTTTCACGCGTTTGACTCTCAAATGGAATCTCCTCCGCTTCGATGAGAAGTTCTGGCTTTTCAAGAATCAAATCCCGAACACCTTCGTCTGGGCGTGTCTGCGTCAGCGGTTCATAATTATGAGCATCTTCTAAGATGGTCTCAAGGGCTTCCACTTGATTCGCTGCAGCAACCAAATCTGGTCGCTCTTGATTCAACAACTGAGTCAATTCCGTCAATTGCTCTTGAACAGTTGATTTGAGATTTGCTTTCAAGCGATCGAGAGAAGTAGCCTTGATTTTTTCTACTCCTTCTTTGATAACCTGTTGGAGCTCTTCTTGACCAAGCAACTGACTATCTTTTCCTGATAGGATAAAGCGGTCTACCTGAATGGCTCTAGATGACTGAGGATCATTGAGAGATGGATCCAAGTGCAGACGTAATTGGTGGTAGCCTTTTGCTAGACCTTGCAGATTGACCAAACTCTGGTCCAGTTTGCGTTGATCTCCATAGCCACTGAAGTAATGGTCGCCTTCAATCTCATAGTCATGACCACGCCCTTCTTCAAAGGCCATTTCTTTTCCATCTAGGGTGACGCTGTAGAGACCATGGCTTGGATCAACCACTCCTCGAACTTCCACACCAGTTCCCTTGAAGGTGATGGTCACCTCAATG
Organism: Streptococcus ilei; assembly: GCF_000479335.1. Lineage (NCBI taxonomy): Bacteria > Bacillati > Bacillota > Bacilli > Lactobacillales > Streptococcaceae > Streptococcus > Streptococcus ilei. The sequence continues at coordinate 1,381,511 of NC_022584.1, forward strand.
TGTTTTTTTCCTTCTTCATCGGTTACTTGGTTGAAGCTAGACCAAGATTCCGTTCCATTTGAGAAGTCTCGATTGTCCGTCTCATGATTCCAGCCTTGGCTGTAGTGCAGTTTTGGATCTTGATCATCCACTTCTTTGCGATTTTCTGGAAGTAGGTCCTCGTTCATCACTTGGACTGTCAGTTCTGGAATAAAGCCGACCAGGCTGCCTTGATCCGGATGCAACAATTTGGCCTTAAAGTCATAGACATCGGTCGCTTTTCCTGCAAAATCAAGGGTTGGGACTTGGACTGTTTTTTCTGTCTCTCCATCTGCGAACTCAAGGGTGACATTGGTATCTTTGTAGACCTTGCCATGAACCCCTGTTCCTGGTTCTGTGATTAACTTAAGACTGGCACTTCCTTTAGAGCCACCTTTTCTTTTGACGACGATTTGCGCTGGCTCTCCTTTTTTAACAGCTAAGGTTGGCTGAGCAAACTCAAAGAGGCCTTTTTCTTGGTTATTGAGGGCATAAATCCCTTCCGTTGCGATAGCATCTCCCTTGCTATTGACCAAGGTCAAGGTATGGGAACCTGCTTTCAAATCTGGTGTTTCATAAACCTTTTGGCTGCGTTTGCGAGTTGGACTTTGGGTATTGACCGTCGCTAGTTTTTGCCCATCTACATAGACATCCATCTCCCCATGACCTGGGTCTACAGTTGCGACCACATAGGCCTTGGTCCCTTCGAATTGATAGGTTGCAGAAGCTCCCGCTTCCTTGGTCCACATAGAGGTACCTCGAACGCCTTCTCCCTCTTCATTCCATTGGCTATTGCCCCGGTCAGCAGTCCGGTCAGAATGATAGGTCAAACCAAGCGGATAGCCATCGGTTTCTTCGATGCTGGCTGGCGTCTTATAGACCGAGACACCGTTCAAGATTGGAGTGGCTTGGGCATCAGTAATTGACACTCGGAGGTAGCGACTATCAACTGGTTGCCCTTTGATCAAACGGCGGTATCCAACGGTTGACCCAGCTCCAAAAGGAACCCATTGGCCATTCACCGCTACATCGATGGTGAAACCGGAAATCCGTTGGCCTTTCTCGATGGTTTCTTTGAGCTCTACCACATCAAAGTGTTGCTCTTTCCCAAGATCGAGGACAAAAGAGCCGGTCTTGGCATCATCGGCAGGGGCCCAACTGGTCTTTTCATCGCCATCTGTCAAATGGCTAGCTGCGTAATGCGAATTGCGCCGTGTCGAATCAGCTTCTACCAAAGCTCCCGCCGCATAGTCCACGCTGTAGAGTTGATCCAAAGTCTGGCGGAATTCTTTCAAACGGGCCACATCGGCATCCGCAAATTTTCCATCTTGATTGGGTGGAATATTGAGCAAGAGTGGCGTTCCACGACCGACAGATTTGAAGTAAATGTCCATCAATTCACGCAGGGACTTAGGCTCTTGATTGTCATGGTAGAACCAGCCAGAGCGAATAGAAACATCCGCTTCCCCCACTGAGTATTGCTTCCCTTCCGGATCTCCATGGTTGAGATAGCTATTGGATGGATTGTTGCGAATCTTATCCGGATTGACCTTATGCCAAACTGGATCTCCAGCAATCCCCTTTTCATTTCCTATCCAACGAACATTGGTGGGCTCCGCTGAGAAGATAGCAATATCCCCTTGGGCTTTACGGATGGCGTCAAACCACTTATCGAAGGTATAGGTTACTTTTTGAGCCCCATCGCCACGCGCTCCATCCATCCAGACTTCAACAAATTTGCCTTTGTTTCCATATTTAGGATCTTCAAGGATTTCTTTGAGCTGGTTGAGATAGTATTCGTTGTATTGGTCCTCTGTATCCACATGGTAGAGCGGGCTGTGAGCATCCCAAGGGGAGAGGTAGACCCCCATATCCATGTCATACTTGCTAGCAGAAGCCGAAACTTCGGCTAGGATATCGCCTTTTCCTTCCTTCCAACCACTTTTGGCAATGGTATGGTCGGTGTATTTAGAAGGGTACAAGAGGAAACCATCGTGGTGCTTGACGACCATGATGGTCCGTTTGAAGCCAGCGTCTTTCAGGGTTTTGATCCATTGATCAGTATCCAGATGCTCTGGATAGAAATAATAAGGATCTTCTTGCCCATCCCCCCACTCACGATCGTAGTAGGTATTCATCCCAAAGTGGATGAAGGCTGCCAGTTCTTCGCGGTGGTATTGCATTTGGGCCTTGCTTGGAAGGGGACCGTAGTCTGCAATCTCAGGTTCCTCATCTGCAGTAGCTACTGGTTGGGTTGCTTCTGTCCCTTGGCTGACTGCTCGGTTTTCTTTCTCACTCGTTACGGGTGAGGAATGTTCTGATTCTTCTTGGTGCTCTTTCACAGCTTTTTCCTCCTCCCCTTGATGCTCGACATCACTTGTGTCGACTCGTTCTTCACGAGTCTCACTTCTCTCAGCTTGTTCCTCTGCATAACTGGTAGTGACTCCTAAAAAACAAGTCGCTACGACTACAGAGCAACCCCCTACTGATAGTTTGCGGATGCCAAATCGATTTCTCTTATCAAATAATCTTTTTCCCATATTCCATTCCTTTATGTCATCAGGTAAAGAGGGTGGAGACTTTCCCCATCCTCTTTCTGTTACCTGTGATCTTTTCACCGTATGTTTGCTGGTTTATCCAGCTTTTTTACTTGGCCTTATCGGCTCTTTTTTTCTTGTCATCCAGCACAGCACCGGCAAGTCCTGCTGCTAGAAGACCTGCAACGAGGCTTGCGACGCTTTCTTCTGTTCCCGTATTCGGTAAAGTCCCTTCGGAAACTGGAGCAGGCGAAACCGCTGGAGTTTGAGGTCCTTTCTCGACTTCCTTACCTGCCACTTCCGTCACTTCATGGTGCACTGCTTTTACCTCCATAGAGGACTGAGGAGTTCTTGCTTGCACTGGTCTTTCTGGCGCAAGAGGAACTCCCGGGTTTGGAAGTGGTTGTGGTTGTGGTTCTGGTTGCGGTTGTGGCTGTGGTTGTGCTTCTGGTTGTGCTTCTGGCTGCGGAGTCTCTGGCACCTCTTCTTTAGTACCCACCTCTGTAATTTCTGCCACTGGCTCTAGTTCTACAAAAGCATCGACTTCCTTACGAGATTCCACTCCATTTTCTTGAGAGACTTCCACCAGATGGAGCTTGCGTCCTGCTTGGCCTTCTTGCACAACCTTCTTCTCACCTTTCGGCAAGCTATCATTTGGACGTTCTTCACGCGCAAAATCAAGTTCCTCTGCCTCAATGATGAGTTCTGGCTTGGTATGGACCAAATTCTTCACACCTTCTTCAGGAATAGCTGAGCCTGTTGGTGCTTTTGCTAGGAGTGAGATTTGATATATTTTCTCTATCTTACCATCTTCTGATACAACCTTGACAAGGACAGGTGCATTAGAATCTTTAGCATCAACAACTGTAACGGCTGCTCCATTTTTACCTTGTGCTGAAACTATTGGACGTTCTCCCTCATACTCTAGATGATAATCCGTCACATCCGGATTGAACCCTTCCAACTCTTTGCCATTTACTTGGATAGAGACATCCGTCGTTGCATTAGGTTCTTCAGTTGGAGCATAGGCACTCAATTCAACGATTCCAATTCCTTTTAGATTTTCATCACGGACCATTCTTAAACGGATGGCTTTGGTTCTGGTTTCATTGAAGCTGAGGTTAGAGATATAACCAGGCTCAAAGGCATAATCCAAGCTATAAGGAATTTCTTCCCAGTTAGAGGCTTGGTTAAATGGATGTTCTGGAAGGTTTTTCAGATTGCCATAATCATCTGGAACATCAAAGTCTGGACCAATATAACGTTCAAGAACCGTCTTGGTTGGCAGGCCTGTTTCCTGATCTGCAAAGAAGTCGACCGCTACTTTATTGACTAAACGCTCTGTTACTTGACCATTTTTCTTGAAGATGAGACCGGCAAACACTTCTGTTTGATCTGGTTCTCTCTTCCAGTTGGTCCAACGATAGTACTCGTTGTAGCCACCATCATTGATGTAATCGATATAGTCGATTTGGTTTGGATCAAGATCATTGGTTTCACTGGCAAAGGCTCTGGTATCCTCTGCATTGTAGTCACGGTTCACAGAGAGGATTTCTCCCGTCTTTTCTGACACCCGGACGGTCAGCCGAGCTGTCAGATCATAGCCAAGGACTTTTCCTTCTATCGTGAAGCTGCCTTCATGAGAAAGTGCATCAGCTGGTACAGCTTGCCAGTCCACGGTCAGTTCTTTGCGATCATAGCCTGTATCCCCTTTGAAGTAGACGCCTACTGTAGATGGTAAAACTAGATTTTGACCGACTTTGACAAAACGGCGACCCGCTTCCACTGCTACTGGAGCAGATTGTTTCAGTTTTTCTGCATCGCTTGTGAGATGGAGGCGGTATTCTTGTAAGATGGTGCCATCTTCCGCTTTGTGGACGACACGGATTGGCTCACCTTCATGGACGCTTGGCACAACCGTTGCAAGGCCGTGATGGCTAGCTGTGGCTTCCACTTGTGGATAAGCCCGATCACGCGCATCTATGTAGTAATCTGTCACACTTGGGTTGACCCCTGGCAAAACCTCACCATTGACACGAATGGTCACTTGGCTCTTTTCTTCTGCCGCAACCTTATTGGCAAATACCTGAATCTCTGAAATAGAGCTTCCACGTTTGCCTTCTGGTGTCTTCATTCGGATCCGAACCGCATAAGTGTCGACTTTATCAAAACTAAAATGATTCATCTTGCCAGCTGCTACCGGTTCTTGAACGGTGAGGTTGCTGACTTCTTTCCAGTTAGCTGGGTTGTTAAATGGATGGTCTGTTTCGTCTTTGACGCGATTTGGATTGCTTGGTACTGTTGGGATTTGCTCACCCGCATAGTACTCGATCACATATTCACTCGGAGCCCCAACGCCGTGGTCTTCGTGGAAACCAACATGGAGGTTATCCACTGCACGCTTGGTCAAGATACCAGAATCCCCAAACAAGATACCAACAGAATCTTCCGCATTGTCACGGCCCCAGTTGGTCCAACGGTTGGCTGGAGCATCGGTAAAGGAGATGACCTTATCATTGACCTTAGCAACTGGATCCGCATCGTTTGAATCACTTGCAAAAGCGAGTGGCAAGACGGAACCTGTCCATTGTTCTGCTACATTAGCCCCTTTGACTGTGTTTGCGGAAACACGAATATGGAGACGGGTTGGAAGGTTGGTTCCTTCTACACGACCGGAGACAACAACTTCTCCTTCTTGGGCCAAGAGTTGCGGATCTACCGCATCCCAGGCTACCTTGGCAGCATAGGTCTTACCATTGGAGTGATAAGTCCGCACGCTTTCTGGAAGTGCTGGTTTTTCACCGACTGGAGTTGTGGTGCTGACTTCTTCTACAGCGATAATGCCTTCAACTGTGACTTGGGCTTGGGCTTCTTTTTCCACACCCTCTACCTGACCTGTGACAGTAAAGCTATGGTAATCCTTGACTTGATCTGCTGTTACGGCATCCCATGTCACGCGTTTTTCTTTCGGGAATCCCTTGTCATACTCAACCAACACTGTCTCTGGAAGAGCTGGCAAAACGTTTCGATCAGTGCTGATCCGTACAGGACGTACCTTGACAACTGTCTTTTCTTCTGGATTAGGCGTGATGGTAAAGGTTAATTCTCCTGTTTGTCCTTGGAAGCTAGCTTGTAAATGAACCAATCCTGCTTCCCGCAGTTCCAAACCTTTCTTGCTTGCGACCGCTTTTCCTTGACTACCGGCTGCTGTTACCACATCGATTTGATCCGCTTGGAGACTAGCCACACTGCCATCTTGGTAATGAGCTAGGACATCAAGCGTGACTGTTTGGTCTTCCTTGAGTTCTTGCCCTTCTGGCAGACGCAATTCTAAACGCTGGATCTGTGGACTTTCTTCCTGGAATTGCACAGCATAGGTCTGTACAGCTCCCGTATCCTTAGCAGTGACAAAGATTTGAGCTTTCAAACCATTTTCTCGATTGGCTTGTAAGACCGTCACTTGGGCATTTTCTGCACTCGCTGTGACCTGACCAGGCTCTTGACCATAAGCTAACGGACGGAAAATCGTATGGTTGCCACTACCAAATTTTGGAAGCGCTACTCCATCTAGCTCCACTGTTGGTTTCTTAGCCTTGCTGACTGTTCCACCTGCAACCACCAGAGTCGCTTGGACTGTTTCCCCATTGCTTAATAATCCTGTCGCCTTCAAGCGAGCACCTGGTGTAGACAATTGCTCCTCTTGACCGGCTTCCAAGGTCCATTGATCAACGTCATAACTAGCTGTTCGACCATCTGTAAAGACCAATTGCACAGCCTTATCCACAGTTGCTAGATCCGCTCCCTGCGGGATTTGTTTGATGACCGGAAGGACTTGTTCCACACCGATTACATCGACCAGTGCCTCGACCGTCCGTCCTTGAACACGACCTGTCACACGAACTTGCCCAGCACGACTAAAGTCTGCTGCATCCCATTCAACGGCTTCTTCTTGGGCCATGCCACCGTTATAGACGACAGATACGCGACTTGGAAGCTCAGGTACTTCACCTAAGTAAACTTGTGTCCGAACCGGTTCTACTCCCAAGATAGAGCGTTCTTCCTGGTCCTTCTTGCCTGTAAAGAGGCTGACTTGGTCTGATTGCAAGCGGTCTGAGTCAGCATAAAGAGTAAAGGATCCTGCTTGCTCAGTTGATTTGACAATGACCACCCCTTTGCCGTTAAAGGCCCGACGTTGCCATGAGCCATCTTCCTGTGCTTTGTAGCGTTCACGGCTGGCTTGTTCCCCGTTGTCGACGCCGACAATTTGGCCTTGTCCATGCAGATGGAAATGCACCAAATTATTGGCAGTTGGCACGACACGGCCTGCTTCATCAACGATTTCATAGGTAATATAAGTTAAATCTTTACCGTCTGCCGCAATGGCGTGCTCTTCTTTTAGCAGACGAACACCTGCTGGCTTCCCAGCTGTTTCGATCTGATCGCGGGCAATTACTTCCCCTGCTTCGTTGCGGGCAATGGCTTCCACTTTACCTGGTACATAAGAAACCAACCACTCTAGATAGAGTTCATCCGGATTTGCCCCTTCCTGATAGGTCCGGCCATCAGCTGTGGTTTTCTTAGTAAAGGTCTTCACCCCTTGTGATTCCCCATTGACAATCAATTCCACACTATGAGCATTGGAGAAGGTACGGACAGGAATCCGTCCTTCTTCATCCATGACACGATTGGCCAATTCTGGATTGTCCCAGTTCCAATGTGGCAAGAGATGGACCATTGGATGTTTCTCAGCTGACAACCATTGACTTTGGTAAAGATAAAAATCATTCTTTGGAAGTCCTGCAGTATCCACGATACCGAAATAAGAACTTTTCACAGGTGTATCATTTTGGTTGTGCCATGGTGTTGGCTCACCGATATAGTCTGTACCTGTCCAGATAAATTGACCCGCATAGCCGGCATGATCGCGGTCAAAGGTCCAAGAGGCTGTCGCTGTCCGACCCCAACCAACCCGGTCATTGCCGTAGTCTGATTGTTCATAATGGCGATCTTCTTGGTTGCTTCCTACCCATTCTCTTTCAGGGTGATAGTAAGAGCCCCGTGTCCGCGTTGCAGAGGAGGTTTCAGAACCGTAAATGAGCCAATTGGGATGTTTAGCTCGTAGGCTTTCGTAGTTGGCCTCTGAATAGTTAAATCCAACCGCATCGAGCTCTGCTGCCACCTTTTCATGGCCTCCTGAACCATCGCCAAAGCGGAATTTATCAGCCCCCATGGTGACATAGCGGGTTGCATCCACTTCCTTGATGGTCTTGACGAGACGACGAACAGTTGCGACAGACTTATCAGATCCATCTGCTTCACCGACTTCGTTACCGATGGACCACATCACAATAGAAGGATTGTTCTTGCCCCGCTCTACCATGGTCCGAAGGTCATAGTCAGACCACTTATCCCCTTTACGAGCTTCTGGATGGGTCGCATCCTTTTCGAAGAAACGGCCGTAATCGTATTGTTTCTTGCCACCATACCAGGTATCAAAAGCTTCTTCTTGGACCATCAAGCCCAATTCCGCTGCAATTTGCAGAGTTTGTTCACTCGCAGGGTTGTGGGTCGTCCGGATAGCATTGACTCCCATGTCCTTCATCTGTTTGAGACGGCGATATTCAGCCTTGTAATTTTCCTCGGCTCCAAGTGCCCCGTGGTCATGGTGAAGGGAAACACCGTGGAATTTCGTAGCCACTCCATTGAGGAAGAAGCCACCTTCTGGCGTCCAGTTCAGATAACGGTAGCCAAAACGTTCCTTTTGCACATCGACCAACTGCGAATCGCGATAGACCCTAGTATAGAGAGTATAGAGGGCTGGGTTATTGGTTTTGACATCCCAGAGGGTCGGTTTTTCAACATGAAGGGTATGAGACAGGTTGAGCTCTTGACCAGCCAAAACGGATTGCACTTCACTACGCACCTTTTCACTGACCACTTGACCATTTTGATCAACGATTTCGTATTCCGCATAAATACTATGGGCTTGATCATCTTGGTTGACAATACGACTCTTCACTAGAGTATCGACTGCCCCATTCTTTTGTTCTTCTAATTTTGGACTAGTGATGGTGGTCCCATACTTGGCCACATGAACCTTGTCTGTCACACTGAGTTTGACATCCCGATAGATCCCACTTCCTGAATACCAACGACTACTTGGTTGTTGGTTGACCACATGAACTGCGATGGTGTTTTCGCTTCCATCCGCATTTAAATAAGGGGTAATATCATAAGAAAAGGCATTGTAACCATTTGGATAATGACCAACCAATTGCCCGTTTACATAGACTTTGGAATCCATGTAAACTCCACCAAATTCCAAGCGCACCTTCTTATCGAGGTCCTTGTCGTCCAAACGGAAGGTCTTGCGATACCAAGCATCCCCACCGTTTAATTGTCCGCCTTCATTTTGAGCCGGAGAGTTGTGGTCGAAGTCAAAGAAGATCGACCAATCGTGAGGCAAATCTAATTTTTTCCAGTTTTTAACATCCACCTGGCGACCTTCTGCACCAGGAGCTGCATTTAATTTGAAATACCAGTCCTTGTTAAAGTCTCGTTCGCGATCTTGCACCATGTCCTCCGCTACTTGTTTTTGGTCCTTCGTAGCCTCTTCAGTAGCCCCAACAGAACGTTCACTTGTTTGAGGTTCTACCTGTGGCTGTTCTATTTCTCTCTCATTTCTTTCAGGAGTAATCACAGCAGGAGCCTCTATGGTTGTTGAAACTTTATCACTTGTCCCAACCTCTCCATTCGGTTGCTCTGACCTTTCTGTTGTGGCTGTCGTCTCCTCTTCCGTTACAGCTCTTCCTTCTTCTTCAGCTAAAACAGACGGAGCTCCAAAAAAAGATACACCGATTAATACAGAGCAAGCTCCAACCGCAAGCTTTCGAATACTAAATACACTGCGCTTTTCAAAAAAAGACTTTCCCATATTTAACCTCCTCTTGGGATTTTTACAATTGTAAGCGCTTTCTAAAATGCTTTTGCAAATAAAGAAACTCTACATTTTAACTATACCAAAAGTTGAGCCTTTAACAAGAGAACATGCAAAGAATATATAGTTTGTACTAAAAGAACTATACTTTGTCGAACAGATTCTTATAAGCATAAAATAGGAATGTAGGGATACTAAAGCTCTTTCAGATACGAGAAATGGATCAAGAAGATAGGGAGGACATCCATCATTCAGTATTAACGATCCCCCTCTATTTCTCCTGTTTGAAATAGTTGTCATTCCAGCGGAGATAAGGTAGAATGAAAAGGATGAATTGAAAGGATACCACATGAACTACATTATTACTTTTTTGATCTCCATGATTCCTCTGGTGGAGCTTCGTGGAGCTGTTCCCTACGCTATCTCTACCGGAATTCCTCTTTGGCAAGCCCTCCTGATCGGGGTCATTGGCAATATGCTTCCTGTCCCTATTATCTTCTTTTTCGCTCGCCATATCCTGGAATGGGGGAAAGAGAAGCCTCTTATCGGGAATTTCTTTACTTGGTGTCTCAATAAGGGGCATCGTGGAGGCCAAAAATTAGAAGAGGCTGCAGGAGATAAGGGAATCTTTTGGGCCCTACTCCTCTTCGTCGGCATTCCTTTACCAGGAACTGGAGCTTGGACTGGAACCCTCGCCGCCTCTATTCTAGACTGGGACTTCAAACGGAGTGTCCTAGCGGTCATGTTGGGAGTCATTCTAGCAGGGCTTATCATGGGTACTCTCTCGCTTCTTTTTGGACTCAATACCTTTGCGCATTAAGAAAAAAATAAAAGCATGGTATCTGATTAGGAAATACCTTCTTCGATCCTTTCCTTATGTGAGTACGGACGTCAGCGAACTTCTACGAAGTTCCATGACTTAGTTTTGGATCTAAGGTTCCAAAACTCCCGAGTGCTTGAAGCAGCAATGTTTCAAGCACTTTTCTCACGGCGGAAAGTCTCAGTATGTATTTGAATTAATTTTCAATCAGAATATCTCCGTTATTTTATGAATTATAAATTTCTAATAGTTAGAAAATGCCTTAAACAAATGTCTTAGGTACCTTCCTTACAAAAAAAAGAGGTTTCCATCGAAACCTCTTATTTTTTTATTCTTAGTTGTTAAGAGCTGCTGCCATTGTAGCTGCAACTTCTGCTTCAAAGTCATTTGAAGCTTTTTCAATACCTTCACCAACTTCAAAGCGAACAAATTCAACAACTGAAGCATTTACTGATTCAAGGTAAGCTTCTACTGTCTTGCTGTCGTCCATGATGTAGACTTGTGCAAGAAGAGTGTATGCTTGGTCAACTTTTGTGTTGTCCAAGAAGAAGCGATCCATTTTACCTGGGATGATTTTATCCCAGATTTTTTCTGGTTTACCTTCAGCTGCCAATTCAGCTTTGATATCTTCTTCAGCTTGAGCGACAACTTCGTCAGTCAATTGAGCTTTAGAACCATACTTCAAGTGTGGAAGAGCTGGTTTACCAACCATTGCACGGCTTTCGTTGTCTTGGTCGATCACGTGGTTCAATTGTGCCAACTCATCTTTCACGAATTGCTCATCCAATTCTTTGTATGAAAGAACGGTTGGTTTCATTGCAGCGATGTGCATTGAAATTTGTTTAGCAAGGGCTTCGTCTCCACCTTCGATAACAGAGATAACACCAATACGTCCACCGTTGTGTTGGTAAGCACCAAAGTGTTGTGCATCTGTTTTTTCAAGCAAAGCAAAACGACGGAATGAGATTTTTTCTCCGATTGTAGCAGTTGCAGATACGTATGCTGCTTCAAGAGTTTCACCTGAAGGCATTGTCAAAGCAAGAGCTTCTTCGTTGTTAGCTGGTTTACCTTCAGCGATTACTTTCGCAGTTGCGTTTACCAATTCAACGAATTGAGCGTTTTTCGCAACGAAGTCAGTTTCAGCATTTACTTCAACTACTGCTGCAACGTTACCGTTCACATAAACACCAGTCAAACCTTCAGCGGCAACACGGTCAGCTTTTTTAGCTGCTTTAGCCATACCTTTTTCGCGAAGCAATTCGATCGCTTTTTCGATATCACCTTCAACTTCAACCAATGCTTTTTTAGCGTCCATGACACCAGCACCAGATTTTTCACGCAACTCTTTAACAAGTTTAGCTGTAATTTCTGCCATTTTGTTTCTCCTATATTTTTTTAAAAATAGGAGAGCCGGGCTAAGCCCCGCCCTCCTAGGTAATTACTATTTATACGAATTAAGCGTTGTCGCCTTCAACAACTTCAACGATTTCTTCGATTGAATCTGCTTGAGTTTCAGTTGCTGCCAATTCAGCTTCAACTGATGCAACTGCATCTTCACCTTGACGTCCTTCGATAACAGCATCAGCCATTTTCGCAGTGATCAATTTAACAGCGCAGATAGCATCATCGTTAGCTGGGATGATTACATCGATATCGTCTGGGTCAGTGTTTGTGTCGACCATCGCTACAACTGGGATACCCAATTTCTTAGCTTCTTTAACAGCGATTTGCTCTTTGTGTGGGTCAACAACGTACATTACGTCTGGGATACGAGGCATATCTTCGATACCACCCAAGAATTTTTCAAGACGAGCGCGTTGTTTGTTAAGAAGTGCAACTTCTTTCTTAGGAAGAACGTCGAAGATTCCTTCTTCTTCCATGCGTTTGATTTCTTTCAAACGAGCGATACGTTTTTGGATTGTTCCCCAGTTAGTAAGGGTACCACCCAACCAACGGTGGTTGATGTAGTATTGACCTGAACGAACAGCTTCTTCAGCAACAGCTTCAGCAGCTTGTTTCTTAGTACCAACAAACAATACAACTGCGTCGTTTGCAGCAGCATCACGCATGAAGTCATATGCTTGGTCAGCGTATTTTACAGTTTGTTGCAAGTCGATAACGTGGATTCCGTTACGCTCAGTGAAGATGTACTTAGCCATCTTAGGGTTCCAGCGACGAGTTTGGTGACCGAAGTGTACACCAGCCTCAAGAAGTTGTTTCATTGAAATTACTGCCATGAGTAAATTCTCCTTTTTGTTTTTTTCTCCTCTCCCAGACGTCAGCTTGCAACACGACCACAAGGGCAACGGTGCCACAATGGTTCCGGGATGAGTATTTATTGCTTTACGCAACTTTATAAGTATAGCAGATTTAGAAGCTTTTTGCAAGTCATTTGAGAGAAATTCCTAGACTTTCCTGCTTTTCTTCAGAGTCTCCCTCCTTCCTTTATTTTTTCTGCAAAATTCTCATTCTTTCCCTTTCATAGACCTTTTGTCTGAAATTTTTTCTTGACCTTATCTGATTTTTAAGATAAAATAGAATATGTTGTGGCGGTATAGCCAAGTGGTAAGGCACGGCTCTGCAAAAGCTTGATCGTCGGTTCAAATCCGTCTACCGCCTTCACAAACAAATATCTATGAGCCCAGCAATGGGCTTTTTTGATACATCAGCTTGATTGAATCTCACTTTCACCCCTTCGTAAGTGATCGTGTTTTCCAATCATGAAAGGAAAAGATATGATGAAAAAAGTGACCTTATATGCTCTCAGCATCCTCTCTTTGGCCATGCTCGCTGCTTGCCAACCAGCACAAGAAGAGACTCATCAAAGAAAACCTCTTGTTAGCAGCTCTAAAAAAACCTCTAAAAGCTCTAAGAGTTCTAGAAGTTCATACTCTAAAAAGTCATCCAGCAAAAAGGATTTTTCATCAGGCTTCGACGATGATCATTCTCATAGTTCTTCAGACTCTAACACGCGCGAGGATCCTAACTATACAATGAGCTTGATGGACCAAGGAGAATCACTAGAAGCTATCGGGGATATCCCTGAAATGCCAAAATGGGCTGCCTTCAAAGAAATCAAAGTGGAAATCCTTGTTGGAAATGAAGCCCTTGCTCCTACTTCAAAAGAAGAAGCCATCAGCAAGTTAGGTCCTACTGATTCCACTTCTGGCAATGGTGCTTACTGGCATGGAGATGGCAGTGCTATCTTGATTGATTTTAATGAAAAAGGTCAAGCCACTAACAAAATTGCAACCTTGCCTAACTCTAAAAAGGTTACGAATCTCAAGGATATTCAACCTGGAATGACAGCTAAAGAAGTCATTGAAAAACACGGCCGTCCAGAAACTGTTTTCGTCTTTGGCTACGCGACGATTTTTACTTGGAAAGGTGAAGACGGAAAGGACTACTCTGTCGGTTTTGACAAAGAAACAGTCTTCCAAGTCTCTGAACCTGCATAAAAATCCCTTTTTCGGGATTCTTTTCTAATCCTATTCAAGCGCTCAGCTGATTTTCTCACCGATGGGATAGAAGTCCTTTTCATAACACACAAACCCTCCAAGACCAACGTCTTGGAGGGTTTCTTTGAATAAGAGGCTGGGACAAAAGTCCTAGCCTCTCAATTGCCTTTGAATTGTCGAGCAAGACGCAGTGGTTGCTTGGTATCTTTGTTCGCTTTTAAGCTCCAAATATGACCTAATGAGGGAAACAAAGTTTCCTTTATCTGCAACCTTCAACAGTCTCCCAGACTGTTGAAGCTGTGCGGAGGTGGGACGACGAAATCGAATTCTAACGAAGGACCGATTTCTGTCCCACTCTCTTTCATTCCTTACAATTCTGCAATTTGATTGAGGTTGACTTCTGCCACAGTGTCATTTCCAAACATGGTGATAATCATTTTCACCTTGTTGTTATCGATTTCTGTGATCTTACCAGTGTAGTCTGCAAAGGCACCATCGATGATACGTACAGTATCTCCCACCTTCACATCAATGTTGAAATCTTGAACTGTTTGTCCCATCGAAATCAAGATGTTACGAATCTCGTCTTCCAAAAGTGGAGTTGGTTTTGAACGGTTCCCGTGTGATCCAACAAATCCTGTTACGTTTGGTGTATTCCGAACAACAAACCAAGCTTCATCAGTCATGACCATTTCTACTAAGACATAACCAGGGAAGCGATTTTCTTCGATTTCTTTTGTTTTCCCGTTCTTCTCGATTTGCACAGTTTGAGTAGGGATTTCTACACGCAAGATGTTTTCCAACATGTTATATGTTTGTGCGCGTTGAAGAAGGTTTTCCTTCACTTTGTTTTCATATCCTGAGTAGGTCTGTAGGACAAACCAGCCTTTGTCAAAACTATCCATTTTTATTTCCTTTCTTATCTACCAGAAGGGGTTCGTTTCATCACGATACTAAAAAAAGCCTTCTGGCTCTTGTTTTCCTAGCTCCATTATAACATAAAACCGGAGAAATCAAAGAAGTTTCTCTTGTTTTTCTTCAGCAAGACAAGAAAAAAAGCATCCACAGGGGACGCAGATTTGTTTCTTTTTTTAGAACATATCGATGATCTTCAAAATACCTTTAGCCACTACTTGGTCAAACAAATAAATCAAAGCTACAAAAAAAGCGGTGTACTCAATTACTGAGATAAAATTTTTCCATCTTTCCTTGCGATTTGGCCAAGTCGTGTTTTTCAGCAAGACAAAAATATCTTTAAAAAATTTCACAACATTCTCCTATCTGGTTTCTTTATGAATTGTATATTTGCTACAATGTTTACAAAATTTGTTAACTTCTAGACGTTTTGGTTTTGGCGTCGCACTCAACTTGATTGAGTAGTTGCGTGACCCACAAACCGTACACGCTAGACTTGCTTTTTTTAATGCCATAACGCCTCCATTCACACCATTATAGCAAGTTTTCTACTATTTGACAAGTTCTTCTGCTCTCTGGAAGCGCATTTTGTTTGGCTTTTCTCTACGATTTGGTACAATATAGGAGATAAAGGAGAAATTATGAAAAGCGATCATCTGAAAGAAAGTAAAAACATTGAAGACCGTCGCGGGCAAAGTGGCGGAAGCTACTCATCTGGCCGCTCTGGTGGGAATTTAGGGGGTGGTATTTTACAAATCCTCCTCTCACCTGGAAGCTTCAAGAGCAAACTAATCTTGATCCTGGTCCTCATCTTTTTGAGTGGCGGGGCTGGATTGAGCGGGCTCTTTGACCAGGGCCAAACCACGCAGAACTATAACTCAGGCCAAGTCACTCGCCAAAGCAATACCCAGGTGAGTGATGGAGATAGCAAATTCGTCAGTCAAGTCCTTGGAACGACTGAGGATTTCTGGGGGCAAACCTTCCAAAATGAAGGGCGGACCTATCACAAACCAACCTTGGTTTTCTATACAGGTCAAACTCGAACTGGCTGTGGTGTAGGCCAAGCATCTGCCGGTCCCTTCTACTGTCCGACAGACCAAAAGATCTATTTGGATATCAGCTTCTACAAAGAGCTAACCACCAAATACAAGGCTAGCGGAGATTTTGCCATGGCTTATGTCATCGCTCACGAAGTCGGCCACCACATCCAAAACGAATTGGGGACTCTTCAGAGTTATCAGAAAGCCATCCGAGGAAAAAGTGAGACAGAAAAAAATGCCTTAAATGTCCGTTTAGAACTTCAAGCTGACTATTATGCGGGTATGTGGGCTCGTTACATTGAAGAGCAAGGCCTCATGGAGACGGGAGATATCGAAGAAGCGCTCAATGCTGCCCACGCCGTGGGAGATGACACCCTTCAAGAACAAGCCTATGGCTACTCCGTTCCTGATAGCTTCACCCACGGGACTTCTGAACAACGTATGCGCTGGTTCAAACGTGGTTACCAATACGGTGACTTTGAACACGGAGATACCTTCAGCGTCTCTGATAAAGACTTGTAACAAACCTAAAACCAAAAGCCTTTCAGATTATCTGAAGGCTTTTTTAGCACCCTATCGATAGCTAGCTAAGCAAGGAAAATGATTTAAAAAATCCTTTCCATTCAAAATCTTCTCAGAAACTTTCCTTAGGTGAGTACGGACGTCAGCGAACTTCGAAGAAGTTCCATGACTTAACTAAGATACAAAGGGCATTCACGGATTAAGTCAAAATAGGAAGTTCGACGCAGAATCTTTCGATTCTAGGAGTACTTATCTTTTTGACACAATCCGTAGCCCGTGTTCAATTAGTTTTGAATCCCCTCGCTCTTTAATTTCCGGGCTCAGGCTAAAACAGTTTCCCAAACTGTTTTACTCTCAAAACTCCCGAGTGAGAGTGGGACAGAAATCGGTCATTCGTAAGAATTCGATTTCGTCGTCCCACCTCCGCACAGCTTCAACAGTCTGGGAGACTGTTGAAGGTTGCAGATAAAGGAAACATAGTTTCCGTCAACATAGGGCATCTTTGAAGCTTAAAAAGCGAACAAAGACTTAGGATACTTGCTTCGCAAGTTCTATCCACCACCTCAAAGCAGTGCTTTGAGCACTCAACCACTGCGTCTTGCTCGACAATCCAAAGACAATTGAGAGGCTGGGACTTTTGTCCCAGCCTCTTTTAAGCGTCTATTTTTAGAATCCAAACCAACCTTTGAAAGTATCCCAGGCATTTTGCGCTTTTCCAGGAATATCTGCTTCATCGATTGCTTTTTTGGCATCGTCTACGATACCTGCAGCGCGTTCTTTGACCGTATCAAAGAAGCCCTTGTCCTCTTCTGGACTTTCCGTTTCTGTTTCTTGACCGACAGGAGCAATTCCATTTTCCTGGTAAGAATTTTCCTCATTATCAAAGCCGGTTCCTTCTGTATAAGGCAGGACGCTATTGGCGACATTTCGGAAAATCACTGATGCGGTCTCTGCACTGGTTCCTGTCAAATAGTGGGTTTCATCCGTCTTAGGGAATCCTAGCCACTGACTAATGACCACGTCTGGCGTGTAGCCAATGACCCACTGGTCTCCGGAAAGATCAGGGTTGAAGTCCGTTTCAGTCGTTCCTGTTTTACCAGCCATGGTATAGCCATATGGTGCTGCGTTGACACCCGTCCCGTTGGTAAAGGTTCCCAACATCATATTGGTCATCTTCTTATTGGCTGAGCTGCTGAGCACTCGTTTCGATTTCTGACTGTGACTTTTCACGACCTGACCGCTAGCATTTTCAATCTTCGTAATGAGATGAGCATCATTCATCACTCCGTCGTTGGCAAAGGTTCCATAGGCCTGAGCCATCTGAAGCGGATTGGTCGTCACACCAGATCCGAGGGCTACTCCGAGGGACCTGTCCACCTTGTCCATATCGAGACCAAATTTTTTCCCGTAATCAAAGACAGTATTGAGCCCCAACTCATTGGCTGTCGCTACAGCTGGAAGGTTGAGAGATTCTGCCAAGGCTTGGTACATTGGAACGGTCGGGCTACCTTGAATGCCACCGTAGTTATCGACTGTATAACTGCCGTAGACCCTGGTCGTATTGTCCAATTCTTTGTTGGTCGACCAGCCGTTGGCAACAGCTGGACTATAAACGACGAGAGGCTTAATGGTAGAACCAGGACTTCTCGCAGATTGAGTCGCATAGTTATAGCTTCTGAAGCCAGCATCTTGGTCACTGGCCACGCGTCCGACAATCGCCCGCACTCCTCCAGTCTTAGGATCCAGAGCTACGCTACCAGATTCTGCCCGCGTGCCATCTTCAGCAACTGGGAAGAGATCTACATTGTCGTAGATAACCTGCATGCTGGCTTGGTAATTCTGGTCCATCTCTGTGTAGATCCGGTAACCATTCTTGATGATATCTTCTTCTGTTAGACCATATTCGTTGACAGCCTCGTTGATAACCGCATCGAAATAGGACGGGTAGCGATAATCTTCTGACTTGCCTTCATAGGCATCCACCAGCTGTCCATGAATGTCGACTGCAGCGGATTGATCTGCTGTGGCTTGGTCAATATAACCAGCCGCAACCATATTTTGTAGGACCGTATTGCGACGATTGGTGGCGTTCTCGACGGAATAAAGGGGATTATAAATTTCTGGCCCCTTGAGCATACCGGCAAGGACAGCCGACTGATCCAAAGTCAACTCACTAGCGGAGACCCCAAAATATTTCTTAGAAGCGTCTTCAATCCCCCAAACCCCATTTCCAAAATAGGCATTGTTGAGGTACATGGTCAGGATTTCTTGCTTACTATATTTTTTGTTAATCTCGAGGGCCAGGAAGAACTCCTTGGCCTTCCGCTCAACCGTCTGATCCTGAGAAAGATAGGCATTTTTGGCCAACTGCTGGGTGATCGTCGATCCCCCACCTGAGCGACCGGCAGTCAAAATCGCCAGGAAGAAACGACCGTAGTTAATCCCACTATTTTTGTAGAAACTTCGGTCTTCCGTCGCAACAACCGCATTTTGTAAGTTTTCGCTAATCGCATCTAACTCAACATAGGTCCCTTTTTGCCCCGTTAGGCTACCTGCTTGATTCCCATCTTTATCATAGATGATCGTGGTCGCCTTGAGGGCGTTTTGCAGATCCGCTACATTGGTCGTCTTGGCTATGTAGAAAAGGTAACCTCCGACGACGAGACTAAAGGTCAGGCCAATCAATAAGAAGATCTTGGTCAAGTGATACTTGCGCCAAAAGCGTCTGATCGGATGTTGGGAGTGAGATTTTCTCCGTGAATTCTCCGACCGGCTATAGGTTGGAGCTTGCTCCTCCCCGTCCGTTGATAACTCAACCTCTTCCGCAATCTTCCTTGGTTTTTTCTCTCGTTGGAAATGACGAATCATTCCCTCCATTAATTCTTTTAATTTATTCATAGTCCCTATTTTATCACCTTCCTAACGTCTAGACAAGAAAGACCTTCGCAGAAACGGATGCTTTTAGTTTTCTTTAAGGTTGCCATCAAGTCCTCTCTAGAGCGGGTTTTAGCAACTTGTTTCTCCTCTCCTTTTCCTCCTTCTCATCTTTTCTTTCCCTTTGCTTTCTGATACAATAACACTATGCAGTATACTATAACGATACCAAGCGCCTTGCCCGCTATGACGGTCAAAGAGGCCCTTGAAGATTATTTTCTCATCCCACGAAAGATTCGTCATTTTTTGCGAACCAAAAAACATGTCCAAGTCAATGGGGAGACCGTCCACTGGCAATCAATGCTTGAAGCTGGTGACCAACTCACCCTCACCTTTGATCCGGAAGATTATGAAGAAAAGGATCTCTTGACAGGGGATGCTAGCCTGGTCGAAACCCTCTATGAAGATGAGCACCTCATCATCGTAAACAAGCCGGAAGGCATGAAAACACACGCCAATCAACCAGATGAAATCGCCCTTCTTAATCATGTCTCCACTTATGTTGGGAAGACCTGTTATGTCGTTCATCGCTTGGACAAGGAAACCAGTGGAGCTCTTGTCTTTGCCAAGAATCCCTTTGTCTTACCCGTCCTGAATCGGCTGCTAGAAGATAAGAAAATTCAACGAGACTATTGGGCTCTAATCTTAGGTACCTTACCCAAAAAGCAACTGGTTTATAAGGACAAATTAGGCCGTGATCGCCATGATCGACGCAAGCGTATTGTTGATCCTCGAAAGGGCCTCTATGCGGAAACCCATGTGACTAGCTTAAAGACTTTCAAGCGCACCAGCTTAGTCAACTGTCAGCTCCAGACAGGTCGCACCCACCAGATCCGAGTCCACCTCTCTCATCATGGCCATCCGATCGTGGGTGACCCTCTCTATAACCCAGAAAGAGCGCCTCGTCTCATGCTCCATGCCCACCGCTTGCGGCTTACCCATCCCTTTACCTTAGAGAAAATTCAAGTTGAGGCCCCTTCTCCAAGTTTTGAGAAAGGCTTAAAAGAGAGTGGGACAGAAATCGGTAATTCGTTAGAATTCGATTTCGTCGTCCCACCTCCGCACAGTTGAGTAGGGCTGTAAAAGCTGATGAAATCAGCGTAGTAGAGCCCACTCAACCACTGCGTCTTGCTCGACAATCCAAAGACAGTTAAGAGGCTAGGACTTTTGTCCCAGCCTCTTTTATTTCTGCATCGTTCCTATTCCGTCGTTTCTTCACTTGCGACTGGACTGGCTTCTGTTTTTTCTGACTCTGGTGATGGGGTCTGAACAGGATCTGAAGCCTCTTCCTTATTTTGGCTAGGATCGCTTGTGGTAGGACTTTGAGGGGCTGGAGTTGCTTTGTCTGCTTCCGCCACTGCTGTCGATGGAGCCGCTAGCAAATCCTCTCGAAGAGCTTGGATCGCTTGTAGCAAGGCTTTCTTGTCACTCTTTGGATCAGCTAGTTGATCAAAGAGAGCTTCTAAGCGTTCAAACTGGGCATCACTGGCTCCTTTTTCGGCCAATTGTTGGTGGAGAGCGATCAACTGGTTATAAATCTCTTGATAGAGGGCCACGTCTCCAAGTTGAGGTTCCTCTGTTTTCTTTTGCTTTTGTTGTTCAATCGTTTCACCAACTTCACGCAAAAGAGTTTTTCCTGCAGTCAAGGCCTTGTCAGCATCGGGCTCTTGGCGTACCTGTTCTAAACGTTCTTCAAAAGCAGGACGCTTGCTTTCTTCTACTTGTGGCAAAAGAGAGTTGATTTGTTCCAAAAGGGTTGTCAAGATACTAGAGCGTTGACGGGACTCTGTCTTTTCATCCAAGTCACCATAGACCCCTTTGAGGAAGTCGTAAACAGCTAGGTTATAGGACGGAGCATCTCCTCCCTTTTGATCCAGAACTGTTTTTTCGATTGGATAGGTTGGAGCATTATCCTGGGACAGTAGCTGGTCAATCGCTTGCTTAGCTTGGTAGAGTTCCATGAAATGGGCTTTTGAGTCCCAAGCTTCTTCAAAGGCCTGAGCTCGGTAAAGCTTCAAAGCAAGGTCTGATGCTGTCGCACGCAATTCAGGTGTCAAACGCGCATCGCTTAAACTTTGGTAGAAATACTTGAGGTAATCCACCGAAGTCACACCAGTCCGATCTTGCATCTCCTGAATAGCTTGCAACAATCTTCCTTGCTGATCCAAGCCTTGGCTATCTTTAGCTGTATAGGCTTCCTGCAATTGAGAAACAAGGCTTTCTTTCTTGAGTTGGAAGGCTTCGGTATCAAGCAAGCGAACCTGTTCCAACAATTCCTGATAGCGACGATCCAAGGCTGTTTCTTCTTTCGGCTTCACTTCCTGGGTCGCATGGATATATTCTTTATCAACTTGGTCAAGACTCGCCAAGTATCCTGCTGTCGAATTGCTTGGGAAGTTTTTAACTGTTTCTAAGAATTGACCCAAGTTCAACTCAATCCGTCGTTGTTGCAGAGGGTCTGATGCGTACAAAGTCCGACTTTCTGCTAGGAGTTGGTTGACCTTGTCCTCTACAGCTTTCTGGTCCAAGTCACCTTTCTGGTAAGTTGCTTGGATGGTCGGTAGACGGTGAGCCAAGTAGTCCGCCAATCCTGCTGAGCGTACCTTGATGTAGTGGTTATGGTCTCCATGCGGAATGACAAACTGGCCGTTCTCGATTTGCATCGTATATGGCGAAATACCGGAGCGAAGTGCTGTTGCATAAAGCTCGTTGATAAAGTCTAGCTCGGGATTTCCTGTTTCAAGCGGAATCCGAACATGTTCCTTCCGTACTGCATAAGGGTGGATATGGGTTGGATCGTATTCTTGGTCTGGATTGTTAAATACAAAGAAACCATTGGAAATCTTGATAGCTTCCCGAGGGACGCCGTAAGTCTGGCTAATGTACTGAATTTTTTCTTCATCCGAAGCATCTCGCGAATAGGTCGCTACATCATCTGTCAGTGGTTGACCCTTGTCTTCTTCCTTCTTACCAGCTAACACTGCCTCTGCCGCTGCGATCTCTTGAGGAGAGAGATCCTTTTTGTAGAAGTAATGCGCATGGTCTCCGTGAGCGACCATATAGCCCTCGTCATCCTTGCTGATGACATGATCTGCATGGAAACCATGATCGTGCTCATGGGCCTGTTCATTTTCATGATGATGATCATGATCGGCTTCATGGTCTTCATGATCATGCTTGTGATGAGGATTCTGATCGACTGGTTTTGTCTCTGGACTTGAAGGTTGAGTTGGACTCTCTTCTTTTGTGATACTTCCACCTTGTGTACGGGATAGTTGGAACTGTCGTGCCAACTCCCGCTCTAGAGGCGAAAGGCGACTATAAGGAATGAAATGGAAATGATCCCCGTGAGGATACACTACCCCTTGATCTGTCCATTTGGTAATCTTACTTGGATCAAAGACCGAACCATCCGACTCAACATGGCGCGATGAAAGCGGAGTATTTTTCAATTCTTCCAAAAGGCTCGGCAAGGTTTTCCCTTTATTCGTCACTGTTGGATGAGGCACAGATGCTGTAATCGTTGGAGTGACCGCGTCTGCGATTGGCTGATTCGGATTAACCGATGAAGCTAGCTGGCTAGAAGCTGGAGCAATGGGATTTACTTCATTTTTTCTTCCTCCATTTAGAACCGCTAAGGCTGCATATAATTCTCCAGCTGATAAGGCACTTTTCGGAATATAGTGGTAGTGTCCACCATGCGGAACAATAAAACCATCTCCTGTATCAGAAATCACATCCCCAGGATGGAAGACATAGCCGTCATCTGTCCGATAACCACCTTGGCCAGGCTTGACTCCTGCTGTCAGACTAGCCACCGTTTTCCCTTCTCGTAGAGCCTGACTCGGCTGGCTGAAGTCACGAGTTTGTCCAGCTTTTGGGACGCTATCTTTCGAACCTGAGACCAGCTCTCCTTTTTTCTGTTGGGCTATTTCCTCCACCGAACGGACATTTAGCGTATGTTGCGGATTGGTTAGGTAGAGGTAGTAGGTCCCATCCTTCTTGATAATATAGCCATCTCGCACCTGTGTGACAATATCCGATTGTTGCAGTTGGTAACTAGGATCACGTAAAATCAGCTCCTCACTAAAAATCGCATCATAAGGGACTTTGCCATTGTAGTAATGGAAATGATCTCCATGGGAAGTCACAAAGCCCTCATCCGTAATTTTGACCACAATCTGCTCTGCCTGGATCTTTTCCTTCGAGTTGACGGTTTCAATGCTTTCTTCCTGCTTGTTTGAGCTACTAGCTGACTTTTTCTTGTCTCCTTGTAAATACTTCACCTGATTCTGATTCTTTTTTTCTTCCTTGACTGGTGCTTGCTGACTTAAGGCATAGGCGCATAAACCCAAGCCTAAGGTTGCTACTAATCCAATTGTTGCTTTTTTCTTCATTTCTTTTTTACTCACTCCTGTAATTCTTTCGCTAGACTAGCCATATTTTCTTCTAAGTTCTCTAAGAGATCTTTATTATTTTCCGGATCCGCTTCGAGAGGATCTAACACCTTCACTTTTGCCCCTGTCGCCTTGGCAATGCTATCGGCCACCTTGGATGAGGTATGCTTCTCAACAAAGATCGTCTGAACTTGATAATCCTTGACAAATTGTTGAATCTCAGCCAATTGACGGGCTGTTGGTTCCTGCTCAGGCGAGATCCCTGCGATTCCTAATTGTTTCAGGCCAAAGCGCTTGGCTAGATAAGAGAAGGCTGTATGCTGGGTCACGAAGGTCTTTTGTGTCGCTTTTTCAAAGAGTGGCTGGTATTTGGCCACCAAAGCCTCACAGCGTTTTTCAAGTTTTTGAGCATTGGCCTCATAATAACTTCTGTTCTCTGGATCAATGTCTCCCAACTCTTGGGCGATGATCTTTCCTTCTTCAGCAATTTTCAGTGGATCCATCCAAGTATGAGGGTCATACAAGTTTTTTGCATCCTTGCCTGCCGTATCCTCAATATCCTCTAATCCAGCAACCTTATCCAATTCCATTCCTTTGCTGGCTTCGATAACCCGCAATTTCGAGTCTTGCAAGCTAGGATCTAGACGTCCAGCCCAAGATTCGAGTGTTTGAGAATGGTAGATAAAGACATCCGCGTCATAGATCTGGGCTGTCTCCTTGGCCGAAGGTTCGTAATCATGAATCCCAGCGCCTGACTGAACCATCCAGACCTCGTTTCGATCGCCTGAAATCTCCTTAACTAGGGAATAGACAGGATAAAAACTCGTCACAATTTTGAGCCCCTTTTTCGTTGAATCAGCTCCCGAACTTCTCTGGCTTCCACAAGCCACCAACAACAAGAGGCAGATGAATCCTATTCCTAAGGCCCTTAGTTTCCTCCCAAACATGTATAATCCCTTTCTTTTTCTTAATCGGTTTATTAAGCGGTTAATTAACTAGTTAATAATAACGCTAATTTTTTAGTTTGTCAAGAATTTTTTGTATTTTTGACCACACAGAAAAAAGAGGCCCCCTAAGGGGCCTCTTCTATTCTCGCGATTGATTAAACAATTGTTAATCAAGAAATGCGCTTATTTTTTCTTCTTTTTAAGGAGATAAGCTGCACTGCTTGCTACCACAAAGGCTAATACCAAGCTAATCAAGGAGATGGTTGTACCAGTGCTTGGCAAGAAACCAATCTTCTTACCTGGTTTCTTAGGCTCTGGTGTAACTGGTTTTGTTGGTTCATGTTTATTGGTCAGAACAACATTACCTTGACCGTCATCTGTTTTCGTCACTTGGTAACCTGTTGGAACATCGACTTCTTCCACCGTATAGGTGACAGCTTTGCCCTTGACATGTTTGTCTAAGTTCGCAAAGGTATGAGTCCACTTGTTCTCAGCTGACAACTCAATGACTTCACCAGACTTCTTACCATCCGCATACAGTTGCACTTTCACACTCTTCGGACGAAGGCCGTCTTTATCCTCTTGGTCATCCCACTGTTTAGTTACAGAGAGGCTCGTCTTACCTGGAGTGTGCGTATTGGTAATGGTATAGCTTTCTTGGTCAATACTTGGTGAATAATTCTCAACTCGTTCTTCTTGAAGAGTGTAGACAATTTTCTTACCATCCTTAAATTCAGGAAGTCCAGTAAAGGTTTCTCTCCAATCTGTCTCGCTTGTGATATCTTTGTGGGCCACCTTTTCACCGTTGGCATAAAGATTCACAGTAATCTTAGCCGGACGAAGGCCATCTTGGTTGTCATTGTCAGCCCAGATCTTCATGACTGGAATATCCACCGTACTTGGGGTATGTGTATTGGTCAAGACAAGATCACCCTTCTCCTGGCTCTCTTCTGTTACGGTGTAGCCTTTAGGAACTACTACTTCCTTAACAGAATAGTGAATGATCTCTCCATTTGCTTTTTCTGGAAGTTTAGTAAAGGTATGAGTCCACTTATTGTCAGTAGACAAGACAACTTTCTCGCCCACCTCTTGATCACCTGCATACAATTGAACTTGAATTTCTTTTGGACGAAGGCCATCTTGGTTATTAGCATCTTCCCATTTCTTGGTTACCTTAACCTGAGTGACAGTCGGCTCATGCTTATTGGTCAAGATAGGATGTGCTGGATCCTTGTCATCAATTGAAAGGGTATAGCCTTCTGGGACATTCTCTTCTTTTACAGTGTAGTGAATGGCCTTACCGGCTGCTTTTTCATCAAGATTTTCAAAAGATCCTTGCCACTGGTTAGCTTCTGATAATTCCAGGGTCTGGTCTGTAGCAACTCCATCTTTATAAAGTTTGACCGTAATCGTTGCTGGGCGAAGGCCATCTTGGTTATTGGCATCTTCCCATTTCTTGGTTACTTGAACTTTCGTCTTAGAAGGAGTGTGCGTATTACTAATCACTACCTGACCTGGATTGGTCGCTTCTACTGTTTGAGTATATCCTTTCGGTACTTCAATCTCTTTCACTGTATACTGAACAGCTTGACCAGCTTTTTTCTCATCCAAGTCAGAGAAGGTATAGGTCCAGTCGTTATCTGCAGAAAGTTCTACCTCTTTACCTGATTTTTGGTCATTAGCATAGAGTTGAACCTTGATGCTCTTCGGACGAAGGCCATCTTGGTTTTCTGCATCAACCCACTTCTTGGTTACTGTTACACTTGTTTTACCTGGTTTGTAGCTGTTGGTAATCGTCGAACCTTCGATAACTGTTGAGTAGTTAGCAACTGTATCTTCTGTTACCGTATAGACTAGTTTTTGACCATTCTTGTAGACTGGTAAATCTGTGAAGCTATGGCTCCATGTATCTCCCTCACCAGATAGAGTGGCTGTTTGCACTTCCTCTCCGTTTGCTAGGAGATGCACCGTGATGGTTGACGGACGGAGACCGTCTTGATTTTGAGCGTCATCCCAAACCTTTTTCACGGTTACTTCTGTAGTTTCAGGAGTACGCTTGTTGGTAATCGTTGCTTTCCCATCGACAAACTGTGCTTCTTGACTATCAGTTGTGTAATGAGTTGGAACTTTTACTTCTTTAACGGTATAGGTAATCACCTTGCCGTCTTTATCTTTATCTGGAAGATTGTTAAAGGTTACTTTCCAGTCATTTCCTGCTGAAAGGGCTACTGGTTTCCCTTCTGCTTTTCCATTTTTGTACAATTGGAACTCAATGGATTCTGGGCGAAGACCTTCTACATTGTCTTGGTCATCCCAAACTTTTGAAGCTTCCAGATCGATATAATGAATATCTTTCTCATTTGCAATCACTTTTGGTGAAGCTTTTGAACCAGTCGCTTCGCCATCAATCGTCACATGGTAGAGCTGTTGATCCGCATCGTAGGTCACAAGGACTGCATGTTCTGTCTCATCCAACTTGTAGTTGTCTGGAGCTTTAGTCTCTTTAAGCGTGTAAGTTCCTTCTGTTAGGGTGGTGAAGGCAAGATCGCCATCCTTATCAGAAACTTGAGTCGCAAGAACAGCACCAGTAGCATCTGACAAGGTGAACTCAGCACCTGCTAATCCTTTGCTAGTATCGTCTTTATCAACCTTCTTCACATGGAAGCTTGCTGCAAAGATTTGAGAAGTTACGGTGTTGGATTCGCGGTTTCCTTCATGTCCTTTGGCTCTATAACCGAATTGGTTATGGGCTTGTACAACACCTGAACGGCCACCATTGTCCTTGTTATCTTCTGTACGTTCTAGCATCAATTGCTTGACTTGGTCTGTCAATTCACTTGGATTAACAACAGGTACAGCAATATCTACTTGGCTTCGAGCACCAATCGTGGTTCCTTCATTGGCAACGACCTTAATTCCTGTTACTTTACTATAATCTGTGACATCTGCTGTCCAAATATCTCTATCTGCCGCTTGTGCCATGGTACTAGCTGTAACTGTGGTGTCCGTTGTGTAGTATGCTGTCCACCCTTCCGGTGCAGTGATCGGACCGCGAAGACTAACTGTGTATTCTGTCTTACGGGCTGAAGCATCAAGTGTATTGACATCTCCAACTTTAGGGAGGACGTCATAAATCACCGTATTTTCAACTGGCCTGTCTGTGTTGTTCTTAATGGTCAACTTGTAATTAAAGGTTTCCCCTGGTTTAAAGGTTCGAGTTACTGTTGAAGCATCAGACAAGTCATCGTTCTTGGCGATGAACTTACGAGAATAAACCCCTTCAGCTGCGACAATAGTATAGTTGGATTCCGCATGAGGAATCTTATCCGTTGTCGAACCATTGTTGTTTAAATCATAGCTATCTACTGCAACTGTATTCGGGTTAGCAGTTTCTAGATCCCAGAGGCCTTCTCCTGCCAGATAGATATGGTTGGTAAAGGTTCCGCCATCAGCCTTCCCTTTTAATTTAGTATAGATGAATGGTAAATTAGCCTTGCCACCAGTCTCTAGGGAGCGTTTGATAAATTCCTTTTGATCCAAATGGATAATCAAGGCAGAACGTCCAGAATTGTGGTAGTTTTCAATGACCTCATAGGATTTGTACCAAGGGGCATAAAAACGAGTGTTATTCTTATCAAAGTATTGATCTAGGTATTTGAAGTCAATATCCAAGGTATTTGGATCAAAGAGATCAATAACACGCAAGTCCTTGTAATCCTTACCTGGATCTAAGCGAACATTATTAGCAGATAGGGCAAAACGAATGGTTTTTCCATCTGTGAATTGGACATTGTTATAATCTGTATTCTTAGTCAGTTCAACATTTTCTGTCAATGGAAGAAGTTTGAACTGCCATTTAGCAGATTGGTCTCTGTCTGCCCCTGACTGGGTTTTATAGGTGATCCGTCCAGTATTTTCATAGGCATTCTTGGACTCATCATTTTGATCGATATGGGTCTTTTCTGGATCCTTGAAGGCTGTATAGGTAGAAATATAAATCCCTTGACCAGATGGAAGCGCGAAGTCATCTTTCATCTCCAGTCTCCAGCCGACAACCGTTCCATATTTGGTCAAATCAATGTTTCCAAATCCATCCTTGTCTGCCTCTGGTTGGATTTCTTTAGTTGAGCCATCTTCCATGGTTAGGATGATGCGTTTCACGTATTGATTGATCAGAGGTCCATTTCCATAGATTCCAATCAACATACGACCATATTCAATTTTGGTAAACTTCAAGCGCGAGTCTACTTGCTCATCATAAAAGACAAGATTCTTTTGAGCAAATGGTGTGGTATTATTGTATTTCAAGAGCCACTTGTAGTTAGCCGCCTTGTAGTCTGTCGAATCGTAGACATTTCCATCTGCTTGCTTAGCAAAGGCTCCTTTACCTTCCAAGTCACGTGAAGTGAGTCGGAAGATGAGAGAATCTTCAGCCGTTACATCCGGCTCTCCATCACCACGTTCCGCAGGAATCCCCACGACAGACGCCGTATTGGTCAAATCTTTCACTAAGACATCTTCTAAGGTTTGGTCTTTTTCCATGACCAAATCAGGGAATTTCAAGTACAAGAAACTCTTGTCTTGAATTTTTTGCATCAAATCTGAATGATAGTTTTGAGGATTGGCATTGGCATCGGCAACAAAAGTTTTTGAAACCGTACCATCTCCATTATCGACCCAACCTTCTGATTTTTCTGTATCTAGAACCGCTGTACGAGTTTTTCCATCTTTGTCCGTATAGGTTGGCAGCTTATCTGTGATTGTTGCAGATTCCAACTGACGATAGCTACCATTGTACTGTCCACGCATCCCATCTAACAAGAAAGCAAACGGAACTGAAGTAGCTTTTTCGATGTACTTTTTGCCATCTGCTCCAGTTACAATCCCTGGAGATGCTTCCGCATAGTCTCTGGACATGGTCGCATCATAGTTCTGATTGACAAACTTGGTCAAGGTATAATCCTTGTATTGAGGTTTCCAAGTGATACTATTTATAGCAGTCTCAGCACCATTGATATTGAGTGTCCCTATGATATCCATCGAGTAGTTGGTAGGAGGGAATCCTAACTTAAACTTGGCGATAAATGGCAGGGTCAAGACCTCAGATTTTTGGTAGTTGGTAAAATGTAGACTAACATGGTAATCATCTCCTACCTTGGTCACTGTTGGTTCGTCATGTTGTGAACTACTAGTGAAACCTGGAACACTGACTTCCGACAAGTATTTCCCTGGGAGCACTAGGTTCACAACCACATCATCGAGATCTGTTGTCAGATTTTTAGGGGTAATCTGAATATAGCCAGACATGGTGTCAGACGTGGTATAGGCCATGCCGCCTGGATGCTCTTGCTTATCTCCATACAAGAGGCTAACATCTAAGGCACCGTTATCTCCGACTGCTAGCTCTTGCGCCAAGACTGTTACAGCACCTTGACCCAATTGACCCAGCATCATCAAAATGGTGAAGAGGGCAAACCCTTTTTTCAAAAAGGTTTTCCATAAGGACGGTCTCTTTTTCATTCTTTCATCTCCTTTTATCATTTTGAACCCAAAAAGTTCCTCATTACATTTTTATCATATATGAGTCAAATAAGCCAACGATTTTATAAAAAATGTCGCTAAATGAACAAATAAACGCCTCAATGTTCTTATTTTAAAAATTTTTCTCGATTTCTGCATCAATCAACCAATTTAGGTTAAGTCCCCCAAAAAATATGATTGCAAGCTATTTTTTTGGATCTATTTTATGCCTCCATCACTTGTTTCCATAGCTTTTTTATACCCTTCCAAAACGCCCCTAAAGACCTTGCATGGATATCCTTAGGGTATTTATAAGTTTTTTTTGACACAAGCTCCCTGTCTAATGCCTTCTCCTGTCATCAAAGGGATGCAAAAAAACCAGCCCTCTTTCGGAGCTGGTTGACTTTCTATTATAGAAAAGTCCTTAGGCAAAAATGCTGAAAAATGGTGAACCTAATTTAGCATCGATTGGATCGGTACTTTTTACTGAGAAGATATAATCAATAGAGTGCCAGCCGTTGTTGGCAGGATTAAATGGATCTCTTACATAGGTTTTCCCGTTATCATAGCCTTGCAAGACGATTTCATGCGTATAAGGAGCATTGATAAAGATACTTTCCTCAACTGCAGCAAGAACGTGTTTTCCGGATACTAAGGTTGCAGCAATTGCATCTTTCCCTGTAAGCATTTGGCTCTTTAAGCCCCAATGATTCGTAGCAGCAACAAGTCCATCGGCATCTGTTCCGGCTACAGCAATTTTATTAAAAGAATTGGTATTGTAATACAGATAATCCGCTACTGTAGTTGGTAACACTTGTCGTCCGAGAATATCCGTAAAAGTCATAGCCAAGGAAGTTGGAACACAGCCCGATTGGTCCATGTTGCTGACACCATACCATTTCCCTCCCCAACGAGGATCGCGTTGAGAATAATAAGCAGTTTGAGAACCAACTTTTGGATTACGAGGGGATAGTTTTGTTTTTCCAAGATTAAAACCTTCAACACTGTCATCTGTATAATCTACATAAACATGTGTAGTATAGTCCCCCGATACATTCCCATGATTAAAGGCAAGAATGTCGACATTGGTTTCCACACCACTTGGTTTCGTTGAATACCAACGAAGGTTTTCCTGATGAGGCTGGGACCAAACCGCAACTCGGATTTGCTTAATTTGTCGACCTTGAGGAGCTTGGTATACCGTGACCGTATATGTTCCTTTTTCAGAATTGACATTCTTTATAAGAGCCTGTGTTTTTGTATTGGCCTTGCGGTTTTCAACTTGTACTGTTGTCGCTCCAATACCAACACGACTATCATCCCCCTGGATATAGTACAAATGAACATGGTAGGTCCCTGTCGAGTTCTTATGGTTAGAAGCCTTCACGCTGACCTTGTAGGTCCCATCTGATTGACGAATCGCTTCGTACCAACGGATATCATCTTGGCCGTCCTTATCAGACCAGGTCGGAACTTGAATGGTCCGTACGCCTTTAGGGCTGTAGACATCTTTAATGATGACATCAAAAGTTCCGGTCTCTTTGTTATTGTTTTGGATTACAATCGTACCAGTCGGACTTGTTTTTCCTTCATACTGGACGAAGGTTTTCTTCACAAAGGTATTCTGACCTTTATGGTCTACATAAAAGAGCTGAGCCTCATACTGACCATTCGCATTTTCATGATCACTGGCCTTGGCTGTAACCGTATAAGAGCCATCCGATTGACGGCTTGGGCTATACCAAACAATGTCCTTCATCCCATTCGCTTGTGACCAGAAAGGAATCTTCACTTCCTTGTAGCCCTCAAAGCCCTTGAGGTTCTTGGCTGTGATTGTAAAGGTACCTTCTACCTCGTTTTTTGAGATAGTGATATCTGCACTTGGCTTTGCACGATCGACAAAGGCTTTCTTCACAAAGGTATTGCGACCTTGCTGGTCTACATAGAAGAGCTGAGCTTCGTACTTCCCACTGGCATTTTCATGATCACTGACATTAGCTGTAACTGTATAAGAACCATCTGCTTGACGACTTGGGCTATACCAAACGATGTCCTTCATGCCATTCGCTTGTGACCAGAAGGGAATCTTCACTTCCTTGTAGCCCTCAAAGCCCTTGAGGTTCTTGGCTGTGATCGTAAAGTTCCCATTAGAATCCGGATTAGAGATTGATAAGTCAGCACTTGGCTTTGCACGATCGACAAAGGCCTTCTTCACAAAGGTGTTGCGACCTTGATAGTCCACATAGAAGACCTGTGATTCGTACTTCCCGCTGGCATTTTCATGATCATTGACATTAGCTGTAACCGTATAAGAACCATCTGTTTGACGACTTGGGCTATACCAAACGATGTCCTTCATTCCATTGGCATGCGACCAGAAAGGAATCTTCACTTCCTTGTAACCCTCAAAGCCTTTGAGGTTCTTGGCTGTGATCGTAAAGTTCCCATTAGAATCCGGATTAGAGATTGATAAGTCAGCGCTTGGCTTTGCACGATCGACAAAGGCCTTCTTCACAAAGGTGTTGCGACCTTGATAGTCCACATAGAAGACCTGTGATTCGTACTTCCCGCTGGCATTTTCATGATCATTGACATTAGCTGTAACCGTATAAGAACCATCTGTTTGACGACTTGGGCTATACCAAACGATGTCCTTCATTCCATTGGCATGCGACCAGAAAGGAATCTTCACTTCCTTGTAACCCTCAAAGCCTTTGAGGTTCTTGGCTGTGATCGTAAAGTTCCCATTAGAATCCGGATTAGAGATTGATAAGTCAGCGCTTGGCTTTGCACGATCGACAAAGGCCTTCTTCACAAAGGTGTTGCGACCTTGATAGTCCACATAGAAGACCTGTGATTCGTACTTCCCGCTGGCATTTTCATGATCATTGACATTAGCTGTAACCGTATAAGAACCATCTGTTTGACGACTTGGGCTATACCAAACGATGTCCTTCATTCCATTGGCATGCGACCAGAAAGGAATCTTCACTTCCTTGTAACCCTCAAAGCCTTTGAGGTTCTTGGCTGTGATCGTAAAGTTCCCATTAGAATCCGGATTAGAGATTGATAAGTCAGCGCTTGGCTTTGCACGATCGACAAAGGCCTTCTTCACAAAGGTGTTGCGACCTTGATAGTCCACATAGAAGACCTGTGATTCGTACTTCCCGCTGGCATTTTCATGATCATTGACATTAGCTGTAACCGTATAAGAACCATCTGTTTGACGACTTGGGCTATACCAAACGATATCCTTCATTCCATTGGCATGCGACCAGAAAGGAATCTTCACTTCCTTGTAGCCCTCAAGGCCTTTGAGGTTCTTAGCTGTAATCGTAAAGTTCCCATTAACATCTGGATTAGAGATGGTCAAATCTGCCGAAACAGGGCTACTAACTGTACGGCCAGATGGAGCCTTGGAACCAGCACTATAGAAAGTAGTGGTCCCCGTTACTGGTTTCGCAGTTGACTCAGAGGATGGGGCAGATTGTCCTGATGAAATAGGCTGTGTTTCTACCTTTGGCTCGTCTGCCTTCGTAACTTCTGAGCTAGCGACTGGAAGCTCTGTTACTGGAGCTGGCGCCACATATTGATGAGTCCCTACTTCTTGCTTTTCCTCGACAACTGGTGCTGAACTAGCTTGTGTCGTTACTGCTTCACTTTCAGTGACTGCCGACTCTTTCACTCCCACCTCATCGGCATGGGCAACTTGAGCTGAGGCAGCTAGCAATACAGCTGCACTGGCAAAATAAATGAAATCCTTTTTTCTCATTTTCATTCCCTTAATCATATTTTATACTCCCCTATTGTACCATATAGAATAGCAATACGAAAGTAATCTAAAGGATAACTCCTCTCTTCTTAAAAAAAATCCCATTAGAAGATTGGTAAGTTTTCAGCATAAGTGAAGTATTAATATCTTTAAAAAGAAAAACTCTTGAAAAGAGCTATTATCGATCTTTTCAGGAGTTTCTACAAATTAAAATTTGTTATTTATAACGTGGTGTCGCAAATCCGCGGATATTGCCGTGTCCAATACGGTAAACATTGCGTTTTACAGTACCAACAACACCGGAATTTCCTTCGATTGTATGAATCAATCCATTTTCGACGCGTTCTACAATCCCAATATGATCCGCAAATCCATCATTCGGTTGAGAGTATTGGTCCCAGTTAAAGGTAATAATATCACCCGCTTTTGGTGTAGAAGCTCCATCCTCATTCCAAATACCGAGACGCTTAAAGATTTGGATGTGGCGCTCTACCCCACACTCACGACCAATGAGATGACTAAGACCTTCGCGTTGGAAAACTGTTGTTACAAACACATCGCACCAATCATCAGAATTTTTCACAGCGTATCCAACTGGTAGGGGATTTATGCTATTGTAATCCTTGACCAAT
The DNA here is from genome assembly GCF_000479335.1 of Streptococcus ilei. Taxonomy (NCBI): domain Bacteria; kingdom Bacillati; phylum Bacillota; class Bacilli; order Lactobacillales; family Streptococcaceae; genus Streptococcus; species Streptococcus ilei. The sequence continues at coordinate 1,415,960 of NC_022584.1, forward strand.
TGATGATGGGCTGCACTTCCACTTCGAACACCTACTAAATTTGCAGCTGCTCGAAGAACCCGATCTCGTTGTCCATTCGTAACACGAGGAGTGTATGCTGCTTGATCAACTGTCTCACGAGGTGAAAGAGCCGTTTGACCCAAGTCAAAACCTTCAACGCCACCATCCACATAGTCCACATAGACGTGAGTGGTGTAGTTCCCTTTCTGGTATTGGTGATTCGCTGCAGAGACTTGCACTTCTGTATGCGTACCAGAAGGTGCTGTAGTATACCAGTAGAGATTTTCTTGATGAGCTTGAGACCAAGCAGCAACACGGATATTCTTGATCCGACGTCCCTGAGGTGCTTGGTCTACTGTTACCGTAAAGGTTCCCGCACCAGAATTAACATTTTTGATTCCTGTTTGGGTCTTGGTCGTCAGATTTCTAAATTCCACTTCTGTGGTTGTTGTCCCAGCCCCTACACGCGAGCCATCATTTTGAATGTAATAAAGATGAACATGGTATTTGCCAGTAGAGTTCTTGTGATCGCTAGCCTTGACAGAAACCTTGTAGTCTCCGTTTGCTTGACGAGTCGCTTCGTACCAACGGATATCATCTTGGCCGTCCTTATCAGACCAGGTCGGAACTTGAATGGTCCGTACGCCTTTAGGGCTGTAGACATCTTTAATAATGACGTCAAAAGTTCCCGTATCCTTGTTATTGTTTTGGATTGTGATCGTACCAGTCGGACTTGTTTTCCCTTCATACTGGACGAAGGTTTTCTTCACAAAGGTATTCTGACCTTTATGGTCTACATAAAAGAGCTGAGCCTCATACTGACCATTCGCATTTTCATGATCACTGGCCTTAGCTGTAACCGTATAAGAGCCATCCGCTTGACGGCTTGGGCTATACCAAACAATGTCCTTCATCCCATTCGCTTGTGACCAGAAAGGAATCTTCACTTCCTTGTAGCCCTCAAAGCCCTTGAGGTTCTTGGCTGTGATTGTAAAGGTACCTTCTACCTCGTTTTTTGAGATAGTGATATCTGCACTTGGCTTTGCACGATCGACAAAGGCTTTCTTCACAAAGGTATTGCGACCTTGCTGGTCTACATAGAAGAGCTGAGCTTCGTACTTCCCACTGGCATTTTCATGATCACTGACATTAGCTGTAACTGTATAAGAACCATCTGCTTGACGACTTGGGCTATACCAAACGATGTCCTTCATGCCATTCGCTTGTGACCAGAAGGGAATCTTCACTTCCTTGTAGCCCTCAAAGCCCTTGAGGTTCTTGGCTGTGATCGTAAAGTTCCCATTAGAATCCGGATTAGAGATTGATAAGTCAGCGCTTGGCTTTGCACGATCGACAAAGGCCTTCTTCACAAAGGTATTGCGACCTTGCTGGTCTACATAGAAGACTTGCGCTTCGTACTTCCCGCTGGCATTTTCATGATCATTGGCGTTAGCTGTAACCGTATAAGAACCATCTGTTTGACGACTTGGGCTATACCAAACGATATCCTTCATTCCATTGGCATGCGACCAGAAAGGAATCTTCACTTCCTTGTAACCCTCAAAGCCTTTGAGGTTCTTGGCTGTGATCGTAAAGTTCCCATTAGAATCCGGATTAGAGATTGATAAGTCAGCGCTTGGCTTTGCACGATCGACAAAGGCCTTCTTCACAAAGGTATTGCGACCTTGCTGGTCTACATAGAAGACTTGCGCTTCGTACTTCCCGCTGGCATTTTCATGATCATTGGCGTTAGCTGTAACCGTATAAGAACCATCTGTTTGACGACTTGGGCTATACCAAACGATATCCTTCATTCCATTGGCATGCGACCAGAAAGGAATCTTCACTTCCTTGTAGCCCTCAAGGCCTTTGAGGTTCTTAGCTGTAATCGTAAAGTTCCCATTAACATCTGGATTAGAGATGGTCAAATCTGCCGAAACAGGGCTACTAACTGTACGGCCAGATGGAGCCTTGGAACCGGCACTATAGAAAGTAGTGGTCCCCGTTACAGGTTTCGCAGCTGACTCAGAAGATGGGACAGATTCCCCTGCTGTAATAGGCTTTGTTTCTACCTGTGGGTCGTCTGACTTCGTAACTTCTGAGCTAGTGACTGGAAGCTCTGTTACTGGAGCTGGCGCCACATATTGATGAGTCCCTACTTCTTGCTTTTCCTCGACAACTGGCGCTGAGCTAGCTGGTGTCGTTACTGCTTCACTTTCAGTAACTGCCGATTCTTTCACTCCCACTTCATCGGCATGGGCAACTTGAACTGAGGCAGCTAGCAATACAGCTGCACTGGTAAAATAAATGAAATCCTTTTTTCTCATTTTCATTCCTTTAATCATATTTTATACTGTTCCTATTTTAGCACACCGAGAGGGATTCGAAAAGGTTTCTAGGTGTTTTTTCTACAGAATATAAAAAGAAGCCTTTTTAGGCTTCTATTTTACAATTTTATTCAAGGCATTTGTTAAATAACTTCCATTACGAATCTTTTGGCCAATCCTTTTTGCATTGACAAGCAAGTCTTGGTAGTCCTTATCGTCTAACTGTGCAATCGCTTGAGAGAGATCATGTAACGATTCCACTGCAATTCCACAACTATTCTCTAAGACAAAATGTGAGAGAGCAGATTGTTTCCAAACCACTAGAGGAAAACCTGCTGCTAAATAAAGCGAAGCCTTGTGCGAGTTGTTATAGCGAAGATACTCACCAAAGACACCACTACAGGTCTCAGCGCTATCCCCATCCCAGACAAGACCAAAACCACCCTCAAGAGCTGCTGGTAGCTCATCCGGCAGGAAGGACCCAAAGTAAGTCTCATTCGCAAGAGCTCTGCTCTCATCGAAGCCAACACCATAAAGGTTATAAGCAGGTTCTTCGGGAAGTGAGTAAAGATAACCAGCTTTTTCCTGGGCTAAATTCCCTGCTACAATGATTGGCAGATTCTTCGTTAGCCCTGTCTTCTCTTGGAAGTTTGGAATCAAATAGTCGAAAATACCTAGGCTAACAATCTTATTTCCCGCAATTCCTTTATCCACTAAAACAGATTTCATGATTGGATTGTGGGCGATGATTCCATCAGCTATCTTCAACAAACTTGATTCTTGAAGATGAACCCGAATCTTATGCTTCAAAGGTACTGTATCCAAATTCGCATAGCGTAAAGCTTCCAAATCATGAATAATAAAGTTGACTTTCACCCCTCTCCGCTGGATTTTTCTTACCAAGCGAGTGGTGAAAAAACTATGATGAAGCATAGGAAATTGAATCAATAATTGATCCCCTGATTTCAACTGAGAAAAAGCTTGAGCTAGAGCTTTCGCCTTGTGTTGTTGGGCTTTAAGGGTTCCCATTTGGTACCAATCATCAACTGTTAACAACAAAGGTTGATAACCTTCTCGTTTGACGATCTCCTCGACATCATTTCTAGCCTTATTTCCGGCGTTTCGAGCACCAGAATCTTTTAAAAACTCTTCTTTTAGAAAATACTTCATGAATCACTATTTCTTTCAATCAAATTCATTTGCTACGACTTCCAAAGCACGCTCAATGACCACGTGCATGTCGTAGTATTTATAGTCTGCTAGGCGTCCACAGAAGATGACCTTGTCATTTTTGGCTGCTTCTTCTTGGTACTTAGCAAACATGGCGTTGTTCTTTTCATCATTGATTGGATAGTAGGGTTCATCCCCCCGTTTCCAGTCAGCTGGGTATTCACGGGTGATGACTGTCTTCGGTTGGGTTCCATATTCGAAGTGCTTGTGCTCAATGATCCGAGTATAAGGAATTTCTCGCTCGGTGTAGTTGACTACAGCATTCCCTTGATAATTTTCCTCATCCAAGATTTCGTGTTCAAAACGCAGGCTGCGGTACTCCAACTCCCCGTGTTTGTAGTCAAAGTACTGGTCAATCATCCCTGTAAAGACTACTTTTTCCGCTGATGCTTCCAGCTCTTCACGATTAGCAAAGAAATCGACCCCAAGTTCTACTTCCACATCACCCAACATGTTTTCAATGATGACATTGTAACCACCGATTGGAATCCCTTGGTAACGGTCGTTAAAATAATTATTATCAAAGGTCAAACGAACTGGAAGACGCTTGATGATAAATGGTGGAAGGTCTGTGGCAGAACGTCCCCATTGTTTTTCTGTGTAGCCCTTGATCAATTTTTCATAGATATCCGGACCAATCAACTTGATCGCTTGTTCTTCCAAGTTCTTGGGTTCAACATCCTTCATATCAGCCGTTTGCTGGGCAATCTTGTCCTTGACTTCTTGCGGAGTCTTGGTTCCCCACATAGCGTAGAAGGTATTCATGTTGAAGGGAAGATTGTAAAGGCTCCCCTTGTAATTAGCCACCGGTGAGTTGATATAGTTGTTAAATTCAGCGAACTGGTTAACATAGTCCCAAACTTTTTTGTTGGACGTATGGAAAATGTGGGCACCGTACTTGTGGACATTGATGCCCTCAACATTTTCACAGTAGATATTTCCACCAATGTGGTCCCGTTTATCAATGACTTTTACTTTTTTGCCACGCTTGGTTGCCTCATGAGCAAAAATTGCCCCTGATAAACCAGCACCAACAATTAGATAATCGTACATAGTTGTCTCCCTTTTAATAGATGGTCATCAGTGTTTAACTTAACATGCCTTTGACTGATACAAATAACATGTCCAGTAATTGTATTCTTATACTTTAGGTGAGTTCTCCAACCACTCCTGATACCAACACTAACTATATGATAGCTCACCGACTGTTTCCGATGGACTAGCATCAATCGTGTTTCGAGTGAAGAGGATAAACATAAAAATATTATAAGAAGGTACAAACCAAAAGGCTTCAATCACACAGTTGACGGTGATTAAAGATAGAATAGCAACGTAAAGATATCTCCCCTTCTTATACTCATCCCTAGATACTACAATATAAATCAAAATGAGGGTGAGTACCGGAACAATACCATAAGTGAAGAGCATTTGGACATAGGAGGAATCGACGTAGTTATAGCTGAGGACAGACTCTGTGCTCCCCCCTGAACCAATAAATTGAACTCCTCTAGTTCCAAACCAATTTAGTTCGTATAAATTAAAGGCATTTTTCCCTAAGGCTAATCGCCCTGTAATCAATTGATTGATTTTCACATAGAAAGGCGAAGTCCAGGAGAAGTGATAAGTCAGATAGAGGATGAGAGAAGAAAAAATCGCAGCTGAGTATGGCATGAGGGCATAGAGTCCAATTTTCTTTTCCTTGGTCAGATAGAAGAAAGCAAAAATAAAGGTTCCCACCAACAATGAATAGGCGTTCATCCGAGCATCACAAAACTTAATGAGAAAGACGGCCAAGAAGAGCCCACCAAAGGTCCGTAGCCAGATATAGCGATTCTTCAATAGATAAGACATCGCTACGAAAAGATAAAAACAATGCGAAGCAAAATCCGTAGGATAGATAAAACCAAAAGAATTCCGAATAACGCCTCCCCGACTATATTGCAAGTTCGGAATGACTTTTAAAAGAGATAAGAAGAAGACTGATACAAGAATACTTCCACCAACAAAGATATAGGTCCGTAAAACGACCTTCCTATCTGCACTTATTAACAAGGACATCAATAAGGAATAGACTAAAAAATTGAGTCTCCCAGTTTTCACATATACGAGGATACCAATTGCTAGTAAGGCTAATGAAAATAGCAAGTACGTATAAGAAACATTGATCTTGTTCCAAAACCGCAATGCCAATAGCAAGACTACTAACAAAAGAGTGCTTGCATTCATGTGAAAAATCCCTTTATTCAACATCGTTGTTGATAGGGTATTAAAGAATATGACGATAGCTACGACAACACTAACGAGGAGGTCGTCAAATTTCATTTTTAACATATTGATAATACATTGATAAAAAACATGAAACCAAGGATAACAAGAGATAGGCTAGTCTTGAGCCAGACAGAAGTGTCCATCTCATTATTTATATCCAAGGTCATCAAAAATCTTTTATCATTCCTTTCTCGGCCTCTCTTTTCATAGTTACCATTATTTCGTCTAACAAGTACTTCTTCCATCTTTATGGATGAGTCTTGCTTTATGCACGTTTCGTAAATTGCTGTTTTAACTCTTTCACATTCACCACCTTGAAAAGCAAAATCAAGGTTCCATAGATGATCCCACCTAGTCCGGCATACAGAACGACATTCAGAGTCGGCGAAAGATGGACAATGGATTTGACCAGTGACAATAGACCATACATTAGGCCTGAAGCAAGCACAATCTTCATCATTGAGCCCATAATCGGCACTTCTTTAAGATACGTTCGTGTGAAATAGAGTTGAATCCCCCATACCAAAGCTTCTGTCAACACTGACACAATCGCAGCTCCAATAAAGCCCAGTTTTGGCAGGAAGATTAGGTTCAATCCGACACTGACAATGGCGGGTACAGTTGTCGAAATCATAAATTCTTTGTTTTTATTATGAGGGATCAGAATTTGAATCCCCATGATATTGGTCCATCCGATAAAGAACATTCTAAAAATCATAATGGCAATGGCATAACGCGCATCCTGGAAATCCTTCCCTAGGAAGAATTGAACAAAGTCATCATTGACAATCAGCATGCCGGCAATAATCGGGAAAATGACCAAATTATAAATCAAAAAGGACATCTGGTGCATCTTGTTGACAGCCTTGTGGTCCCCTGAGGATAAGAGACTCGATACACGAGGCAACATGACACTTCCCAGTGAGGTCACCAAGGTTAACAAAATATTGACCAGTTTTAAGGCTTGGTCATAAATCCCCACATCCTTTGTAGAGGCGAGAGCCCCCAGCATGGTCCGATCCAAGGTGACATAGAGGGAGATGGCAATCTGCGGTAGAAAGAGCAGAATGACCGGCTTTAAATGTACCCGTGCATAAGCCATATCAAAATGGGCTTTCCCAATAAATTCACGAGCAGGTAGCCACATACTGAGCTGACCTAAGAGCTCAAAGATGGTGAGTAAGAATACATAGAGATACAGATCATTGGCAGATTTGACAAACAAGAAGATGGAGATGACTCCAACCAGTTTGACCGTGATATTCCGAACCGTAATCTTGCGAAAATCTTCTAATCCCTGAAAGAGCCAGGAAATGTCGAGTCCCTTAGAAACCAAACTAAGTCCTAGGATATAAGCAACAGGATTTTGCATGGAAGGTAGGGTGAGACACAAAAGAACATAAAGGGTAAGAGATAAAATCGTAGCCCCCAACTGGAGGGTATAAATCCCCCAGAAATTCTTCTGGATATCTTTCCGGTGTCCTGAGATCTCTTTGGTTCCATAATTGGCCACTCCTAGCGTCGCCAAAAGGATAAAATAGGTGACGATGGAGTTGAAATAGCCATAGGTCCCCAAGTCATTCGAGCTAAAGACCCGCGTCACATAGGGGGTGGTGATAATCGGCAAGATAATCACCAGCAACTGGTAGGAGAGATTATAGGCGTAATTTTTAAGAACTTTCATGATTGTCTACAATCCCCACTTAAAGACTGTTTTAAACGGCGTAACTAGATCCGTCGCAAAAGCACGATGAATGTCTGAAATAGCTTGAACTTCTCCGTCAACATGGATGATATTCTTTAAGCGACTTTGGACCCGACGATTCGCCAGCATTTCTACAGCCTGCTCGAAATCTTCACGACCTGAGCGAGAAGACCCAACAAGGGTCAAGCCCTTTTCAAGAACATCTCTTGTATTGACCGCGACCCGGTTATCACTAACTCCCATCAGCATCACGGTTCCTTGAGGCTTGATGTGATCAATAATGTCATTGATAGCTGGTTCACTTCCTTGACCGCCAGTACATTCAAAAGCATGATCAAAACGTTGGTCTTCTGTCAACTCGCTGGTTAAAATTGCCTGATGGATAAAATTAAACAATTGCAGTTTATCACTATTGCGCCCTACGACTGTAATTTTCAAATCTGGGTAAAGATAGTTTAAAGAAGTCGCAACTACATAAGAGAGACTTCCATCACCTAAAATTAAAACAGATTCTCTTCGTTGGTGGGCAATGAGGTCAAAGCGATGAATGGCATGCATGGCAACACTACTAAACTCCGCTAAGGCTGTGACAGGGCCCCGAACTTCCTCTGGATAAGCCACTACACGATCCAGTGGCAAGGCAACCACTTCCTGCATGAAGCCATTAAAGCCACTAGACAAGAAGTGCGTTCCCTCTAAATAATTTTCAAAGAAGACACCTTCTGTTTGATGGGGAGGCTGGTTGAGAACCATGGCTACAATCTGTCCTGGTTGATAGGTCCCTGTAGGATCCGCTACCACGATACCAGACGATTCATGGATAAGGGCCATGGGCAACTTCTTTTTGAGCACCTTAGGATCCCGCTTCCCTTGGTAGTAACGTTGATCCGCGTGACAAATAGCCATGTAATAGGGGCGAATCAACACCTTGTCTCCACGGCTCATGTCTTCTTCTTGGTATTTGATGGTGATATTTTTCGGCTGGGTCAGCTGAAAGATTTGGTTCAACATATTAATTGTCCTCAATCATACCGCGTGCAATTTTCAAATCTGTAATCGTCGTAATTTTAATATTGGAATATTCCCCTTTAGCCAGGGCAACTTTTTCCCCATTGATGACAAAGATCTTGCAGGCATCCGTCAAGACTTCTTTCTGCTGATCACTCAAGTCATGATACAAGGCGAGGAAATCTTTCATTTTAAAGGTCTGAGGGGTTTGACCCTGATAGAGGTATTGCCGCTCTGGGATATCCGTGATAAAGGTATTATCCAAGCTTTGAACAATGGTATCGGTCGCTTCGACAACTGTATCCACAACAGCATGGCTCTTGGCCAATTCAATATTTTCTTGAATGGTTTTTAGGCTGACAAAGGGACGAACCGAATCATGTGTAACAATAATATCCTCATCTGTTAAAGGCTGCACCTTATCGATAGCCAAGATGATGTTTTCGATGGTAGAGTTACGGTCACTTCCTCCCTCTACAACCAAGATCCGTTCCTTATAAGAAGCCAAGTATTTGTCGACCAGGTCTTCAGTATAAGTCACCCAGTCCGGATGAATCCCCAATACAATCTTTTGAATCTCATGGACCAGTAAGAACTTCTCTACGGTATGGATTAAAATAGGACGGCCACCTAAATCCAAAAATTGTTTGGGCATATCCGTAATCCCCATCCGTGATCCTGTTCCACCTGCTAAAATCCCTGCATAAATCATCCTAAACCTCCTGTTTTTGTATCTTTTCCTTCTCTAGAACATGGCCATTGACGATCTAGCCTAGTTTTGCTCTCACCTTTTGATACAAATGAGGAGAAAGGAGCAAAAGAAGGTATTTGAGTTTATTTTTTCTTGTAATATGTGAATTGACTAGAATATCTTTCCAATAGTGACGATACTCTTTGCGAATCTTGTTGACTTGGTCATACATTTGAGAACCTAACAAGGCATGGACTACATGCAGGCCATTAAAAACATAGCGGGTATTTACCGCTTTTTTCATTTCCTGATCATCAGGATAGTCCCGCTCAACATAGGCTCTGTTCCAGTCCATAGCCTTATAAAAATCCAAAAGGCGATCGCTAAAAGAAGAATTGACTGTACTACCAGGTCTCCTATAGTACTTATAGAGATTGAGATCGCTAACAGCAATCTCCTTGCAAGCAGCAATGTGCTCATAGGCAACGGCTAAGTCTTCGTAGATCATTCCTTCAGGATAGGGATATTGAAGTAGAATCTCTTTCTTATAGAGTTTCCCCCCCGAATGAGTCCCTACATGGCGACCATAGAACATCTCTTTGAGGGCTGTATAACGGTCTAATTTTCTTGGACTCTTTTCATTTACCTCTCCCGAAAAATCTTTGTCCTCGTGATTTCTAACTTCAATGACCGGAGTCGATACAAAGTCAACATTATACTGGTCTTTCAATCCCATCAAATATTCAACGGTTCTACGATCATAGTAATCATCCGAATCTAGAAACATTATCCAATCAGCTGTTGCAGCTCTTACACCATTGTTTCGAGCATACGATATCCCCCCATTTTGAAGATGGAACACTCGAATACGGTCATCTTCCTGGGCATACTGGTCACAAATTTCTCCTGAACGATCAGTTGATCCATCATCGACCAGGATGATTTCAATATTTGAATAGGTCTGTTGTCTAAGACTACCGACACTATACTGTAAATACTCCTCGACATTATAGACCGGTATGACAATCGAAACCTTTTCCATTATGCTAATCCCTTCATGATAATTTCTACAATCTGTTGACAAGCCGTTCCATCCCCATAAGGATTGCTTGCCTGGCTCATCTTCTTGTATTCGTCTTGGTCTTCCAGAAGGAGCTTGAAGTTGCGATAGATGGCTTCTTCTTCTGTTCCGACCAATTTCAGAGTCCCTGCAGCCACACCTTCTGGACGTTCAGTTGTATCACGCATGACAAGGACCGGCTTCCCTAAAGAAGGTGCTTCTTCTTGGACGCCACCTGAGTCCGTTAAAATCATATAACTTTGGTTCATAAAATTATGAAAATCAATCACTTCCAATGGCTCAATAATTTTCATCCGTTCATTCTCTCCAAAAATCTTACCGGCCAATTCTCTGACCTTTGGATTTTTGTGAATAGGATAGACCACCTTCACATCTTCAAACTCTTCCAAAATCCGGTTGACCGCACGGAACATGTGTTCCATGGGTTTCCCAAGATTTTCGCGACGATGGGCCGTCAACATGATGAGTTTACTTCCTTTCGCCCATTCCAAAATAGGATGATCGTAGTCTTCTTTTACCGTTGTCTTTAAGGCGTCAATTACTGTATTTCCCGTAATGAAGATATTGGTACGTCCTTCTTTTTCTAGGTTCGCTTTTGAAACCTGGGTCGGAGCAAAGTTGTAGTCTGCTACAATAGACGTAACCTGACGATTAAACTCCTCGGGATAAGGACTTTGAAGGTTGTAAGTCCGTAAACCTGCTTCCACATGCCCCACTTTGATGCCCATATAAAAGGCTGCCAAAGCTGTCGCAAAGGTGGTAGTGGTATCCCCATGGACGAGGACAATATCAGGTTGCTCCCGCTCCAAAACCGGTTGGATTTTCTCTAAAATAGAGGTCGTGATGGTGAACAAGGTTTGGTTAGCCTTCATGATACCAAGATCATAATCTGGAGTGACTTGGAAGACATCCAAGACCTGTTCTAACATTTCCTTGTGTTGCCCTGTTACACAGACTACAGTTTCAATCGTATTGTGCTGCTTGAGTTCATTCACCAAAGGACACATTTTAATAGCTTCTGGACGCGTCCCAAACACCAACATTACTTTTTTCATCTTGAACCCTTTCTCATGAATTGGTAAAAGTTACGATAGTTGTCTAAAAAGATAGAATAGCTAAATTTGGTATCATAATCCCTCTTTGCTTGAACAGCTAAAGAGGCTCTTTTCTCAGGATTTCCTGCCAACTCTTTAATTGCTTGCGCCAGGGCTTGCGGATCCTCAGCTGGAACGAGGATCCCATTCTCAGAGTTCACTACTTCATTCACACCTGGAATATCTGTTGCAATCATCGTTTTACCGTTCATAAAGGCCTCGATTGCAACCAATCCAAATCCTTCAAAGACTGACGGAAGAACACAAAAGTCAAAGCTATTGATACACTCTACGACATCGCTTCGGTAGCCCAAAAAATGAATTCTTTCTTCCAGATTTAGCTTTTTTGTTTGATTTATCAAATCATTTCTCAATTCTCCGTCACCGACAATAAACAGGAAGACACTTGGATTTGTCACAAGTGACATAGCTTCAATCAGATAGGTCAACCCTTTTTGTTCGGATAAGCGAGCTATACAGCCTATTTTGATACCGTCACACTTAGTAATTTCATTTACTGTATGTTCACTGTGTTGCATTTTCACTCCATTATAAATCACAACAGAGTTTTTTGACTTTACATCATTAAGGATATTTTCCTGGACAGCTTGGCTGACAGCAACCGTTCGAGCCTTTCCTAGCGCAAATTTATAAAGTGGTAATTTATCCTTGAAAACATTATGGGCTGTATAGGCATGAATCAAGTTCGGATGACGCAGTTGCAACAAACGAATATAAAAAGCAGCCATCCGGTGATGGGTGTGGACAAGAGTGATCTTATTCTCTTTAATGATTTTGGAAAGACTAGCAAGAATTTTGAGTACAGTAGCTGGCTGTTTGCTATCGACGTCCAAAATGCGATGGTGTTGAATCCCATTCTCTGCTAGTTTTTCTTCCCACAATCCACCAGTTGATGCGACATGAACCTGGTCAAATTCATCCTTGAGGTCTGTCGCCAACTGATAGACAATTCGCTCCGCCCCACCGATGTCCATGGTCCGAGAAATATGAAGAATATTATTTTTTTGCTTTCCGTTTTTCATGTACTACTCTCTTAATAAAAGTCGCATTTCCTACAAAATAGCGCTTGAAGAGCCGTTTGGGTTCATTGGCCACACGGAACAACCATTCCAGATTGGCCTTTTGCATCCACATAGGCGCCCGCTTGATATGGCCTGAGAGGACATCAAAGCTTCCTCCTACTCCCATAAAGACAGAGTTTACGCCATTGTCCATAAACTTCTGGATCAAGTACTCCTTTTTAGGAGAGGTAATCCCGACAAAGACAAAATCTGGATTCTTCTCACGGATATCTTCTTGGATAGTCTCCTCTTCTTCAGTGGAGAAATAGCCATTGCGATGACCTACTACTCGGAGATTCGGATAATCCTTTTTAAAGATGGCCAGCATATCTGTCAAGACTTCCTCTTTTGCACCGAAGAAGTAGACAGAGTAGCCTTTTTCATTGGCTAAATGGAGCAATTCCTGCATCAAATCAATGCCTGCCACGCGCTCTGGCACAGCATAACCCAAATAGCGAGCTGCGAGAACAACAGAAGCACCGTCTGCATTGATGATTTCAGATTCATTGACAATTTTCTTGATGGCCTCATCTGTCGCACATTGATTGAGCTTATCTGCGTTGACCCCCATCAAATGGAGCGGTTTTTTGTCTAGGACAAACTGTTCTGTAGCAGCAACGGTTTCAGCCATTGTTAAAGGGTCAATCCTGACCCCCATCATTGTAAAACTTTTCAAACTTATTCTCCCCAAGTGGATTCAAAGTGACCTTTTTGCTCTGATTCTTCAGGCAGCTTCATATAATCGCCATAGATCTTTGTCAGATATGCATCCGGATCGGCATGACCACTGATTTTAATAGTTTCAAAATCAAGGAGTTGTGGCTCCCCGAATACTTCTTTGTAGGCCAATTCTCTCTCGCGATAGGATCCTAAGACATTCCCCACGAGATCACTTGTCTCAAAGTCATATTTTTTGATCGTATTTTGTAACTTCTGATTGATTTTTTCAGTATTTAGTAACTTGTCTAGGTGAAGGACCTTAGAGACCTTCACAATTGTATTTTCAAAGAAACCTCGGTCGCGATTATGCAGGCGATTAATAACAGATATTTTTGAAAGGGCACGATAATACTTAATTTTATTGGTGTGTAAGAAATAGTGGAAACCATCTGATGGATAACCATCTAAAGGAAACACATCGATAAAAGGACTACACACAACACCACCAAATTCAATTTGAAGGGAAGTATCCATGATGGATGTGTTACCCAAATTATCATCATGGATTCTTAGGATGACATGATCCGGCAATTCCTTTTCGCAAATTTCCAGGAATTTTTCATAATCTTTTCTAGGCATTCCTAAATCCATATCATCATCCCAGGGAATAAATCCTTTGTGACGAATAGCTCCTAATAAAGTCCCACCTAAAGCATAATAGCGAAGATTGTACTTAGAACAAATCTCAATATACTTTTCTAATAAGGACAACTCTCCTAATTGAATCTGTCTTACTTTACTCATTCTTACTTCGCTCCATCTCGTTTAAACACAACTTTGATCGTTTTCAGCAATATTTTAATATCTGACCAGATCGTCCAGCCATCAATATAAGATATATCTAAGCGAACGACTTCGTCAAAGTCTGTAATTTCGCTACGACCACTCACCTGCCAAAGCCCTGTAATACCAGGCTTAAAACTCAAGCGGCGTTTTTGTTCTGGAGTGTATTTCTCATACTCATCCACTGTTGGCGGACGGGTTCCAACCAGACTCATATCTCCCTTTAGAACATTGAAGAATTGTGGTAACTCATCTAGACTGGTCTTGCGGATAAAGCGCCCAATCGGCGTAATCCGAGGGTCATTGTCCATTTTGAACATGCCACCGGTCATGGTGTTTTGATCCAACAATTCTTTTTTCCGCTCCTCTGCATCGACATACATCGAACGGAATTTATAAAATTTGAAATAGCGCCCATTTTTCCCGACCCGTTTCTGGACAAAAATAGCAGGACCTCCATCCTTGCGAATCAAAGGTACCAATACAATCGCTACCAAGCCACAGATAACCAAGCCTACCAAGGAGCCACAGATATCGATCACACGTTTCGCGGTCACGTGGCTAGGTTTGTAGAAGTTAGTCGAGAAAGTGACGACATTGAGCCCAGCCACTTCTCGAATCCGTTTGTTGCCAGCAAAGTTCAAATCAAAAGCATTGAGGTTAACGGTGACGTCAATCCCCATAGTCTCAAATTGTGAGACATACTCACCAATGTCATACTCTTCACTTGGAAGATTGAGAAAGACTTCGTCTACCACTTCATAGGTCGCAAAGGTTAACAGGTCTTCCTTCGGAACAACCCGAACAGTTGGGTGTTGAAAGTTTGGGCGGTCCAATACTGTGACAGCTATTACTTCTCCACCGCTATCATTTGACGAAAGAAGCCGATCCAGAACTTTATCCAGACGAGAATTTGCCGTAATCAAGAGAATCTTGTGACTTCCTTTAAGGCTGTAATAGAAGCGTCGCCAATAGCGTTTGATGAGGTAGTTCATCAAATAAAGGACAAGAGTATGACTAACCAAAAAGTAAATCATCCCCCGACGAGAAAGGGAGAATTTCTCCTCCAAAAAGAAGCTCGAAAAACTGATGGCGAGCGCGAAACACAAGCTATATTTCAAAGTTTGTAAGAAATCAACTAGATGGCCCCGCTTGAAATAATCTTGGTTGTAATCGCTGACGTAGAAAGCTACGTAATGCAATAAATATAGATAGAAAATTGTATTAGAGTGGATTTCTGTCTCTGTCACAAAACTAAACACATAAGCCACAACTAAGACTGGTAAACTTTGAACAAAGGCCAAAGCAAATTTGTGAAATCCCCTTCCTTCTGTCATAATATCCCTATCCTATTCCTTATCTTTTTTTCCCATAATTGCCATAGTTCCCGTAATTACCATAGGAACCATATTTCTCTAATTGAATATCAAATTTATTAAGGACCACTCCTAGGAAAGGTGTCCCCGTCTGTTCCAGTTGCTCTTTGGCCTTCTGCACAGCCTTGCGACTCACAGCCCCTGCCGCCGTCACAATTAAGCTTCCATCACAGCGTTGAGCAATAATCGCTGCATCAATTACCATCCCAATCGGAGGAGTATCAACAATAATGTAGTCGTAGTGATTGCGAAGCGCCTCAAGGATGACCTCGAAGTTTTTGCTTTGCAAGAGACCTGTCGGGTTTGGAGAAATCTGACCGGACAAGAGAACGTCCAGTTTTGGATAGTCTGTTGTCGCAATCGCTTGGGAAATCTCACTCTTCCCAGAAAGTACTTCTGTCAATCCAGCGACACGTCCTTGGCTCTTGAAGACACCTGTCATGACCGAATTACGGATATCCGCATCGATCAACAAGGTACGATAGCCCGCACGCGCAAAGGCTGTCGCCAAATTCGTAGAAATGGTTGATTTTCCTTCGTTTGGTTGCACAGATGAGATGGCAACGACCTTAATATTGGTCCCACTCAACTGAATATTGGTACTCAAGGCATTAAAATACTCTTCGGCCTGAGTCATCGCTGCTAATTTGCTTTTTACAATTTCTAAGGTTGCCATGAATTCTCCCTCTTACAGTTTCTTCACATTAGGGATCACACCTAATAGTGTGATGCCCATCACTTCTTCAATATCTTCTGGTTTCTTCACACGGTCATCCAATACCTCTGACAAGATCACCAGAATAGAAATCAAGACACCACCAAGGACAAAGCCAATGACAACATTTCGTTTGATATTTGGTGAAGAAGGATTTTGCGGGACAACTGCCTCATCCAATGTTGTCACGTCAGACACCTTGGTTACAGCAATAATTTTTTCTGCCGCTACATCTTTCAAGCCATTCGCGATGCGAGCTGCTTCTTGTGGATCTGGGTCTGATGCAGTGATGGACAAAATCCGAGTATCTGTCGGAACTGCCACTGAGACTTTCTTAGCAAGCTCTGCTGGAGTCATTTCCAACTTCAACTCTTCAATGGCCTGGTTCAAGACATTTTGAGAAAGGATAATCTCGCGATAGTCTTTAACCAAATAGGATCCCGCTTGAAGATCTTGGTTAGTCAAGGCATTGTTTTCTTGGTTCTGACGGCTGACCACGTAGATACGGCTGGTACTTTGATAGATCTTTTTCGCTACAAAAGCGCTGTACCCTAGGGCTCCAATCGCAAACAGCAAGGCCGTAATGATAATTGAGAATTTACGACGCCATAAGGTTTTAAAGAGGGAGACCACATCCAACTCGATCTCTTTGCTCTCTTGGTTTTTCATATTCACTTTCTCCTTTTCAATCCCCGTGATGGAACTTGATTGTTAAAATAATTCGTTATCCAATAATGTTTGTTGATTTTCAACAAAGAGGGCACGTGCCCGGTCACTTCCGTAACGTTTTTCAATCAACTGATAAGCTTTTTCCATGTATGGAGGGCGCTGATCGACATTGTGCATATCGCTTGCAACGAAATGGACCAAGTCCTTGTCCAAGAAATATTGGGCACGATGTTTCATGAACTTGTAGCGATCACCAAACAGTTTAGGCTTGAGGACACTAGAACTATTGATCTGGGTATAGCATCCCATTCGGATCAATTCCCGCACCCGTTTTTCATTCTTTTCCAAACAGTGGTACCGTTCAATATGGGCAACCACCGGAGTCACTCCTAAGCGCAAGACTGCACTTAAGGCTTGGTGAATCTCCTTGTAAGGCGTCGCCATACTAAATTCAATCAAGGCAAAGCTGGTCTCAGCCAGCGTCGGAATGGTCCCAGCTTCTAACTTTTCTAAGATATCTCGCGTATAGTAGATTTCTGCTCCGAAATGCAAAGTCATTTCTGGCAGATAGGTCTCCACCATCTCTTTTACTGCCAAGTAGTTTTGATAGATCTTTTCTTCTGGGGTTTCAAACATCCCTTTTCGACGATGAGATGTCGAAACGATGGTACGAACCCCCTGACGGTAGCTTTCCTCGATGAGGAACTTGCTATCCTCAATCGTCTTTGGTCCATCATCCACATCAAAGACAATGTGTGAATGAATATCAATCATTGTTTTTTCCTTCCATGATTTGGTTTATCTTTTCTTTGGCTTGTGCCACACTATCAGCGTTCAGCTCCATCATGTAGAGGGTGGATCCTGGCATAGCATATGAAGGCAAATCATTTCGTCCTTGTCCAGTGACAGCTTGTGAAGTCACCTTGTAACTTCCGCCAGTCTCCAACTGGGTATTCACCAAATTCATAATCGTTGGCAAGGGCATATTGGTTTGCAAGGAATCTTGTAAACCAGAAATGATTTCATTGTAATTGCTCAATGCTTTGGTCGATGTTAATTTATGGATAATGGCTGCGATCACTTTTTCTTGGTTCTTCCCACGATCGTTGTCTCCACCTTCGAGAGAGTAACGTTCACGGACAAAGCCAAGGGCCTGTTCCGAATCCAAGTGGACTTTTCCTACAGGGAAGTGGTAGTTCCCGTGTAGACTTGTAAATTCTTGATCATTTTCTACATCAATCCCTCCGACTAAGTCGACAAGCTTCAAGAAGGAGGTGAAGTTCAAACGGACATAGTAGTCAATCTTGATGCCATACAGATTTTCTAGGGTATGAATAGATGCATCTACTCCATAAATCCCAGCGTGGGTCAATTTATCCCCTTGGTTGTTTCCGCCATCGGCGATCGGTACATAGGCATCACGCGGAGTGGTGGTCAACAAGACTTGCTTGGTCTTTCGGTTGACCGTCATAATAATATTGACATCAGATCGAGAAACCGAAGTGACTGGACCGTAAGTATCAATCCCACTGACATAGATGTTAAAGGTGTCCGCATTCGCATCTGCCTTGGCTTTGGTTTCAACTTGACGGCGAATCTTGTAAGAGTAAATTTTCTTCAATTTTTTCGCATAGTCAGCATCCACACTTGCAATGGTATCTTCAAAGGTACTATTCAAGGCAATGGCTTTTGTCTTGTCTTCTTGTAGGGCCTGGTAAGCTGCCACATAAGATTCCACATCTTCAATCGTCAAGTCATGCTGGCGCGTTTTCTTCACTTCCTCTACCAAGGCTTGAAGATCGTCTGCATTGTTATTCCCCGTAGGTGCCGCTACACTACTAATTTCTTTGATATCTTGGATTGGACTATCCGCTTTGACATAGACAGCCATTTCAAATTCCGTATAGTTGGCATTTCGGTTCACATTTCCAGCGACATCGACCAATTGCTGGGTAACATAGGTCCCCACGGAGGTCCCTAGCAAGCCCAGAACCAATAAAAATAGCGTCGTCTTTTTAGCCTTGCCTGCAAGGATCAAACCCAAGGTTAAAAAAAGTCCGCCAACTAGCAAGGCCGTCACAAGGATATTCAAATAACGGAAAGCTAGGATATTGTAGCTAAAGATATTATAAAGAAAGAGTCCAGCCACAAGTAGCGTTAAGACCCAGAGACCACTATTGACAATACGTAGCTGATCCCAACTGCTCGTTCTGGTTGAACGTTTGTTTTTTCTACTTCGATTCATTTCATCCCCCATACTATTTTCTTAAATATTATAACATAAAATCATCCTAAAAATCGGAATCTAGGCCCAATTCTCCACTATTAATTTTATACTATTCTGAGCTCTCTGTACAGCAATATGGGACAAAGAAATGAGTAAATAAAAAAGGTGAGGAAACTCACCTTTTTGAATGTAGATAAACTATTATTTTACATAAAACAGCTAGTTACTCTTCAAAAATGATTTATTTTGCCATTTAAGAAGATTAAAAACTTTCCGCTGTGAGAAAAGTGCCTGAAACACAATAATTTCAGGCACTCGGGAGTTTTGAGACCCTAGGCTCAAAACTAAGTCATGGAACTTCTTCGAAGTTCGCTGACGTCCGCACTCACCTAAGGAAAGTTTTTCGGAAGACTTTATCTTCAATCTGAAGGTGAGAAAACTCACCTTTTGTATAGATTTATACTTTATCTTTTGAGGTTGAACTTGTATCTGAATCCTTGCTAGTTGAGTCACTCTGTGAGGAATTGCTTCCTTTACGAGTTTCAGCTCCATCAGCAGAGTATTCGTTTACAAAGATTTCCTTACGCAATTCAAGGAAGCTTTCATCACTAAGGATGTAACGTCCTTCTTTGGTTTTCGTCAATTCCAAAGTGTACTCGCGTGGTTCGATGTAACCAAAGTCTTCATTCAAGCGGTCAAAGGCATAATAGAACAAGAAGTTGTTCAATAGAGACAAGCGTTTTTCTAGATCTGGATCTGTGTTGTCTTCTAATTTTTTAACATCTTCAATTCCGTTTTCAAAAAGACTAGATTTTGCACGGTTGATCAAGTTAGCCAAGTCACGTGTTGCAATGGCACGAGATTTGAACGTAACTGTCGCAGTATCTCCTTCGTCTTCAACCTTAGTGATTTCATAGTCATCACCAATAGTTGCTAGCACTTTGAAACGAGCTTGGTCAAACAATTCTAAGATTTTTTCTGGCGTGAATGTTTCAGTTGAGAGTTCAAGTGTAAAGTCTTCTGCAGGTAGATATTTTGAGGCATTTTCATCAACAAATTTTTCGGTAATTTGTTTTTTCCACTTGTCAACTGACGTTCCCATCAAGGTTGTGAAACCAGAAGAATGGTCAGTGAAGATGGCACGAAGAATGATATCTCCATCTTTCTCAATTTGTTTTTTGTTTTTTCCTCTTTTGACTCACTAGATTGTTCTACTTTATCCTCTTTGGCTGCTTTTTTCTCAGTAGCTGGTTTTGACGAACAAGCTACCAACAACAACAAGCAGGCTGGTAAGACACCATATTTTACGAGCTTTTTCATAAGTTCTCCTTATTTTTTATAGATTATGTTCATTATACCAAAAATAGCCTCCCTGAACATTCTTAGACAAGCCTATGTAAATAAATTGTAATATTTTGTCTCTACTTCGTAATAAAAAAGACCCCTTCTCTTGCGGAGGGATCTCATCGCCTATAGCATGGGCGCAAATAACTGCATAATCTCTTTGATCAAATACTGGTACCAGGTGATTCGGAAAGTGTCCAATTTGATCTGCTGAGACACGGAGAAAATCTCTTCAAAATCAGTTCGGATCTTGGTCAATTCTGGGCTTCGATACATCCAGACAGCATTCTCATAGTGATGGACTAGACTCCGATAGTCAAAATTGATGGTCCCGACTACTGCGACTTCATCATCGGCCAATACTTGCTTGCTATGGATAAAGCCTGGAGTGTACTCATAGATTTTTACCCCTGCTTCCATCAGGTCTGGATAAGCCCCTCGTGTAACGATTTGGATCAACTTTTTATCCGGAATGGAGGGGGTCACGATGCGTACGTCAACGCCTCGGAGTGCCGCATTTCGAATATCTTCTGTCAAATCATAATCAATGATTAAATAAGGGGTCGTAATATAGACATAGTCCGTTGCCTGATTGATGATATTCTGATACACAGCCTTACCAACCTGGGACTTATAGATCGGTTTCGGTCCACTACCAAAGGGGATATAGAAACCTTCACCATCTACCGCTTGGTTTTCCATATGGTATTTATCAAAATCTTCAATTTCTCCCTGGTTAATGTACCAGTTCATGAGAAAAAGTCGCGTCAAGGCCTTGACGGCTCGACCGTCCAAGCGCACTGCACTATCTTTCCAATGGCCGAAGCGTTCTCTCTGGTTGATATACTCATCCGCTAGGTTGACCCCACCTGTATAGCCAATCTGACCATCAATGACCAAGATCTTTCTGTGGTCTCGGTTGTTATAGGCCACCGTTAATCGTGGCACCACCTTGTTAAACTTATGGGCATCAATCCCTAACTTGCGCAAGCGTTTAGAATAGTTTCCCTTGAGGGTCGCCATACAGCCAATATCATCGTATAACAGCTTCACTTCGACCCCTTCTTTAACTTTCTCAAGTAGGATATCTAGGATGCTGTTCCACATCAGACCTTCCTCGATGATATAAAATTCGAGAAAGATAAATTTCTTGGCTGAGCGCAAATCCTCCAACAATTGTGGAAACATCTGATCCCCTAGTGGGAAAAAGGTCGAAACTGTCCCGTTGTAGAGATCTGCATTGTGGTCCATGGATAGAATAGACTTGACCATCCCATAAACGGCCTTACTCTCTTCCTTTAACTGGAGGCGAAGCACGCGGCTCTTGTCCTCACGGAAATTCATGGACTCCATATTTTCCAACTGAACCATTTCTTTTTTGGACAGACGACGCTCCCCAAACATGAGGTAAAGAAGGGAACCAAAGACGGGGATGACGGCAATCAAGAGCCAGGTCACCTTGCTCTCTGGAGGCATATTGCGGTTGACGATCGCCAAAATGGTCGAGATATACAAGAGGACCATGATAGTGACAGACATCCAATTTGGGAACCATCCATTAAGCCAAAAGAAGGCCGCAAAAGACAGCCAGAGTTCGAACCCCATAAAGAGGATACTGAACCCATATTTGGACATTAACAATCGAATCTTTCGAAAACTCACCCTCATTCTCCTTCTTTTATAATCCCTACTAGTATACCAGTTCTAAGAAGGGAGCGCAAACCCGATAAAATGAAAAAAGAGAGTGGGACAGAAATCGGTCATTCGTTAGAATTCGATTTCGTCGTCCCACCTCCGCACAGTTGAGTAGGGCTGTAAAAGCTGATGAAATCAGCGTAGTAGAGCCCACTCAACCACTGCGTCTTGCTCGACAATCCAAAGACAATTGAGAGGCTAGGATTTCTGTCCCACTCTCACTTCTGCTAGTTTATTGCTTGGTCAGAACGATCGTATCCTGATCACCCAAGTCTTGGTCCGTTTCTTTCAGGGTCAATTGTTGACCCTCTAATTGATAGCGGTAACCATCATCTCCGATAAAAATGATCTGGTTGGTAGCATCTAGCTTGACCTGTTTCAGCTCTTGCTCTCCATCTGCCTCTACAGCTGTCCAAGTCCCTGAATCACCAGTGATGACGAGAGTCACTTGATCACTTTCATCCATTCCCATATAGGTTCCGTCAAGACCAGTTTGGTTCACCTGCGGGCTGGTTGTTGTCTGTTTAGAAGATGTCGCCGTTGTTGTCGTCGCACTTGATGAAGTATTCGTTTGCGATGGTGTTTGCTGATTTGAACACGCTCCAAGTAGGAGGACTGTAGCTGTTGCTAATAAAACAGTCATTTTCTTTGCCATGGATGGTCTCCTTTCGCGCCAACTTTTTTAACGGACTTCCCCGTTCATTTGTGGCTCACCTTTAGTATACGATAGAGGTAGTTTTCGGTCAATCTTTATGACTGACCGATGAGGGTTACTGCCTATAAAGGATTCTTTCCTTGCTCTAGTAGATAAGCGCGTACTTCTGAAATGAAGTAGAGTGAGCCAGTGACAAATAGCACCTCTTGGCCATCTTGTCGGCTATAAAAATCCTGTAAGTAATCTCTGAAATCAGCTACATAAGGATAGCCTAAGCCATCCGCCTCTTGGACAACTTCCCCATAAGCAAAGGTCGTCACCGTTAAGTCCGCCTCCGGCAAGTCTCTTGAAAAGATCTCCAACATCCCCTTGTAATCTTTGCGCTTTAACGCACCAAAGAGGATCTTCACCCGTTTATCTGAAAAGGTGCGCGCATATTCGACCAAGCGATGGATGGCATGAGGGTTATGAGCGCCATCTAGATAGACGCCTTGGTCAAAGTTTTCCAGACGACCCGGCCAGCTAGTCGCTTGCAAAGCCTCCCGAACACCGTTTTCATCGACCGCCAGACCTCTCTGCTCCATGAAGAGGAAAAAGGCTTCGAGAGCCACCGCAGCATTCTCTTCCTGATAAGCTCCATTGAGCCCAATTTTCAGTGAGTCAAACCGATGCTGCGCATCTTGAAAGACGCCCTTCACCAGTTGGAAATCTTCTCCATAGCGAGCTAGCGGACAGCCTATTGCTTGGGCCTTTTCTATGCAGACTTGCTCAGCCTCTTTAGCCAGTGGACCGATAACAGCCGGCTTCCCGGCTTTAAAGATCCCAGCTTTTTGCCTAGCAATGGCCTCTAGGCTTCCTCCCAAGGTCTCCTGATGATCCAGCCCTACTGAGGTGATCACTGCTACCTCTCCTGTGATGACATTGGTCGTATCAAGGAGGCCTCCGATCCCAACCTCGATCAAGGCCAGGTCTACTTTTTGTTCATGGAAATACAAAAAGGCCAAGAGGGTGATGATTTCAAAGTAAGAGAGTTGGTCGTGAGTCTCAAGAAGCTGAGACTCCATCGCTTGAATGCTCTGACCCAAGCGAATCAGATTTTGATCCGAAATTGGTTGCCCATTGATACAAATCCGATCATGCATACTAACAATATGCGGAGAAGTAAAGGTCCCGACTTTTAGGCCATGTTGTTGGAATAGCTGGCGCATAAACGCAATGGTCGAGCCCTTACCGTTGGTCCCCGTCACATGGATCATCGGAACAGCTTCACGAGGGTCCCCTAAGAGCTTTACAGCCTGTTGCATCCGCCCCAAGCCTGAACGAAAATTGAGTCCAATTCGGCTATTCATCCATTCTTCAATTTGATTCATATCTTTCTCCTAAAAGAAAAGAGCGATCAAGCCTTGTTGCTGGCTCACGCTCTGCTATTTCTTTGGTTTCTTATTTCACTTCCAATATTTTTAGAAGCTGGGCTAAAAACATCCACTGGACTTACCAACTCTTTCCAATCTCTTGGAGTTGGGGTGATACAGTCTCCCAGACTTACTTGCGGTTTTCATTTTCAGCGCAAGGCTAAAAACGTCCCCCGGACTTCCTGCTTTTTCTTGTTTCTTGAAGCAGGGCTAAAAACATCCACTGGATGTTTCAACTCTTTCTAGTTTCTAGGAGTTGAGGTGATACAGTCTCCCAGACTGTATCACTCCTCCATAAAGCTGTTGAAGACTTCTTCAATCATGTTCCATTCATCATCTGAATCTTCTGGGATTGGTTGAAGGTCGCCTTCTGTTCCGTCTTCGTTTTCAGTAAATGAGTAAGCTTGGATTTCTACTTCACCGTTTTCATCTTCTTCTGCATTTGCAGGAATCAAAAGAACATAGTTTTTACCAAATTCTTCTTTTCCATCAATGGTCAAAAGGATTTCAAACAAGGTTTCGTTTCCTTGCTCATCTACCAATGTAATCAATTCGCGTTCGTCATGGTTGTGGTCATGATCATGATTGTGTGCCATCTTATTTCCTCTTTTTTCTAAAATTTTCGATCTAAATAATTTTGCAAAATCAACTGGGCAGCCAATTTATCAATTACTTTTTTTCGCTTATTTCGGCTGATATCTGCTTGTTCAATCAGCATCCGCTCTGCGGCAACGGTCGTCAAACGCTCGTCCTGATACTCAACCGGCAAGTTGAATAACTCTTCAAGGCGCTTTCCATAAGCTTGACTCGCTTCCACTCGAGGACCGCTTGTGTTGTTCATGTTTTTCGGCAAACCAACGACAAAACGATCAACCCGGTATTCCTTCACCAGTTCAGAGAGACGGTCAAAACCAAACTCTCCTTTCTCCTCATCAATCTGAATAATCTCCAGACCTTGAGCAGTAAAACCTAATGGATCACTGATGGCTACTCCGACAGTCTTCGAGCCAACGTCTAGTCCCATAATTCTCATTAGAGATCGATCCCTTGCCCTTTCAAGTAGTAACGAACCAATTCTTCAACAATTTCATCTCGTTCGTACTTACGAATTTGGTTGCGAGCGTTGTTATAACGAGGTACATAAGCAGGATCACCACTGAGTACATAACCAACGATTTGATTGATTGGATTGTAGCCCTTCTCATCCAAAGATAAGTAGACATCCTTTAATGTATCACTAATTTCTTTACGGTTTGAATCGTCAAGATTAAAACGTACTGTTTCGTCTGTAAATCCCACAATACCACCCTCTTTCTTTATATTCATACTATTATATCATAATTTCCATACTTTCTCAAACGAAAATTACTGATTTCATGGGCTTTCTTGGACTTTTTATCACTTGTTTCCGAAAACAATCTGCTATATTTTTTCAATGACTTTATTTTACTTCTTTAAAGCCATTCTTTTCCATGTTTTTGATGAAGAGCGTTGGAGAATAGGTCTTGATCATTTTGCAAATTTCTCCCAAGTCTTCGCTGTTTTTAATGTCATCGAAGTCTACTTTATCAGGGTCAATCTCAATCTCAGAGACCATTGCTTCACCTGTCCAATCTGATGTCACGGTGATTCCATCGTAGTCTCTCAATTCATCAATGCCACCTTCACCTTCGTAACCTTCGATCAAGGCTTGCTTGGCACCTTCTTTATCATCCTCAGCATCAATCATCTTCTTGATTTCAGCTTTGAATTCATCCGACACATGAGTCGCTAGTTTGATGGAAACTTTTTTGTATTTCTTTCCTTGGTAGGATACAGTCACTGTGATTTCCTGTTTACCTACCACGTCAACCTCATCAACATCTCTGTCAATCTTAAAGGTCCGAGTGATGACGCTATCTTTCGATAGGGAGTTGCCCCCTTTTGATTGAGAATTCCCACAACCTACCAAGACAAGCAATCCAGCAACGACCAGTAATAGAAATTTTTTCATGTTTTCTCCTTATTCTTCTTTTGCTCCATTACGGAGTAGATTATTCATATACTCTGTTGGTGTCAACTTCAACAAATCCGCAATATTCGCTGATTTGAAGTACTCTAACTCAACCGCTTTTTTAGTATCCAACTGAGTGAAGTCATAGGTGATGACCGTTTGGTATTCATTTTCATTTGGTACGGTCAGTTCAATGGTAAAGCCTGGAAGAGTCCGTGCCTGTTGGAGTTGTTCATCCTTGTCCATCGACTCCACCATCAATCGTTGGGCTTCTTCGAGGCCGACCTCTCGAATGGCTTTTTTCAATTCATCACTGGCAGGAGTGGTATTGGTCATGACCAATTTTTGTAATTGTTCCCCTTGATAGGTGATGGTCTGTTCTTGGCGAATACCTTTCTCATCTGTCGGAAGGACAAAATGCTTGGTAAAGACTTGCTGTTCTTCTGCCTTTTCTAACAGATTTCGATTTTCTTTATTGAATGATTCAATTTTAGCACTGTTGGATTTTTGAACACTGGAAGAATCGGTTTTCCCATGTTTCTTCTGTCCACAAGCTGTCAGCGCCAGAAGCAAGACTCCTAGACAAATAAGCTTCTTTTTCATGTTTTCTCCTTTGATAAGCTTCTATAAAAGGGATTTTCCCCACAGAAGTATTGTACCATAGAATGCCCCGCAAAAACATTCTTACAACCATTTTTTCGTGGATTCTTTGACCGGATACAAAAGAAAAAGTCGAGATTCTGACATCTCGACTCTTCTCAGTAGCTAAACGATTGGCTACTTTTCTTATAGGGCTGCTCTTAAGCGAGCCTCCGCATTTTCAACATTTCGTACAGAACGTGGTAAAAAGGCTCGAATATCATCTTCCTTATAACCAACTTGAAGTCGCTTGTTATCCACTAGGATAGGACTTTTCAAGATTCGTGGTGTTTCTAAGATGATATCGATGACTTCATTCATGCTGAGGTCTTCAATATCGACACCTAGATTCTTAGCGTATCGGTTTTTTGAAGAAACGATACTTGCAATGCCATTTTCTGTTTTGGTCAAAATATCGAGTAATTCTTCTTTTGTAATCCCTTCTTTACCAAGGTTTTGTTCTTTATAGATCAACTGATGAGCATTTAGCCAAGTTTTGGCTTTTTTACAACTCGTGCAACTTGAAACTGTGTAAATTTTAATCATGCATGCACTCCTTTCGCCACACGATAATAACATTGTAGTATATTATACCATAAAAACCATCAGTCTTTCGACCTATTTTGAAAAAAATTACTCTTCAATCTCAATGGCATCATCAAGATCTAGTGTTACTTCTTCAAGAAGTGGGCTTTCAGCTACTTCATCTTGTACAACTACAGCAGTGTCATCATCGATCAAACCGAAGCGCACGCGCACTTGGTGATCAATCTCATCAAAAATTTCTGGATGGTCTGCCAAGTACTTCTTAGCATTTTCAGAACCTTGGCCAATCTTCTCACCGTTATAAGAATACCAAGCCCCTGCTTTTTGGATCAAATCAAGGTCTGTTGCAATTTTTAGCAATTCGCCTGTACGTGAAATTCCTTCTCCGTACATGATTTCAACCATGGCTTCTTTGAACGGTGGAGCCACCTTGTTCTTCACAACCTTGATCTTGGTTTCCTTACCAACGTTGGTATCTTTTTGGTCCCCAGTACCCTTGATTTGAGTATTTCCACGAACATCTAGACGAACAGAAGCGTAGAATTTCAGGGCACGACCACCAGGTGTGGTTTCTGGATTCCCAAACATGACCCCAACTTTTTCACGCAATTGGTTGATAAAGATAGCAATGGTCTTGGTCTTGTTGATTGAAGCTCCAAGCTTACGCATAGCCTGGCTCATCATCCGCGCTTGCAAACCAACGTGGCTGTCACCGATATCTCCATCGATTTCTGCGCGTGGGACCAAGGCAGCAACAGAGTCGATAACGACCAAGTCAACGGCACCAGAGTCGATCAATTTACCAGCAATTTCAAGTCCTTGTTCCCCTGAGTCTGGTTGAGACAAGAGGAGTTCATCAATATTAACCCCAAGAGCTGCCGCATAAGATGGGTCCAAGGCATGCTCGGCATCGATAAAGGCAGCAATGCCTCCTTCTTTCTGTGCTTGCGCTACTGCATGGAGGGCAACGGTTGTTTTACCAGATGATTCTGGACCATAGATTTCGATGATCCGACCTTTTGGATAACCACCAGCACCCAAGGCAATATCAAGAGCCAAGGAACCTGAGCTCATGACTTGAACTTTTTGCTCTGCGCGTTCGCCCAGACGCATGATGGATCCTTTACCAAAGTCTTTTTCGATCAACTTTAGGGCATCATTGAGCGCTTTTTCACGCTCGTCTCCGAATTTCTTAGAGATATCATCTAATTTTTTCTGTTTTTTCGCCATTCTTTTCTCCTATATTCAAAGCGTAATGCTATACAAGCTTCTTATCATTATAGCAAATTTTCATCTAATAATACAGTCCGGCGTACCAGATTAAAGGCATGGAGGACTGCAACTTTCCGAACATCCATACGACTCCGGCCAGCGATATTGACCTTGATCGATTGGACTCCTTTAGGACCTGCAATTCCAATAAAAACGGTCCCTGCTGGGTGGCCTTCTAGACTGTCTGGGCCAGCAACACCTGTCAGACTAACTCCATAATCAGCCCCTGTTAAGAGACGGGCTTGCGCCGCCATCCGCTCAGCTGTATGGGCAGAGACCACTCCATGTTCTTGCAACTCAGCTAGGGGGATTTGGAGCATTTTGCTCTTTTCCTCTATGCTGTAGGTGACGAAACCTCCTGGTAGGACTGCTGAGGCTCCTGAGAAATTAGCCAGAGTCGATTGGAACATCCCGGCTGTCAAGCTCTCTGCTGCGGTTAGGGTCAAACCTCTCTCTCGCAAGAGTTCAAAAGCAACCTTAGCTAGGGAATTGTCATCTCCATAGCCATAGAAGAGCTGGCTCAAGGCTTGACCATCTAAAGTCTCATGACGAAGGATCACTTGCTCCAACTGATCCAATTTCTGATCAGCCTGCTCTTGTGACGCAGCCTTGGTCGACAAGCGCAAGGTCACTTCTCCGGTCTTGGCATAAGGAGCCACCGTCGGGTCAGTCTGGCCATCAATCACATCGGCTAGAACGGTTACCAGCTGGCTTTCCCCGATTCCAAAAAAGCGCAAGACGCGTGAGTAGAGCTTCTCGCCTGTGGCTAGAAGGGGCACTAACTCATCAGTAACCATAGGTTTCAGTTCACTAGGGGGACCAGGCAAGACCACATAGCTAACGCCCTCTACTTCAATCAACCCTCCCACTGCCAAACCAGTCAAATTTTGGAGCGGTGTTGAGCCTGTCACTATTTGCGCTTGTCTCAGATTGTTGGGAGTTCGGATATGTTCTGGCCGACTGGCAAAGAAGCGGTCCAACTTGGCCATTGCTTCTGGATCAAAGGTCAGGTCTCTACCCAAGAACTGCGCTAGGGTCTGCTTGGTCAGGTCGTCTTCGGTCGGTCCGAGGCCTCCCGTGAGGATGACGAGATCACTTCGATCACGCGCAATCGCAAGAACAGACAAGAGACGATCGGCATTATCCCCAACTGCAGTTTGGAAATAAACGTCGATCCCTAGACCGGCCAACTTTTCTGATAAGAATTGCGCATTGGTATTGACAATCTGTCCTGTGAGAATTTCAGTTCCCACTGCAATGATCTCTGCTTTCATAACGCCTCCACTTATACTATTCGTAATTTTTCTTCATTGTAACACAAAAATAGAAAAATCGTAGAAAAATTTTCTACGATGGGTTAGCTATTCGGATTTTTCCATTCACAATCATTCTCATGGTCATTGACCAGGCCTGCTGCTTGTAGGTAGGATAAGACCGCAACGGGACCCGTAAACTTGAAACCACGCTTTTTGAGGTCCTTGGCTAGCTTCTCAGAAAGAACTGTCTTCGCTGGAGCCTGCCGGTAATCTGGAACATCATTGACGATGGTTTTCCCATTGACAAAAGACCAAAGATAAGCATCAAAGGTGCCAAACTCTGCCTGGACTTGTAGAAAGGCTTGAGCGTTGGCTCGTGTGGCAAAAATCTTTGCCCGATTTCGAATGATAGCTGGATTGTCCATCAAGGGCTCCAATTCAGAGTCAGTCATCTTTGCGACCGCTTGAATTTGATAGCCATGAAACGCTTCTCGGAAAGCTTGGCGTTTATTGAGCACCGTTTCCCAAGACAGACCAGCCTGATAGGTCTCCATACAGAGCAACTCAAAAAGGGCTTGATCATCGTGGAGAGGACGTCCCCATTCTTCATCATGGTAGGCTACATAGAGCGGGTTATTCATTTTAACCCAGCCACAACGTTTTGGCATCTTCTTCTCCTATTTCACCAACATCTTAAGGGCAGACTTGATGTAGTTTTCAGCAGTATCAGAAGTTCCTTCAAAGAATTTCTTGATTTTCTTAAGTTCCGTTGCCTTGTAGCCCAATGCCAACATGGCTTCCATAGCTTCTTCAAGGGATTGGTTTTCTTCTGCAACTTTGGCTTTAGACTGAGCCGGTGCATCTTCTAGGTCAAGATTGATCTTACCTTCCAAGTCCAGCACCATCTGTTGAGCTGTTTTCTTGCCGATCTTTGGAAACTTGGTCAAGTAGGTAATGTTCTTGCTTTCGATGGCTTGGACAAGACCTGCATTATCGTCTGCAGCAATGATAGCCAGAGCTGAGACAGGTCCAATCCCAGAGACTGAGATCAAGTTTAAAAAGAGCTGTTTCTCTTCTTCGGTTGCAAAACCATAGAGAAGGTGAGCGTCTTCACGGACCACTTGGTGCAGATAGACGTGCACCTCTTGATTCATTTTGCCAGAGTAGGCATAGGGATTGGCCACATGCAAGAGATAGCCGATTCCAGCTGTTTCTACCACAATGTATTTAGCAGTGATTTTCGTCAAGATTCCTTTAATGTATTCGTACATAAGATTCCTTTATTGTTTGATTAATATTTGCCCAATTCCCGTAGGCTAGTGTGATTTTCCTGAATGCGTCGGAACATCTTTTCCATATCCGACTTGGTAAAGTTAACCAAAACCGGACGACCGTGAGGGCAGTTATAGGGGTTGTCACATTGGGACAGTTGATAGATCAGGTCGCGTGCAGAGTAATCGTCCAGTGTATGGTTGGCCTTGATGGAGCGTTTGCAGGACATCATGATAGCCAACTCAGCCCGGTATTTCTTGATGGACACTTCCTTGGTCAAGAGGAGCATGTCACACATTTCGTAGATACCCGACTCGATCTCTTCTTCCTTCATCCAGATCGGATGCTCCCGCAAGATCAACTGGTTAGCTCCGTATTCTTCTAAGTAGACGCCCACTTCTTCTAAGAGGTGCTTGCGCTGTTGCAGGCGGATCAGATCGTCTGTAGGGAACTCAAAGATATAAGGGACCAGCAGTTGTTGCTGACTGCCGTCCACATCCCCGATACTCTCCCGGTATTCTTCGTATTTGACCCGCTCTTGGGCCGCGTGCTGGTCAATGATATATAGGCCCCCATTTCCTTGGGCAAAGAGATAGGTTCCATGCATCTGACCAAAATATTCCAACTCTGGGAAGGTGGATGCTTCCTCTCCCTCCAGCTTGTCATAGGCCTTGTCTAGACTAGCCAGATCCAACTCTGGGTGGTCTAGTTGGTCGTACTGAGGCGTCTTTCGCTCCGCAAACTTGATAGCTGGTGACTTAGTCTCCTGATTTCCCTCTTCTGGGGCAAAGAGAATCGTTTGCTCTGGGCTTATTTCACCACTTGGACGAGATTCCCCAACCTCTGGACGGACAAAGAAATCTCCCTTGTCTCGGTCGTAATAGAGGCTGTTTTCTTTTAGGGGGAGACTGGTCTGAACCGGCTTTTCTGTTCGACGAAGTGTCGATTTGGCCAGATTTTCCAAAGCATCTGGAATCAGATCTTGCTCTTTCAAAGTGGAAACAATCGCTTGGGAAATCAAGTCCATCAGTTCTCGTTCTTTAGAAATACGGACCTCTTGCTTGGTCGGGTGGACATTGACATCAGCTAGATAGGGGTCAATCTGGATATTGATGACCGCTATCGGGAAGCGTCCGACCATGAGTTTACTGCCGTAGCCATCCAAGATAGCCCGGTTGAGCAAGAAATTCTTGATGTAACGGCCGTTGATAAAAAGGCTAATATAGTTGCGATTGGCCCGGGTCAGTTCTGGCAAAGAGACGAAGCCGGACACTTCAAAGTCCAAATCACCTGTCTCGATGGCAACCATTTTCTTGGCGGTAGCAAGGCCGTAGACTCCTGCGATGGCTTGGCGGAGATTTCCCGTCCCTGCCGTCCGTGTCATTTCATGGCCGTCATTGATCAAGGTGAAGGCAATCTCTGGATGGGCCAGACTCAAGCGATTGAGAATGTCGACGATATGGGACAACTCTGCCTGTTGGCTCTTCATATATTTGAGGCGGGCTGGTGTATTGAAAAAGAGGTCCTCGATCTTAATTTTAGTCCCCACAGGGCTAGTCGCCGGCTCAAGAGAAGTGATTTCCCCCCCTTTAGCCTCTAGCTTGGTTCCATGACTGGCTCCTTCCTGAGCTGTTAGAATGGTCATAACACTGACAGAGGCAATGGAGGGCAAGGCCTCGCCACGGAAGCCTAGGGTCCGAATCCGAAAGAGATCGGCTTGACTCTTAATCTTACTAGTCGCATGGCGACGAAGGGCTAATTCCACTTCCTCGTGGGCAATCCCTTGTCCATTATCCGTAATTTGAATGGTCTTTAAGCCCGCTTCTTCAATCTCTACGACAATCTGACTGGCTCCTGCATCGATGGAGTTTTCAACCAGTTCCTTGACCACACTAGCAGGGCGCTCGATGACCTCACCGGCAGCGATCTGATTGGCTAGAATTTCTGGTAATTCGATAATCTGTGACATAGCTTCCCCTCTTATCTTTTATACGCGCATAGGTAGAACTATTATACCATATCTCCAAGGAAGGCCTCCGTTTATAAAACCTTATCCCCTAGCTCCATTAAAGATACTGGACTTCTACCAGATAAACAGACAAAATGACCGAATATGCAAAAAACCTTGTCTTGATGCCTGAAAAAGTGTTTAATAGAATTGTAAGCAAGAGGTCCTGCTAGCGAATCGCTTACCTTACGTCAATCAGTTAGAAGGGATTTGTATGAAAGTAACAGTAACCATTGACCCTCATTTTCAAGAAGAAGGTGTTGCTATCACAGCGCCACAACCTAGCGAACGCATCCAGAAAGTCCAACAATTCATAGAGGAATTGGACCAGAAGGAACGCTTGCGAGCGAAAAAGGATGGGGAAACCTATCTTGTAGAGACCCACTTGTTTCATCGTTTCTATATTGAAAACCGGCAAGTGGTGGGGGAAACAAAGGATGACCACTTCATCCTCACAGGTCCTCTCTACCAACTCTCTGAAGACTTGCCCATCTACTTTTTAAAAATTTCCCAATCTGAAATTATCAATACCAAAGAAATCGATCACCTGCATTTTACCGGTAGCGGATCGGTTCAAATCTATCTCAAAAACGGAAGGATGACTTACTCCTCTCGTCGTTATTTAAAAGCTATTAAGGAGAAACTCTCATGATGAAAAACCATTTTACCAACGCTTTGAAAGGGATCTTGATCGGTCTCATCCTCTCTATCCTCTTTTCTTTTTTAAACTCCCCTTCCACTTATACGCCTCTCAGTCCTAGCTCAGCTGTCGGCCAGTGGATGCAAGCCCACGAAGTTCATGGATCCCTTGTTATGCTCTATTGTACCCTTATCTGGGCCGGTATCGGACTCCTCTTCAGCTTGGGGAGTGTCCTTTTCAACAAAGATTGGAGCTTGCTTCGCGCGACCGTCAGCCACTACCTCTTGATGCTCTTTGGTTTCCTACCTTTAGCAACCTTGGGTGGCTGGTTCCCAATGAAAATCAGTTTTTATCTCTCTGTCATTTTTGAGTTTAGCTTCGTCTATCTCATTGTCTGGGCTGTCTCTTACTACCTCAATAAAAAGAAAGTGGATGACATCAATCGTCAGTTGCAAGGAAAGGCTTGATAAATAAAAAGAGGCTAGGACAAAAGTCCTAGCCTCTCAATTGTCTTTGGATTGTCGAGTAAGACGCAGTGGTTGAGTGGGCTCTACTACGCTGATTTCATCTGCTTTTACAGCCCTACTCAACTGTGCGGAGGTGGGACGACGAAATCGAATTCTAACGAATGACCGATTTCTGTCCCACTCTCTCTTATATTCTCTTTTTCATCTCGGCAACTGCCATCATGACTTCCATCGGGGTCATGTTGTAGATATCGAGATTGTTTAATTCTTCTAGTACTGGGTGAGTGGTGTCTGCCGCAAACAGAGATAACTGCTCTCCAAGCTCTTGAGA
Organism: Streptococcus ilei; assembly: GCF_000479335.1. Taxonomy (NCBI): domain Bacteria; kingdom Bacillati; phylum Bacillota; class Bacilli; order Lactobacillales; family Streptococcaceae; genus Streptococcus; species Streptococcus ilei. Next base: position 1,450,466 of record NC_022584.1, read on the forward strand.
GGATTGCTTGGTTGGAGCTGCTACTGGCACTTCTTGGCTTTGGCCTTCTAGTTGACTCAGGATGGCATCTGCCCGCTTCAAGAGATCGCTTGGCAGGCCTGCAATCTTAGCTACATGGATCCCGTAGGATTTATCAGCAGGTCCCTCTTCGATCCGGTGCAAGAAGGTCACTTGGCCGTCCTTCTCCAAGGTAGCGACGTGGACATTGCGCAAGCGAGATAGGGTCTGCTCCAAGTCGGTTAGCTCATGGTAGTGGGTAGCAAAGAGTGTCTTGGCCCCTGTCCGGTCATGAATGTATTCGATAATGGCTTGGGCCAGAGCCATGCCATCATAGGTCGCCGTTCCCCGTCCCAACTCATCAAACAAGATAAGAGAGGCTGGAGTCGCTTGACGAATGGCATTGTTGGCCTCCATCATCTCAACCATAAAGGTCGACTGGCCGGACACCAAGTCATCTGCCGCCCCAATCCGAGTGTAAATGGCATCAAAGAGAGGGAGGATTGCCGCTTGAGCTGGTACAAAGGAGCCAATCTGGGCCATAATGACAATGATAGCCAATTGACGCATATAGGTGGACTTCCCGCTCATATTGGGCCCCGTAATCAACTGGATATCACAGGTCTCATCCATGAGGATACTATTGGGAATGTAGCTTTGAGCTCCCATTACCTTCTCAACAACCGGGTGACGGCCCTTTTCAATCCGGATATCACGCGCCTCTTGGAAGACTGGACGGGTCAGTTGTTGCCTTTCAGCCACACAGGCCAGCCCCTGCAAAACGTCCACCGTTGCTAGAGCTTGGGCTAGTGACTGCAAGCGCTGAATGTACTTGCCGACTTCCTCTCTGATTCGTAGGAAAATCGCATACTCCAGACTGGTTGATTGTTCCCGAGCTTCTAGCATCTCTCCTTCAATCCGAGCCAATTCTTCTGTCCCAAAACGCTCGGAGTTTTTCAAGGTCGCCTTGCGGAAGAAATGAGCTGGCACACGGGATAATTGGGAGTTGGTCACATGGAAATAGTAACCGTCTTTTTTGTTGTAGTCAATTTTAAGACCGGTAATACCACTGGCTTCGCGTTCCTTGGCTTCAATCTCTGCAATCCAGCCGGTCCCTTCTCGGAGGACGACACGGTACTGATCCAGGGTTGGATCAAAACCGGTACGGATGATATTGCCTTCTGTCAGAACAATCGGGGCATCCGGGTCAATCGCTGCTTCGATGAGACGGCAAAGCTCTGGTAGCTCATCTAACTGGGCAATGAGGGGGTCTAGAACAGGCTCTCCCATCTCGACCAAAAGCGACTTGATCAAGGGAACGTGGCGCAGCGTTTCGCCCAATTGCAAGAGGTCCTTGGGAGTAATCTTGCCAAAGGAGACCCGACTGGCCAAACGCTCGATGTCATACACACCTTTGAGACGATCTGCCAGATCACTTCGCTCAAAGAAATGGTCCAAGAAGACTTGGATAATCTCTTGGCGCTCTTCGATCCGATGACGGTCCATTAAGGGTTTCTGGATCCAAGCCCGTAAGAGACGACCTCCCATGGCTGTCTTGCTTTCATCTAGGAGCCAGTAGAGGCTGCCGTGTTTTTTACCTGTCCGGGCATTCTCTGTCAAGTCCAAACTCGCCTTGGTCGCATAATCCATCTGCAAGAAATCACGGACTTCATAGTGATGGGCAGGCTTGATATGGTGGAGCTCCCGCTTCTGGGTTTCCTGTACGTATTGGAGCAGACCTCCAGCCGCTATTCTCTCCAAATGAGTCAACTCAGCCCCTAGAAGTTGAACATCCTCCGCCACTTCTGAGATAGGGGAGAGTAAGAGGTTCATTTGGCCAAGAAGGACTCTTTCTTCCATTTCTGACAAGGAGTAGGTCAAGACAATTTCACGCGCCCGCAGGTTTCGTATTTCCCCACAGACCATGGCAAAATCATTCAAACTAGTGACCTGAAACTCTCCAGTCACCAAGTCCATATAGGCAAGGCCATAATCCGTCTCATCATGAGACAAGGCTACCAAGAAGTTGTTGGCGCTGTCTGGCTTGGTCGAATCGACAACGGTCCCTGGAGTAATGACTTGGACCACTTCCCGCTTGACCACACCGACGGCTTGCTTAGGATCTTCCATCTGCTCTGCAATAGCCACCTTATAGCCTTTTTCGATCAAAACATCGATGTACTGCTGGGCTGAATGATAAGGTACTCCAGCCATGGGAATCGGATTTTCTGCATTTTTATTCCTTGAAGTCAAGGAAATCTCTAAAATCTGTGCGGCATTGACGGCATCTTCATAAAAGAGCTCGTAAAAATCCCCCATCCGAAAGAGCAAAAAAGCATCCGGATAGTCTTTTTTGATATCTAGGTATTGCTGCATGCCAGGTGATATTTTTTCTGCTGCCATATCGCTCCTTTTCTCTATCATTTCATTCATTCTGAGAACTTACTCCAACACTAAACTGATATAAAAGGAGGGCCGATCCCTTTCTGGACTGGTCCCTCGCCCTTGACTAGTGACTAGAATGTTGGAGAATGGTCTGCTGGACCGTTTGTGCGACTTCTTGGTCCTTGCAAACAATTAAAAGGGTATTGGCCCCTGCGACGGTTCCAAGGATTTGATCATCCAAAATTTCATCGACTGCATTGGCTAAAATCGCCGCCTCTCCAAGCTCCGTCCGAACAACCAGTGTGAACTCTGCTCTCGAGACCACTTGTGCATATTGAGCAATCAGTCTAAAAATATCTGTTCGATCAGGTTCATCGGCTAATTTATAATAGAGACCACCCTTCTCTTTTACTTTGATCAGACCAATTTCTCGTAGGTCTCTGGATAAGGTTGTCTGGGTCACTCCCGCCCCTCTCTGATCTAAACGGTCTTGAATTTCTTTTTGCGTCGATAACTTCTCATTTTGGATAATTTCTCGAATCAAAAGCTGACGTTCATCTTTTTTCATTTTTGCTCCACTTTTGAATAATTATACTTTGATTATACCAAAAAGTTTGAAGAAAGGCCGAATTTTGTGATAGAATAGTAACAAAAGACCAAAGGAGCTACTATGAATCATAAAGAACTTATTGCAAGTGAATTGGCAAAAGTCATCGAAGACTTAGACCAAGAAACTATCTTAAATTTACTAGAGCAACCAAAATCTTCAGACCTCGGAGATATCGCCTTTCCTGCCTTTTCTTTGGCTAAAATCGAACGCAAAGCTCCTCAAGCGATTGCTGCTGATATTGCGGAAAAAATCGATGCCTCTCACTTTGAAAAAGTCGTTGCTACTGGTCCTTACGTAAACTTCTTCTTAGATAAATCACAAATCTCTGACCAAGTCATCAAATCTGTTATCCAAGCGGGTGCTGACTATGGACAACAAGAAGAAGGCCAAGGAGCGAACGTTACCATCGACCTTTCTAGTCCAAACATCGCAAAACCATTCTCAGTTGGTCACTTACGTTCAACCGTTATCGGGGATGCTATTTCAAACATCTATAAAAAAATGGGCTACAACACCATTAAAATCAACCACTTGGGAGACTGGGGTAAACAGTTCGGTCTTTTGATGGTAGCTTACAAAAAATGGGGTAGCAAGGAAGCTGTCGAAGCTAATCCAATCGACGAATTGTTGAAACTTTATGTTCGCATCAATGCCGAAATCGAAAACGATCCTGCTTTGGACGATGAAGGACGTCTCTGGTTCAAGAAATTGGAAGATGGAGATCCAGAAGCAACTGAATTGTGGCAATGGTTCCGTGACGAGAGCTTGGTAGAATTCAACCGTATCTACAAACTCCTCGGTGTTGAATTTGACAGCTTAAACGGAGAAGCCTTCTACAATGACAAGATGGACGAAGCTGTCCAAATCCTTGAAGAAAAAGGTTTGTTGAAAGAGTCTAAGGGGGCTAGCATCGTTGAGTTGGATGATGTCAACCTACCACCAGCTATGATTAAAAAATCAGATGGTGCCACTCTTTATATCACTCGTGATATCGCAACCGCTATCTACCGTGCACGGACTTACAACTTTGTGAAAAACATCTATGTTGTAGGTCAAGAACAATCCAACCACTTCCGTCAGTTGAAAGCTGTTTTGAAGAAAATGGGATTTGAATGGAGCGACGATATGATCCACGTTGACTTTGGTTTGGTGACAAAGAACCGCCAAAAATTGTCAACTCGTAAAGGAAATATCATCCTGCTCGAACCAACCCTTCAAGAAGCTATCTCTCGTGCTAAAGCTCAGATCGAAGAAAAGAATCCTGAACTAGAAAACAAGGAAGAAGTAGCACATGCAGTCGGTGTTGGTGCGGTTAAATTCTATGACTTGAAGACAGACCGTCGAAACGGGTATGACTTTGACCTTGAAGCCATGGTATCCTTCGAAGGAGAAACTGGACCATACGTTCAATACGCTTATGCTCGTATCCAATCTATCCTTCGCAAAGCCAACTTCACACCATCAGCAGATGCGACTTATAGCTTGAGCGATCCTGAAAGCTGGGAAATCATCAAGCTTCTCCAAGACTTCTCTCGTGTTGTCAAACGTGCTGCTGAAAACTATGATCCATCCTTGATTGCCAAATATGCCATCAACTTGGCTCAAGCCTTCAACAAGTACTATGCTCACACTCGGATCTTGGATGAAAGCCCAGAACGTGATAGCCGTCTTGCTCTTAGCTACTCAACAGCAGTTGTTTTGAAAGAAGCGCTTCGTCTATTGGGTGTGGATGCGCCTGATAAGATGTAATATCTTTCTTACTTTTTGATAGGAAACCGTCTTTTTTAGGGGTGAGAGGAATAGCTAAATAAGCCTTATTTAGTTCCATCTCACTCCTTTTCTCATGTTACATACACCTATATTTTTAGGGATTAGCGCTTCCCTTATCTATTATCTTATCTTCTGGAGAACCCTATGAACCAAACTGTTTACATTCTTATTTTAGTTAGCCTAGTCATTCTCTTTTTAATCAATAAATACGAGAGAGAAAAACTGCAAAAGATTTTACAAGAGCAACTCTTAAAAGATGAAACATTCAAAGCAGGCATCAAGGAGCAAATCCAAACGACGGAAAACATCAACGATGTCATCCACGCTATCAACAAGGACTATCGCCTCGGCCTCTTACTTTCGAAAGAAATTACAGATCAATTAAAATAAGCAACAAAAGAGAGAGTGGGACAGAAATCGGTCATTCGTTAGAATTCGATTTCTGTCCCACTCTCTTCTCATTTTAAAAGTGATACAAGTCTTCGATAATACCAGCTACTTTTTTGATATCCCCTAGCATCCCTCGCATCTCAAAGTCTGCTAGCATAGGGAAGCCAAAGCGTTGACTGTACTGCTTGGCCGTTAGGCAATATTGATTGTTGAAGTTGCGGTTTCCAGATCCTACAACTCCCAAGCATTTAGTGGCATTGTTTCCGTAGGCAATAAAGTCTGCTACATCGGTCGTTAAAATCTCCACATCCCCATTATCAACACCATTTCCTCCTTCAAGATAGGTAGGTAAAAAGGCGATAAAAGGAGTATCGACTTCAAAGAAAGGCTTCCCTTCTTTGACCAGGTCTTTGACATGGATTTTTTCAATAACTAAGTCAGGGTACTGCTCCCATAGATAGTCACTGAGGCGACGGACAAAACTTTCAGTATTGCCACTTAAACTGATATAGACAAAACATACTTTCATTTTTTTCTCCAATCAGACAAGCTCCTCCTTCTTTGTCTAAGACTAAGCTAGAGGAGCTTTTGAATGCTGTCATCTAAGCTGAAAGGTCGCTAGCTGGTCTATTTTTTAATTTGTAGAGAAGGATTCCCAGGTAAACAAGGGCTACAACTATACTCAAGACAAGCGCATATAAGCTAGAAGCCTGTATCAAGGTCCGCAATTTATCTGTTGTGATCACCGACATGGAAGAACGATAAGACCAGAAATTGTGCAAGCTTATTAGGACAAAGGCTCCAATTTGACCCATATAGGCGTAGGTTGCCTTGACAATATCCTTTTTAGACAGGAAGAAATAGCCAACAGCAATTAAGCCCCCAATTAAAAGAGATAGCAACAACCAAGCAATCGGTCCGCGTAGCGCTACGATTAGTTTTTCAAGGAAGGCTTTATATTCTTCCCGTTCAATTGCAGTGGTTAAGTTCAAAGAAGCTGCCGTTTCATCTGTGATCTCCACTTTAGCCAATCCAAAGAAGGACTGAGCAGTTAATAGAGTTCCCATCGCTGAGAGGGCTAGCAAGACATACATATAAATCGGATTTTTCTTCATTGTATTTCCTCGTTTCTAATATCCATAGTATTTATTATAACGTGAACCTAAGGGAAGCGCAAGTTTAGATTTTCCCAGCGATCCTGTGCTAAAAAAGCTCCCTCTAAATCAGGATATGATTCAAAAGGAGCTCTTCTTTCTAAGTATATTGCTTCTAGAATGTCGAAAACAAATTAGTTCAAGTGCCAGATATCTTCGTTGTACTGAGCGATTGTACGGTCAGATGAGAAGAATCCTGCTTTGGCAATGTTAACGATGACTTTATCCAACCATGCGTCACGGTCTTCGTAGTCAGCCAACATTTGCTCTTTGACTTTGATGTAGTCTTCCAAGTCAAGAAGGGTCATGAACCAGTCTTTGTTGATCAACTCATTGTGAAGACGAGACAAACGTTCTTGGTTACCAACTGCAAGAACAGCGTCGCTGACGATGAAGTCAACCAATGGTTTGATTGCTTCACGAGCGTAGAATTCGCTTGATTTGTATGCTGATTTTGCGTAAAGGTCGATAACAGTTTCTGAATCTTCACCGAAGATGTAGATGTTTTCGTCTCCAACCAACTCAGCGATTTCCACGTTAGCTCCGTCCATAGTACCAAGCGTCAAAGCTCCGTTCAACATGAATTTCATGTTACCAGTACCTGAAGCTTCTTTAGAAGCCAATGAGATTTGTTCTGAGATATCACATGCTGGGATCAAGAAGCTTGCTGCAGTCACGTTGTAGTTTTCAACCATTACTACTTGTAAGTGTGGAGCCACTGCTGGATCGTTTGCGATGACTTCTGACAAGCAAAGGATCAAGTGGATGATGTCTTGAGCGATTGTGTAGGCAGGAGCTGCTTTACCACCAAAGAAGACTGTGATTGGACGAGCAGGGATGTTACCAGCCTTGATGTCAAGATATTTGTGGATCACATACAAAGCGTTCATTTGTTGACGTTTGTACTCGTGAAGACGTTTGATTTGGATATCAAAGATAGAGTTTGGATTGATTTCTACACCTTGATGATCTTTCAAGTGACGAGCCAATTTACGTTTGTTGTGGGCTTTGATGTTTTCCAATTTTTCTTTGACAGCTGCTTTATCTTCGTATGAGAGAAGGTCTTCCAATTTAGAAGCATCATGGTGCCAATCGCGTCCAAGGATCTCATCCAAGTAGTGAGACAAGCTTGGGTTGGCATGCATGAGCCAACGACGGAAGGTGATCCCGTTTGTTTTGTTGTTGAATTTTTCTGGGTAAAGGTCATAGAAGGCCTTCAATTCAGAGTTTTTCAAGATCTCAGTATGGAGAGCAGCAACCCCGTTTACACTGTATCCATAGTGGATATCCATGTGGGCCATGTGGACACGATCGTGTTCATCAATGATTTGAACAGCTGGATCTTTGTGTTCAGCACGAACACGACGGTCCAATTCTTCAATGATTGGTACCAAGTGAGGAACCACTTCTTGCAAGAATTCAAGTGGCCATTTTTCAAGGGCTTCTGCAAGGATTGTGTGGTTAGTGTAAGCGGTCATGCTACGAACGATAGAGATGGCTTCATCCATTTCGATACCGCGTTCAGTCAAGAGACGGATCAACTCAGGAATGACCATAGATGGGTGAGTATCATTGATTTGTACAACTGCGTAGTCAGCAAGGTCATGCAAGTTGCTTCCTTTTTCGATCGCTTCGTCGAGGATCAATTGTGCACCGTTTGAAACCATGAAGTATTGTTGGAAAATACGGAGCAATTCCCCTTGACGGTTACTATCATCTGGGTAAAGGAAAAGAGTCAAGTTGCGAGCGATATCTGTCTTGTCAAAGTTGATACCATCTTCAATGATGGATGAATCAACTGAATCCAAGTCAAACAAGCGCAAGCGGTTCTTGGTTTCGATCTTGTAACCAGGTACATCGATATCATAAAGCGTAGAAGTCAAGGTAAAGTGTGCAAATGGCACTTGGTAGCTACGGCTTGAACGAACGAGCCAGCTTTGGTCAGTCAACCACGCATTTGGAATGGTTTCTTGTTGGTTGTTTTTAAGGACTTGTTGGAACAAACCAAAGTGGTAGTTCAAACCAACCCCATCCCCTGTCAAACCAAGGCTTGAGATAGAGTCGATAAAGCAGGCTGCCAAGCGTCCCAAACCACCGTTACCAAGTGATGGTTCCAATTCCACTTCTTCGACTTCGATCAAGTCTTTGCCAGCGTCAGCCAATTCTTTTTTGACGTCATCGTACAGACCCAAGTTGATCAAGTTGTTCGACAAGAGTTTACCAATCAAGAACTCAGCTGAGATATAGTAAACTTTTTTCTTACCAGTATTTAATTTCTTTTGGGCACTTGCTTGCTTGGTGTAATTAAGCAAAGCAATGTACAATTCTTCGTTTGAACATTCTGCAATTGTTTTTTGATGATGGTCAATCACATATTTTTGTAATGATTCCATGGTTAAGTGTCTCCTTGTGTTTTAATTAGATAGGGGGAAAGATTATTTTTCTGCTTTTTTCGCTTCTTCTTTCACCAAGTCAGTATTTTCACGACGATAGATGGTTGTGAAATCAAGTAATTCTTGCTCAACAGCAGGAGTCAATTGATCCGCTGTCATCCGCCATGCCCAGTTGCCACCAAGGGTAGATGGGAAGTTCATACGAGCTGAGCCATCCAACTCTAACAAATCTTGCATGGTAGCGATGGCCATAAAGCTGACTGAAGCAAAGACGGTACGAAGCATCGCATGTGGAACAGATTCGTATTCTTTCCGGTTGGTGTAACGAGCAAGGTACTCACGAGTTGGATCGTCAATTTCATTGCGGTACCATCCAAGAACCGTGTTGTTATCATGTGTACCAGTGTACATAACAGAGTTATTTGGCGCTAAGTGAGGGCTGTCGATACTTTCATCATCAGGATTGAAGGCAAATTGAAGAATCTTCATGCCTGGGAAGCCTGTGCGCTCACGAAGCTCAATGACTTCGTCCGTCATGAAGCCAAGGTCTTCTGCGATGATGTTCAAATCACCGAGTTCTTCTTTCACTGCAGCAAAGAGTTTGTAGCCAGGACCTTTGACCCATTTACCTGGTGCTGCTGTATCAGAACCAGCTGGGATTTCCCAGTAAGATTCAAAACCACGGAAGTGGTCGATCCGCACGATGTCGTAGATCTTGAAGCTCTCACGCAAGCGTTCAATCCACCATTTGTAACCATCTTTGTCCATTGCTTCCCAGTCATAGATTGGGTTGCCCCAAAGCTGACCAGTTGCTGAGAACTCATCTGGTGGGCATCCTGCGATGCAGGTTGCTTTTCCATTTTCATCTGTTTTAAAGAGATGAGGATTTGCCCACATATCGCTTGAATCTTCCGCTACGTAGATTGGCATATCACCTACGATCTCAATATGGTTGTCGTTAGCGTATGCTTTCAATTTCAACCATTGTTTGAAGAAGAAATACTGTGTTACTCGATGGTAAGTCAATTTATCTTCCAATTGAGCGCGGTAGGATGCAAGGGCTTCCGGTTGACGTACACGAATCGCAGCGTCTGGCCATTCTGTCCATGCTTTTAATTCAAAGTGCTCTTTAATAGCCATGTATTCAGCGAACAATTCCAACCAAGCTGCATTTTGCTCTGCAAATCGGCTGAAGTCATCCCAATCACCTGTTTTGAGAAAAGCTTCAACCGCTTTTTCTAGAAGAGGACGACGTTGCTCGAAGATCTTGGCATAGTCTACTTCAGTTGGATCTTGACCAAAATCAATACCTTCTACATCAGATGCATCCAAGAGCCCTTGTTCAATTAAAAGATCAAAGTCAATAAAATGGGTGTTGCCTGCAAAAGCCGAGAAGGATTGGTAAGGAGAATCACCGTAGCTTGTTGTTCCGAGAGGCAAAATTTGCCAATACCGTTGCTTGGTACGAACGAGAAAATCCACAAAATCGTAGGCTGCTTGGCCAAACGAACCGATTCCATACTTCCCAGGCAAGGATGAAATGTGCATCAAGACACCACTTTGGCGTTTTTTCATTGGGGGTACCACCTTTAGTTTAATATATTTTTGTTTTAAGAAAATAGACGAACCTTCTATACTGTTTCTGATCCACTCCAACTCTCAGAAAGAATAGAAGAAGGGCAGTCATCAGACATAGAACTGAATTTAACCTATTTATAAATGACCCTAGATCATCTTTATGCAACGTTCAAGGAAAACGTTTGCGTTATTATCCATTATAAAGTAATCCTGTGGTTTATGCAAGAGGTTTCCTAAACTTTTATGTTTTTTCTGCAGGTTAACCCTATGCCTAGTGTATCCCTTTCTCATTTTCTTGTCAACTATTTGTGTGTATAATAGAAGATAAAAAAATTTTAAAAATTTTTGCACAAATACTTGCAAACGTTTTCTCCCTGTGATATACTATTCGTGTTAAGGAAAACGTTTGTCTAAAACGTTTTCAACTAATAATCTTATTTTTATTCTTTAGGAGGAATAAATCATGAAACGCACAATTCTTCGAAGCGCTGCTGTACTTGGTACAGTCGGATTCGCATCACTTCTTTTGGTAGCTTGTGGAGGCAAAAAAGAAGATTCTTCTTCTACTACTAAAAACGAGTTGACTGTCTACGTCGATAATGGTTACAAATCTTACATGGAAGAAGCTGCGAAAGCTTTTGAAAAAGAAAGTGGTACAAAAGTAAACATCAAGACTGGTGACGCTCTTGGTGGTTTGGACAAATTGTCTCTTGACAACCAATCTGGTAAAGCTCCAGACGTTATGATGGCACCATACGACCGCGTAGGTGGTCTTGGTAACGACGGTCAATTGGCTGAAGTTAAATTGAACAAAGATAGCAAGACTGACAAAACAACTGAATCACTTGTAACAAACGGTGGTAAAGTGTATGGAGCACCAGCAGTTATCGAAACATTGGTTCTTTACTACAACAAAGACCTCCTACAAGAAGCTCCAAAAACATTTGGTGAACTTGAAGAATTAGCAAAAGACAGCAAGTATAACTTCGCTGGTGAAGAAGGTAAAAACACTGCCTTCCTTGCTGACTGGACAAACTTCTACTATGCATACGGACTCCTTTCAGGTAACGGTGGATATGTCTTCGGTAAAGATGGTACTGATCCAAAAGACGTAGGTTTGAACAACCAAGGTGCCATCGACGGTATCGAATACGCGAAAACTTGGTACGCTAAATGGCCTAAAGGATTGCAAGACACTAAAGGTGCTGCAAACTTCATCCAAACTCAATTCCAAGAAGGTAAGACAGCTGCCATCATCGATGGACCATGGAAAGCATCTTCATTGAAAGAAGCTAAAGTAAACTACGGTGTAGCAACTATCCCTACCCTTCCAAACGGAAAAGCATATTCTGCCTTCGGTGGTGGTAAAGCTTGGGTTATCCCTGCAGGTGCTAACAACCCTGAAGCAGCTCAAAAATTTGTTGACTTCTTGACTACAACTGATCAACAAAAAGCCTTCTACGATAAGACTAACGAAGTGCCAGCTAACACAGAAGCTCGTGAATACGCTGTTGGTAAAAACGATGAGTTGACAACTGCCGTTGTTAAACAGTTTGAAAATGCACAACCAATGCCAAACATCTCTGAAATGAGTACTGTTTGGGATCCAGCTGCAACTATGCTCTTCGACGCTGTAAGTGGTAAGAAATCTGCTAAAGATGCTGCTGACGATGCTGTTAAATTGATCAAAGAAACTATCGAACAAAAATTCGGTGGCAAGTAAAACAGTTCCCAAGGGGCTGGGAATCTTTCCCAGCCTTTCGCTGTGATGTGGCCTCTGACCGCTCACATATAAGGAGTCGATATGGAAACACAACAAAATCCAAAAAAGGCAATGTGGTTATCCCTCATTCCTGGCTTGGGACAAATCTATAACAAACAGAAAGCAAAAGGATACATCTTTCTCGGTGTAACGCTTGTCTTTCTCGCTTACTTTTTCGGGCTTGGTTTGGGGGAATTGTCCAAACTCATCACCCTCGGTACCGTCCGTGGACAAGATAACTCTCTTTTTATCTTAATCCGTGGTGCCTTCCACTTAATTATCACAGTCGTTTATTTGATGTTCTACGCTCTGAATATCAAAGATGCGGGTACTGTAGCCAAGCGGATTAATAATGGCATTCGAGTACCGATGACCCTAAAAGAGATGGTCAATGCTATCTATGAAAATGGCTTCCCCTATCTTTTGATCATCCCTTCTTATATTGCCATGACCTTTGCAATCATCTTCCCCGTTTTGGTTACCTTGATGATTGCCTTTACTAACTACGACTTTAAGCATACAGCTCGCTTTACGCTACTTGATTGGATCGGACTTCAAAACTTCACCAACATGTGGACTTTGAGTACCTTCCGTTCTGCCTTTACATCTGTATTGGGCTGGACCTTGATCTGGGCCTTGGCAGCTTCAACACTTCAAATCGTTCTTGGTATCTTGACAGCCATTATTTCTAACCAACCATTCATTAAAGGAAAACGCATCTTTGGTGTCATCTTCCTTCTTCCATGGGCGGTTCCTGCCTTCATCACTATCTTGACCTTCTCAAACATGTTCAACGATAGTATCGGGGCAATCAATGCGCAAGTCATCCCTCTCTTTGCAAAGATTTTCCCATTCTTAGATGGGGTTCTCATTCCTTGGAAAACGGACCCTACCTGGACAAAAATTGCTTTGATTATGATGCAAGGTTGGCTCGGCTTCCCTTACATTTACGTCTTGACACTGGGAATCTTGCAATCTATTCCAAACGATCTTTATGAAGCAGCCTATATCGATGGGGCAAACGCTTGGCAAAAATTCCGCAACATTACCTTCCCAATGATTTTGGCTGTTGCGGCACCAACGCTCATTAGCCAATACACCTTCAACTTTAACAACTTCTCCATTATCTACCTCTTTAACGATGGTGGACCTGGATCTGTTGGAGGAAATGCTGGTTCGACAGATATCTTGATTTCTTGGATCTATAAATTGACAACGAACTCATCACCTCAATACTCAATGGCTGCTGCGGTTACGTTGATTATCTCTCTGATTGTGATCTCTATCTCGATGATTGCTTTCAAGAAACTGCACGCATTTGATATGGAGGATGTGTAAAATGAAAAACTCAGTTCAATTTAAACGCCGCCTTAATCATTTCTTGACTTACCTCTACTTGGTTGTCCTATCCATCGTCATCATCTATCCCTTGTTGATTACGGTTCTTTCAGCCTTCAAAACTGGTAACGTCAGTGCCTTTACGCTTGATTTCAGTGGCAGTCTCAGCTTTGATAACTTCCAAAAGCTCTTTACGGATACCCTCTATGGCACTTGGTATCTCAATACCTTGATTATCGCCATTATTACCATGGTTGCTCAAACATCCATCATTACTCTAGCAGGGTACGCCTACAGCCGTTACAACTTCTTGGCTCGTAAGCAAAGTTTGGTCTTCTTCTTGATTATCCAAATGGTGCCTACCATGGCTGCTTTGACTGCCTTCTTCGTTATGGCCTTGATGTTGAACGCCTTGAACCACAGTTGGTTCCTGATCTTCCTCTATGTCGGTGGAGGAATTCCAATGAATGCTTGGTTGATGAAGGGTTACTTCGATACAGTCCCAATTTCACTTGATGAATCTGCAAAATTAGATGGTGCTGGACACTTCCGTCGCTTCTGGCAAATCGTCCTTCCATTGGTTCGTCCAATGATTGCGGTCCAAGCACTTTGGGCCTTCATGGGACCTTTTGGAGACTACATCTTGTCTAAATTCTTGCTTCGTGACGAAATCAACTACACGGTAGCGGTTGGTCTTCAAACCTTTATCAGTGACCAAAAAAATCAAAAGATTGCCTTCTTTGCGGCAGGTGCGATTCTGATTGCAGTCCCAATCTGTGTGCTCTTCTTCTTCCTCCAAAAGAACTTTGTTTCAGGCTTGACAGCTGGTGGGGATAAAGGATAAAATAAGGTTTTCTATCAGAAGTTTGTCACCTTCCTTGGATAGGTACAACTTCCATCAATGAAGAAAAGGAGGAGAATTCCTCTCCTACTTTTCTCCCAGTCACATAAATTTTATCTTTAAGGAAAGGATGGGAGTGGGACAAGGATAGCAAGTTGATTGATTTGCTACCGGTCTCTCTCCCATCTTTGGTTAAGGATAAAATCTTGCTATGCTCTCCACATTTCGGAGATTAGAAAGGTCAATTCATGCCCTATCCATTTAATTATTTTTCCAGCCTTTTTCAGGTAAGAAAAGCCTTTGCGAACCGTAAACAACTCAATTGGTTCCAAATGATTTTCACCTCACTCTTTCTTCTATCCTTGACACTCATTCCTGTCGCCGTTCAAAATGCGGAACTCCAGACCTACCCTTTAACTACCTTCGTTAGCGATGTCTTTGATCCCTTAACGGAGGATGTTATGAAGGACTTGAAAGAAAGTGTCCGTATTGAAGAGCATGAACTAGTCTATAACAGTCATTTTGGAGTTCACAAGAACAAAGCTGGCCATGTTATCATCGGTCATCACGAAGGGACTTCGTTAGGTGAAAAATTAACCCTCTATTTCGATAAGACCCAACTAGTGATTAGCAGAGAAAACAAAGAACTTGCAAGTATTCCTTATCAGGCAATCAATCAAAAGAGTCTCGAAAATAAAGATGCTTTAAGCCAAGCCATTTCCAAAGATTGGTTCCAAGCCAATCGATTGGCAGTTAGCCTCTTCCTCGTCCTCTTCTCAGGTTTCTTATCTGCTGTGAATTTTGCAATTTTAGTATTTGGAGCTTCCTTCTTCCTCTTCTTGACACGGAAGTCACGTCTCTTCTCTCTCAAGACCTTCAAAGAATGCTTCAACTTCACTCTCAACTGTCTTGGTTTGCCTATTCTGGCGAGCGTCCTGATCAGTTTATTGTTCCACCAAGTCTTTACCACAACCATCTTGATCCAAAATATCCTATTTGTCTTGTTCCTCGCGCTTGCCTTCTATAAGACACATTTCCGGGATCCAGATTACAAACCTTAGGGAGGTCCTTTATGCGTGTCATCATCAAAGATGTCGCCAAACTAGCTGGCGTTGCACCATCTACCGTTACACGAGTGATTCAAAATAAATCTACCATCAGTGAAGCCACTAAAAAGCGGGTTCGTTCTGCCATGAAAGAACTGGATTACCATCCAAACCTCAATGCTCGTAGCTTAGTAAGCCAGTCCAGTCAGGTGATTGCCCTTGTCTTGCCTGATGAAAGTGATGTGTTCTTCCAAAACCCCTTCTTCCCTACAGTCCTCCGTGGGATTAGTCAGGTCGCCTCTGATCATGGCTATGCGATTCAGATTTGTACAGGGGCTAATGAAACCCACCGCCTCGATCAACTCAAACAAATGATTTATGGTAAGCGGGTAGATGGACTCATCTTCCTCTATTCCAAATTGAATGATCCTCTGGTTGACTTCTGTATTGAAGATAAATTTCCTTTCTTGATTTTAGGGAAAGCAACTTCCCCTTTTGTATCATTAGTCGATAACGACAATGTTAAAGCAGCCTTTGATGCGACCGAATACTTTATCAACAAGGGATACCAACACATCGCTTTCCTTGGAGGAAATAAGGAATTGGCTGTTTCTCAAGACCGCTACAAGGGCTATCAAGAAGCTCTTGCCAGTCATCAAATCCCTCTTCGTGAAGAATTGGTCAAATTCTCCTTTGGTTTCTTGCTTGAAGAAAATTCTTACCAAATCATGGATACCCTGCCTTTTGAAAAACTGGAAGCACTCATGACAACGGATATTCTCGTTGCCGAAGGGGTCCGGAGATACCTGATAGACAAACAAGTCGATCTTCCGATTATTTCCTTCGACTCCATTAAACCACGGATTCCAATTGACGCCTATATTGATATCAATACGGTTGAATTAGGACGTGAATCTGTCAGAACCCTACTCCAAATTATTAAGGACAACAAGGAAAACAAAACCGTTTGCTATAGACAGCTCATTGAACACTCGATTATTGAACTTTAGGAGAACCCATGACAACTCATTTTTCAGCTTATTTAGATGACCAAGACTTGATTCGCGTGGAAGGAGGAGAGAGCGTAGTGGCCTCTCTTCCTTTTACATTGACGTCTGGTTCCAACACGATTGAACTCCTGCCGACGGAGGAAGAAAAAACTCTTCGGAGCCCTCTTCCCGTCGACATGAGTCAAATATATACTCTTTCAAATGGTAACGGCGAGTCCTGTCTCCTCCACTTCCGAGATGTTGTCCGTCAACCCATCTTTGATCAGCTTTATGCTTATGATGGAGAGGATTTAGGAGCTCATTACTCAAAAGAACAAACGACCTTTGCCTTCTGGGCTCCTATCTCTCAAGAGGTTGAGCTCTTGATCAACCAAACTGCCTACCCGATGGAGCGAACAGAAAAAGGAGTTTGGCGTCTAGTACTCGAGGGAGATTGGGAAAAAGCCCCTTATGCCTACCAGCATCAGGTTAATGGTGTAACCCATATCGTTCATGACCCTTATGCCCTCTCTTCTGAAGCCAATTCAGGAGCTAGCTATGTCATCGACCGCCACAAGATTGAGCGCCCCATTCAGAGAGCAGCGACTCAACTGGATCCGACTCAGGCCGTTATTTATGAACTAAGTGTTCGAGATTTCTCCATGCAAAAAGAAGCCGGATTCCAACACCCTGGGACCTTCCCAGCCTTGTTAGAATCTCCTAAACATGAAAACCAGACCTTTGGCTTTGATTACTTGAAATCCCTGGGCATTACTCATGTTCAGCTCATGCCCCTCTATGATTTTGGAAGCGTGGATGAAACCAACCCTGTCGCTGGTTACAATTGGGGCTATGACCCTGTGCAATACAATGTCCCTGAAGGAAGTTTTAGCACCCAGCCAAATGATCCTTACCAACGGATCCTTGAGCTACAACAAGTGATTGATGCATACCATCAGGCCGATCTCAGCCTCATAATGGACGTCGTCTATAACCACGTTTACCTCTCTGACGATTTTGCTTTTGAGCAGATTGTTCCTGGCTATTTCTACCGTTATGACCAAAACCGCCAACGGACCAACGGGACCTTCTGTGGTAATGATGTAGCTAGTGAACGGGCTATGGTTCGCAACTACATCAAGCAATCCGTCAAGCAGTGGGTTCAACTGTATGGCTTTGATGGCTTTCGCTTTGACCTCATGGGAATCATTGATCGCCAAACCATGATGGAAATTCAAGATGAATTAAGCGCTATTTACCCCAACATTTACCTTTATGGGGAAGGGTGGAAGATGGATACCGGACTGGATCCAGACCTCCTGGCTCATCAATACAATGCCCGTCACCTTCGTCCTTATGGCTTTTTCAGTGACAACTTCCGAGATACCGTTAAACGAAGCATCTTGAAGGAAGGTCGAATAGATAGTCGTTATCAGGCCAATGATCTTGCCAATATTTTGACTGCCAATGTTGGACTCAAAGGAGCAGCCCACTTTGTGCGTCCTCAACAGGCGATTAACTATGTGGAATGCCACGATAACGCAACCTTCTTTGACTATCTCAAGGTTGAAGATCCAAATATTTCAGAGGAGAAGCGACAGGCTAAAGCTCGTCTCGGTTTGCACCTCGTCCTCTTGTCTCAAGGCGTTCCCTTCCTACATGCCGGCCAAGAGTTCTATCGCAGCAAAGGCTTAGAAGAAAATACTTACAATCTCCCAGATGCTCTAAATCAACTAGACTGGCTTTCTTCTACAGCCTATGAAAGAGATATCCATTTCCTTCGCGATTTCATTGCTTATCGTAAAGAGGAAGACCTCCTCCACCTAGAGAAGGCCCAAGCCATTCGAGACTACTGTCAAGTCACTTGGACTTCGGAAAACACCTTCTCTTACAGCATCGAAAAAGATGGACGCAAACTTCTTATCTTGGTCAACCTGGGGGATCAAGAGTGGACTTATTCACTCAAACAGCCTGCTAGATTAGCAATTGCTCACCCCCATGTTTATACTAGAGAGCAACAAATTTCTCAAAGAGAATTCACCATTCCAGCCTATAGTTGGATTTTGGTAGTACAAGCATAAAAAAATTCCTGCAAGCCTATCTTGCAGGAATTTTTTAATCCTCCACTTCGACAAAACGTCCAATAATATGAACATTTTCTGATATGGTAATAAAAGCTTCAGGATCCTCTTTTTTCATTAAAAATTTAAACTCATTAAACTCTGCTCTGGTAATAACGGTGAGCAAGACCGCTTTTTCCTGATGATTATAAGTCCCTTCCGCATTGTGGATAATGGTTGCTCCACGATGCAAACGCTTATGAATTTTCTCAATTATCTTATCCGGTTGGCTAGTGACAATCATAGCCTGCATCCGCTTCTGCTTGGTAAAGACTGCATCTGTCACTCGACTGGACACAAAAATGGTAATCATCGAATAGAGGGCATATTTCCAACCAAAGGTCATCCCTGCTATCAACATGATGGTCCCATTGACGATGAGAGAAATTTTTCCGACGTTCTTGCCCGTTCGCTTTCGAATGGTCAAGCTAACAATATCGGTTCCCCCACTGGAGATATTGTTGCGAAGCGCAAATCCAATCCCTGTCCCCATTACAACTCCCCCAAAGAGAGCATTCATAATAGGATCATTGGTCAGGGTAACCACTGGCATAAATTGGATAAAGAAGGAACTCATAGACACCGTGATAAAGGTGAAAATAGTAAACTTATGACCAATTTGATACCAAGCGATGATCATTAATGGCAGATTGATGGCATAGAATGACAAAGAGACCGGAATGGTAAAGCCTAAAAATCGATCACTAAGGGCGGATATAATCTGGGCCAATCCTGTCGCACCACTGGAATACACACGTCCCGGCTGGAAAAAGAAGTTCACAGCAACGGCAGATAGGAAGCCATAGACCAAAGAAGCCGAAATCTTTTCATCGTACTTCTCTCGGGAAATACTTTTTAAGACCCGTAGTAATTTAAAGTTATAGGCAATTCTTCTCACATAATAACGTAAGATTTTACCTAAGCGAGTTTTTTTCATGACTATCTCTCAATTTATAAATAAAGGGAAAATCCCAGAAGCTACTTCTGCGGATTTTCCGCTTTTATTCTTACTCCTCAGTTTTGACTTCTACTTGTAGACTCAACTCTTCCAGTTGTTTGGTGGCTACTGTAGAAGGAGCTTGGGTCATTGGATCTGTTGCCTTGTTGTTCTTAGGGAAGGCAATCACTTCACGGATATTCTCCTCACCAGCTAACAACATGACAAAACGGTCCAAACCAAGAGCCAATCCACCATGTGGAGGGAAACCAAAATCCATAGCTTCTAGCAAGAAACCAAATTGCTCTGTCGCATCTTCTTTTGAGAAACCGAGAGCCGTAAACATCCGTTCTTGCAATTCTTTTTGGTTGATCCGGAGACTTCCTCCTCCAAGTTCGTAACCATTGAGCACAATGTCATAGGCAATAGCACGTACCTTAGCGAGATCGCCCTCTAATTCATGAGCTGTATCTGCTTGTGGAAGTGTAAAGGGATGGTGGGCACTCATGTAACGGCCTTCTTCTTCAGACCACTCAAACATTGGCCAATCTACCACCCAAAGGAAGTTGAATTGACTGTTGTCGATGAGGTCTAATTCCTTGGCAATTCTACAACGAAGAGCACCTAGTGTTGCGTTAGCTACTTCTAGTGTATCCGCTACAAAGAGGACCAAATCTTTTTCTTCCAACTGTAAAGCACTTGTCAACTCTGTTGTCACGTCTGTCAAGAACTTAGCAACTGGACCGTTTAAAGCACCATCAGCTACCTTGACCCATGCAAGACCTTTAGCGCCATATTGTTTGGCTACTTCGGTCATCTTATCGATATCTTTACGTGAGTAGTTGTCTGCTGCTCCTTTGACCACAATGGCTTTCACTGCTGGAGCTTCTGAGAAGACCTTGAAGTCTACACCCTTTACAACTTCTGTCAAGTCTGTCAAGAGCATCTCAAAACGAGTATCTGGTTTGTCAGAACCGTAAAGAGCCATCGCATCATCGTACTTCATCCGTGGGAAAGGAAGTGTTACTTCAATCCCCTTGGTTTCTTTCATGACACGCGCGATTAAACCTTCCGTAATATCTTGAATTTCTTGCTCTGTCAGGAAGGAGGTTTCTAAATCGACCTGTGTAAACTCAGGTTGGCGGTCTCCACGTAAATCTTCGTCACGGAAACATTTGACGATTTGATAATAGCGGTCAAAACCAGCATTCATCAACAATTGTTTCGTGATTTGAGGGCTTTGAGGCAAGGCATAAAAGTGACCCTTGTTAACACGAGATGGAACGAGATAGTCACGCGCCCCTTCTGGAGTTGACTTAGAAAGGAAAGGTGTTTCCACATCAATAAATTCCAGCTCATCCAAGTAGTTCCGAATAGAGTGGGTTACCTTGGCACGCAATTTCAAGTTTTCCAACATCTCTGGACGACGCAAGTCCAAATATCGATAGCGTAGACGGGTATCGTCGTTAGCTTCAATGCCATCCTTGATCTCAAATGGTGTGGTTTTTGCCGTATTAAGGACAGTTAAGGAAGAAACATGCATTTCAACCTGACCTGTTGCAATTTTATCATTAGCTTGCTGTCTGGCAGCAACTTGACCTGTCACTTCGATCACATACTCGCTACGAAGACTCTCAGCCGTTGCCATTACTTCCGAATTGACCGTCTCTGGATTGATGACCAATTGCATAATCCCTTCACGATCTCGCAAATCAATAAAGATCAAGCCACCCAAATCACGGCGTCGACTCACCCATCCTTTGAGGGTCAGTTCTTGTCCAATGTGTTCCTCGCGAACACGTCCAGCATACATGGAACGTTTCATTGTATTTTTACTCTCCAAACTAATATTCTTCCTTCTATTTTACCATAAAGCCTGTCAGATAAGTGCTTTTCCAGAGATTTTTCCAGAAAAAACAGTTCTTTTATTCAGCTTCTTTCCCGGTAGGAGCTTTCTCTTGTTTGGCCTCTTCATCGTATAGGGTTGGGGCCAAGATTTTCATCAGACTAGCTGTTCCAAAACGCATGATAGCTGCCAAGACTCCAAATATTGGAGCCAAGTTACGGAAAAAGAAGTCTCCTCTGATGAATTGGGTGATGAGGCCCGTAATGAGAAAAATCACGATTCCTTGAAGAATCGCATAAACAGCTATTTTCTTCATTGTTTTCATGGTTTACCAGTTTCTCTCTTTCTAGTAGATAGACTTATCCACAAGTCTGTGGATAAGTCTGTGAATATGGGGATAAGTTTCTTTAAAACTATAGGAAAAAGGTTGAGACTGGGTATTCTCAACCTCTTCGCATCTTACTTAAATTGATCCGGCTGGCCTTTATAGTTAGCCCAGTCCTGACTTAAGAAACGATTGTTAATCTTGTATTCAGGAGCCGGTTGAGGGTTGGAGACAAAAGGATCAACTGCCTTGTCAAATGCCAACCATCCATTCCAGCCCATATGAATGGTGTCCTGCATAAAGTAGGGATTATCACCATCTTTAGAAAAATCAGCAATATGGGTAAAGCCTTGACTTTCTAATTGGTAACGGATTTTTTCAACTGTCCGTTGATACATTTCTTTACTCAAACCTGTATAGGCCATCCATTTAGAGTTAACTGGAGGGATGACAAATATCACATTGGTTTTCGATTGAGCAAACTGATCCAAGACCAGTTGTAAATCATTGTATTCTGGAGATTGCTCATAGGATTCATTCTTTTGGAATCCTTTGAGTTTCTTTAACTTACTTGCAAGTCGATGGTTGTAAAAGCTATTACTAATGCCTAGTTTGTTATTATTGGTTTTCTTTTTGGCTTCCGCAGTCGCTACCTCTTCCAAAGCTTCGTAAGAAAATGTATCTGGCAAGTCATTTAAGCGAGAGAGAACTTTCTTCTCATAGTTGCTATTGTTCATTGCCGTAAAGGTGCTAAAGAAGGCATCCTCCCGACGAACAAAGCGCATGAGGGTCTGATTGAGACCTTTTTCAAAACCAGATAGGTTTTGACCTTTCGCTAGCTTCTGAACTTCTCCCTGCATAGCAACATTAGGATACTGTTGCAAAAGACGAGACGCCGCATACTGGCTTGCTGGGCCAGCTTCTTGGTTGGCCAAAAAGCTAGTTAATTGATCGCTGTTAAAGTATTGCTGAAAGGCCGACGAATCATAGCCATCCTTCGTAAACCACTGGGGCGATACCACATAGACAGCGGTTTTTCCTTCTAGTTGAGGAAGAATTTGCTGCATCCCAAAATATTGGTTCAAGGACGCTGCTCCTCGTTGCCCTAGAAAATACGGGCGATAAGAACGATCATACTTCTCAGCTAGTACTGCTGGGTGGACGATATCAAACCGCAACCATTCGCTGGAACCAAAGAAGGGTACAAAACGATAGTTGGGATCCCCGAGCGCTTCTTCTTTACGGGCACGATTTTTAAAGCCTTCTGCTGTCAAGCTCACTGCGGCCTTTTTCTCCTCTGTCAGATTATGTTTATGGTTAATCGGATAGAAAAAGAGAAGAGTGGCGACAAGAGCCATGGCACAAAAGACCGGACCCAGAATCAGCCACAATCGTTTAAGCATTCTGAAGCTCCATGACACCTTCTACGATTTTGTTGGCTGTGTTCCAGTCATCACGACCAAATTCAGATACTGGAACCCGAATATCGAAGCGGTTTTCCAATTCAACAATCAACTCAACGGTTCCCATGCTATCAAGAACACCCGCATCAAAGAGATCCTCATCCATCATATCTGAGACATCTTCCATAAACAATTCATCAATAATTTCAATTACTTGTGATTTTACATCCATTTTTCATTTTTCCTTTTCTTATTTCATTTTTGGAAACCATTGCTGATCCAAGAAACCTGAGAAAATCAGGAAGGACAGCATAACGGTATTGAAAGTAATAAAGATACCAAGAGCCTGGGTCCAGCGATTGTCTGGTAGGGGCTCCAGTCCTTTTGCCTTGCGTTCTTTATTGATTGTCTTTTTCTTCCGCAACCAAGCGTCGTTGATTACAAGACCCAGACCGTGGAAGAGACCATAGGCTACATAATACCAGGTAACCCCATGCCAAAAGCCCATGACCAACATGTTAATGATATAGGCAACGTTTGACGTTGTAATCCGACTCTGAAAGACCTTGTTGCGCATCAAAACCATGACTAGACGCATAAAGACAAAGTCCCGGAACCAGAAGGACAAACTCATGTGCCAACGATTCCAAAATTCCTTTAAGTCACGTGACTTAAAAGGGAGATTAAAGTTGATTGGGCTCTTAATTCCCATCAAATTAGATGCCGCAAGGGCAAACATAGAATAGCCTGCAAAGTCAAAGAAGAGATCCAAACCAAAGACATACATGACCCCTAAGGTGCCTAGGTTAAAGATTCCCCCTTGAAGAAGGGCATAGGTCTTGACATGTCCTAGTAAGAGATGGCCAAAGATATGAGCTAGAATAAACTTATAGAGGAAGCCAAGCATGATATACTTGACGCTCTGCTCCAACATATCTAGAAGCTCATCTCGATCCGGAATCGTCAGATAATCTTCATTGAAGCGTTTGAAGCGGTCGATCGGCCCACTTGAAAAAGTCGGCATAAAGAGCAAGAAACGCAAGAATTCCCAGAGACTAAAGTCTTTGAGGGTTCCGTCTCGCATCTCGATAATCATGCCCACTGCTCGGAAGGTCAGATAAGAGATCCCAAGGAAGCCCATCCAAGACTGGGTGCCATCAATGGCTGGTTGCACCTTCACAAAAACCAAGGGCAAAACGACCAAGAAAGAGTGGAGGTAAAAGACCCACTTGTTGTCACGCTGGCTTCGATAGAATTTATAGGAGTAGACCCAAAGGATTTGCCAAAAGAGGTAGAAAAGAACCGCATAGATTTGTTTCAAATCCGTCCCTGTCAGCATTAGAACAATAAAGGCGAGACTGACCAAGGCTTCATAGACTGGGAATCGCTTTTTAAAGAAGAGGCCAACAAAGATGGGCAATAAGGCCCCAATCAGATAAATAAAGTAGACCGGGGTCCCATAGGGTTCTAAATGAGGGAGCTGTTTCAAAAACTCGATCATCGGTTGTTAACCTCACTAATCAACCCTTTGATGTCGATTTTCCCGTTTGGAGTTAGCGGTAAACTATCACGGTAAAGGAATTTTGAAGGCATCATATAAGACATCATGATGTGTTCCAAATCTTCCTTGATGGCTTTCGTAATATCAATCTCGCGTTCAAATTGCTCTTTGACGCCATCTTTTAAGATGACATAGGCCAAGAGATTTTGAACCTTATGATCTTTGTTGTAGCGTGGCACTGCAACAGCCGAGTCGATGTACTGAGATTTGTTCAAGTTTTGAGAAACATCTTCTAGCTCAATACGATAGCCGTTAAACTTGATCTGGAAGTCCATCCGACCACCATAGAGAAGAAGACCTTCATCTGTCATGGTACCAACATCTCCCGTATGGTAGGCTGGAAGTCCTTCAAATTCGAAGAAGGCTTCTGCTGTTTTCTCTGGATTATTCATATAACCTTTTGAAACAGCCGGTCCAGACACGATGATCTCTCCTTGCTCTCCATTTGGCAATTTGTTTCCTTCCTCATCAATAATGAAGGTTGGAGAATCTTCTTTAGTATAACCAATTGGCAAGCGTTTAAGAGTCGCTAGCATTTCATCTGTGATAGCAACTGCCGACAAAGCTACCGTCGCTTCCGTTGGTCCATAAGCATTGATAATCCGAGCATTTGGGAAACGCTCGCGCAGTTTTTGAGCCGTTTTAACCGTTAACTCTTCCCCATCAAAGTAGAAATGGGTAATGCCTGGCATCTTTTCAGCATTGAAATCTTCAGACAACATGGCCATATCTGCAAAAGATGGCGTTGAAGTCCAGATAGCAATCGGAAGAGAAAAGATGGTCGCAAAGAGTTGTTTAAAGTCTTGAGTAATGGCTGATGGAAGGGCAAAAAGGGTCCCTCCAAGAGCTAAGGTCGGTGCCCAGTACATGACAGACAAATCAAAGGAATAAGGTGGTTGGGCCAACATTTGCGGACGCTCTGGCGTCGCAAATTCCTTGTCTGTAATCATCCAGTTGGTGAAGCTGAGCAAGTTGTCGTGTGAAATTTGCACCCCTTTTGGTTTTCCAGTTGTCCCCGAGGTAAAGATGATGTAGTAGTTATCATCCCCCTTGACCGGATGTTGCAAGTCATACATATTCTGAGCCGCATAAGCTTCACGCACTTGCTCCAAGGACATGACTGGAGCAGCTGGATTTTCAATTGGAAACTCATTGATGGCGATAATTAAGCTTGGATCAGCCACTTCAACAATAGCAGACACGCGCTCCAAGGCAGAGTGGCTGTCAATTGGGATATAGGCGTGGCCAGACTTGGTCAGGGCCACAAAGGTTGCCAACATTTCATATTCTTGTCCACCAAAGACCACAACAGGTGACTTTTCAGGAAGTCCCATTTGGTCAATGTGGGCCGCTAAGCTATCTGAATCAGCCTTCAATTGGCCATAGGTATGCTCTTCTCCAAGGACATTGTAGACAGGATAGTCTGGTTGTAGTTGGGCGTAACGTTCAATCGCCTCAATCATATCAGTAATTGGTTGGTTTGACACGGTAGGGATCTCCTTTAGAATTCATTGTAAATAAAGCCACCTTGACCTTGACCAAGGTAACTAAAGAAATAGAGTAGGGCTAAGAAAATAGCGAAATACAAGATTGTTTGCCCTATAAATTTATAAAGTGTTTTATGTTTCATCTTTTTCACTCTTCATTTTGATTATCACTGACTATTTTACCATTTTTTGTTCAGTCAAAGCAATCCAAACACAAGGAAAAAATACTAGAAAACGTTACCATAAGAGACAATTGAGATCTGCCCTTAAATTGATTGCTTTTCTGATTTAAGTCAACCATCATCTAATCTAAGCCTTATTTTGCCGTTCCGCGACTCTGACGAATCAATTCCAAACACTTGTCTACTTCTACGTCTCTTTCAAAATGAGCTGGAGTCCAGGGAATTTCTATATCCGGTTCAACACCTTTATCCGTCATTCCTCTACCTTGATCTACGCTTAGACAGCGAGAAGTAGGAAACATCAATCGATAATCACCATAATCAACGGTACAACAATTGGAATAGTCTAAAATTCCGAGAGTTGGTCTACCTACCACCGTTACCTTCTTAAACTGCTTCATCATCTGGACAAAATTGTCCCCAGATGAAGCACAATAGATATCTGATAAGATAAAGATCTGTTCGGGATATTGGCCGCCTCTAACCTCTGGGAAGAATTCCTCGTTTTCTTGCTGGTACAGCACATAGCCTTTGCCCCGATAGCGGAGTAGATCCTCTTTCATCTCTTCAAGGAGTTTAATTGTTTCGGAACTAATCTCTTCCTGTTGCATCCAGTCCTCAAAATCCTTCAAGCGTAAGTCGACATTGCGTTCCGTGTAGAGAATTTCCATGCCATCATCATCCCAGTCAAGCGAATCATAGCCCTGACCCTTCTCTAAGCCTAGATGTAATAGAGGGAAATATAAAGAATCTGTCCCTCCACCGTTCTGTCGGACATCAATGAGAAGGAACTTGACTTCCGTCATCATCGGTAAACACTCTTGGTATAAGCGACTAATAGCTCCTTCATCCATAAAGTTATCCAGACAAAGATAAAGAATCTCATCGTCTAACCGTTTCCAAAAAATCTGATCTTGGATCGGCTCTCGACTGGGCGCTACTTCAATGGTCTTTTCTACCCCTTCTCGAAGCAGGGTGACTCTTTTGGACTGAGAGACCAAATCCGCCCATTCTCGGTAGTGTCTTTCGGGGGTCTTACTTATAAAATAGTCCTTATGAAGAGACGCCACCTGCTCCAAGTCACTTCCATCCAGACCTAGGATCTGATCCCCTGCCTGGAGACCAGTGTCTGCATGCGCCTTTTCAACATAAAGTTGATGGTCCATTACACGTAAGAGAAAGCCTTTCTGACCAGCTTTTTTATTCTGAAAGGAGATGTGCCCAATAATACCAAAACTGGCTAGGTAGGACCTGACTTGATAAAGAAAGGCATCATCCGCCATATCATCTGTTATTTTTTCCCGAAAAGGCTCTGGATCACATCCTTTTCGATCTTTGATAGTAGATGAATCGTGAGTCATAATGGAGACGATATCTTCAAAAATAGCTCTCTTTCTCATGCAAGACTCCTTAATTTTTTTAGAAACAGTATACCACTTTTCCTTAAAAAGTTCTTAAACCCCTAAAAAGAGGCTGGGACAAAAGTCCTAGCCTCCTCGCTTCAAATAAGATCACAACGAGCTATCCCTTACAGGAGAGAAAGATTGTATGAAATAAATACCTACTTCATACAGCTTCTCTCCTATTTTTTCGTGCTTTTCGAGCTTTTATAGTGTACAATAGAAGAAATGACGCTCTATGATTAGAAAGGGATTTATATGATGTCTAAAAAAATCACTCTCCTTGCAACTCTCTTTTTGAGTCTTTTCTTCTTGACAGCCTGTATGTCTGATTTTCAATCATATTTCAAACCGGAAGAAACAAGCACTCGTCCCTCCTCTAAAAAACAAGAGAAAAGTGAAAAAGAAGCCTCATCTTCTAAAAAATCATCTAAAACTAGCTCTTCGAACAAAGAAAAGAAAGAGTCTAAGACAAAAACCAGCTCAAGCAAAAAAATGGAGGTGTTCCCTGCCAATGCTAGCGAAGCCCCCAAGGACAAGATCTATGCAACTGGTGATTCTGTCGTTTACTATAAAAAATATGACGGTGGATTAAAAGTGCATACACCTGATTTCGAAGGCTATACAACAAAAATAGTCAAAAAAATTCTTGGTAAACCTGAAAAAACCCATGTTGATTCAAATTATATGCTCGAGACCTTTTCAGAAAAGGAAAAAGAAAACCTTGTTAATCTCTATCAAGAGGGCCTTTTAACTGACGAGCAACTCCATGCTTTTTGGGCTGGTGTAGTCGATCTAGCTCAAACGGCTCAATTAGAGCAAACTTTTACAGTCTTTACCTACAAAGAAGGACAAGTTCAACTTGTCTTTAAGGGTGATAACCTTGTCTATGTTACTCCAGATCCTGAAGTGCTTTATTTTAACTAAGAAAAATCCCCTTTCTCTTCAGAGAAGGGGATTTGTTTCACATGAAACTATGGATAGAGTAAGTTTAGTCTTCTTCCATCTTTTGAGGTTGATAGGCCAGCATTCCTAAACCAATACACAGTAGCAAAACCAGGGTAAGGAAGGTGACTTGCCCACCTATCTGACCAGACAAGGAAATGGTTTCCCTTAGTCCCGATACGGTATAGCTCATCGGCAACAGCGGATGAATGGTTTGGAAGAAACGATTGGTGAGGGCAAGCGGATAAGTTCCTGCACTAGAAGCCAGTTGAAGGAGCAAGAGAATCAAAGAGATAAAAGCTCCTACCTTGTTGTTCCATGTCGTTAAGGCCGTCACCATGGACATGAAGGTCGCACTTCCTAGCACACAGAGGAAAAGAGTCAAAGCTTCATGGTTTGCTGCCATCCCTAGCAGATGAACAGCTCCGTAGACCAGGACACCAGCCAAGACAGCAATTATCCCGTTCACTTCCAATCTCGATTTCAGCCAAGCCCAACGACTTTCTGGATGACGCCCAGATGGCAATTTGGCAAAAATCATATTGGTAGAAAGAGCAGCGACGAAAAGGGCAACTGATATCATATAAGGTGCCATTCCCACTCCATTCACTGAAACATTATCATGGTCTGTCTTTGAAAGGGTAATTGGATCTGACAATACGCTGGCATTTTCTTTTTTAGTGCTAGCGCTATTTAATTGGTCCTTAGCCGAACTTAAGCCTTGACTGAGATTCTGACTACCTGCTTGGAGATCCCCCAAGCCCCCGACAAGAACTTGGCCTCCTGTCGCTAATTGACCAGAGCCATCAGCTATTTTACTTGCACCATCCGCCAATTGATGAGAACCTGATAGTAACTGAGCTGATTTATCCGATAACTGATCGACTCCTGATACGAGTTGATCAACACCGCTAGCTAAAACTGGTGTTTGAGTGTTTAATTGACCAATCCCACTGGCCAGTTGTCCAGCACCTGTTGTTAATTCGCTAGACTTACTAGTCAATTGGTTGGCCCCTGAAACTAATTGGTCCATTCCCATAATCAGAGTTGGCATCTTTCCATTTAGTTCTCCCAATCCTGTTGCTAGTTGACTGCTTCCAGATACCAAATCCGCAGATTTCTGCTCCAGTTGACTGGTCCCCGCACTCAATTGACTAGCGCCTGCTATCAAGGTGCTACTATTATCATTAAGCTGACTAGCTCCGCCAGCTAACTGATCTACCCCTGTCGTATAGAGTTGCACTCCTTGGTTGAGAGTTTGGCTAGCTGGTAGAAGTTGCTCTGTCACTGCTGTCTGCACGGAGCTCAAGCTAGTTGAAAGAGTATTCAAGGTAGACGAAGCTGTTGGCAAGATCTGATTAGCACTTTCTTTTACTTTGGCCAAAGGACTCTCGGTCGTTAAGCCTTCTTGCAAACCTTGAACGGTAGTTAAAATCGCTTGAGCAGCAGTCTCCGTCGTACTTGAAGTAGCAGACACAGCAACCGTCAGTTCTGCCTGTTGTTCGGCTGTCATCGATTGATAGGCAGCAGTAGCTTGAAGATTGGCTAGTACTGAATTGCGGTCAGCCTGTGCTGCAGCTGAAATCCCTTGAGCAGAGGTGGCAATGGTTGCCAATGCTGTGCTGAGTTGACTAGTATCTCCGCTCGTGTTCTGAATAGCTTCATTTAATCGGGTGAGGCCTGCTGTTAATTGGGCAAGCTGCTCTTGTTGATTTGGTGACGGAGAAAGTTGTGTAGATAAGGTTTGAATTCCTGTTTCTAACTGAGACACTCCATTTCTCAATGCTTCCGATTGACCACTTAATTGACTAGCTCCACCACTGAGAGTAGCAAGCCCTGTGCTATAGTTTGTTAGACCATTCGTCAAATTGCTAGCACCAACATTCAACTGACTGACTCCTTTTGTGTAGGTATCCAGTCCTGTTGTGAGAGTGTTCATTCCTGTATGCAATTGGCCAATTCCAGAGGCTAACTGAGGCGTTTGACTAGCCATTTGGTTCAAACCATCTCCAAGTTGTCCAACACCAGACGTATAGGCCGTCAGTCCACTACTAAAGGAGGTAAAACCATTATGAAGTTGCCCAACTCCCGATACGAGGGTCGGAACTTTCTCCTTCATTTGGTGAAGACCTGTCGCTAATTGACCAACTCCACTGGTGTAGGCCAAGAGTCCTGTGCTAAGAGTCTGTGCCCCATTTGAGAAAGACAGACTCGAATTGGACAAGGTTGTCAAATGGTCTGTCAGGGTTTGCCCACCCTCTTTTAACTGACCAGCACCGGTTGCCAGCTTTTGACTTCCTTCAGCTGCTGTTCCCATTCCTGTCTTCAAGCTTCCCATCTTTTCAAAAAGAGCGTTGGTATAGGTTTTGGTAACATTACTAGCAACGGTTTGCTGAATTTTTATCATGGCTGAATCACTCATTTTACCAGCAATAAAGCTATGGCCACTAGATGTTTGGTAGGCAATGGTCATTTGTTCGGGATGATTGCTTAAGATAGAAGCTGCTTTAGCGGATAGATCTTGGGGCAAGGTCACCACCATATAATAATCACCCTTTTTCAGTCCTTCTTTAGCTGCTGTTTCATCTACAATATGAAAATCCAGGGCATCACTCTTCTCAAAATTGGACACCATGTCTTTTCCAATTGTCAATTCTTGTTCTTGATAACGAGCTGGCTGATCTTGATTGACAACTGCTACCGGCAAGTTCGAAACCTTGCCATAAGGATCCCACATAGAAGATAGAAAGATCACATTATAGAGAGCTGGGATCAAAGCAACCCCTATCATCACAACGATAACGGTCGGTTTCCTAAAAATCGCTTTCCATTCTTTAAACATTTTTTGTCTCCTTTTTATACACACTGTCTAATTTTTTGATATAATTGATTATACAGTTCTTTTGAAAAACCGCAAGTTAAAAAAGCGATTTTTGGACACTGTGTATAATTTTGTATATAAAAGAAAGGGACTAGAATGGTTACCGAAAGCAACAAGAGAATAAAAACAAAACATATCATCCAGGAAGCCATGGTTGACCTGCTTCATAGAGAGTCCTTTGATGAGATTTCAACCGTTCAGTTGGCAAAAGAGGCTGGTATCAGCCGGAGTAGCTTCTATACCCACTACCGCGATAAGTATGATATGATCGAGCGCTACCAACAGGAATTTTTCCACAAAGTTGAATACATCTTTGACAAACAAAAAGAAGATAAACACCAAGCCGTTACCGAAGTTTTCGAATTTCTCACCAAGGAGCCCCTCTTTGCTGTCCTTCTAACCGAGAATGGGACAAAAGAAATTCAATCCTTCTTACGGCATAAACTACAAGTTCTACTAGTCGATAGCTTGCAAGAGCGTTATGGCCATCGATCTTTGACAGAAATCGAAAGAGACTACAGTTCTGTCTACCTCACCAATGCCTTCTTTGGAGTCTGTCAAATGTGGGTTGCGCGAGGCCAAAAAGAAAGCCCGCAACAAATGGCTGACTTCCTATTAAAAATGCTGGAATAAAAAAGAGACCTCGGTCTCTTTTTCTATTATCCTTCTTTAGTTCCCCGCTCCTAAAAATTGATCCACAAAGAAACTGAAGTAGGATTTTTCTCCTGTAATCAAGACACACTTCCCTTCCAAACCGTACCGTAGGAGCTTGGCCTCATGATCCTTAAGACGAAGAACTCCCTCTATTTTGAAAAAGTTGCCTTGTTCTGTCCGAGTTGCACTCGAAGCTATTGAGCTAATACGGACTTCTAGCGTAATTGGTTTTTGTTTACTTCCCTGCGTGCTAAAGCGAATCCGATCTCCCACATGAATCGTGGCTATATCTTTTGAAGGAATATAGGTGACAATCTTGACTTCTTTTTCTTTCTGAATGAGAGGATAAACTTGAGCCAGAGGAGTCCCTTCCGCTACAATACTCGCTCCTTTTGTTTCATCATTCAAATGAAGCACCCCTTCATCCTTCGCTAGAATCCGAGTCTTCTGAAGAAGAGTTTCTTGTGTTTTTACCTTACTTTCTAGATCTGCGATTTGCTGAGAAAGAAGCAGAAGATCTTGTCCGACCTTACTCAGTTGTTGAGCTTTCAGGGAGGCTATTTGACTATCTAAACTGGTCGAATAAGCTTGTTGGCTTCCGGATCCCGCATATTGGATGCGATAATTAGAAATACTTGCCTCTAACTGCTGGATTTGACTATCCAGCTGGCCAATAAAAGAAGCTTGTGCTTGAGCATTTTCCTCTCCGTGTGCTTGCTGAGCGTAACTCTGGTAGAAAGAGTAAAGTGGATGAGTCGCATCCAGACTTCTCCCCTCTAGTAGAGCTGATTTTAGACTATGGTAATCAGCTAAGCGCTTCTCTTGGTCTTGGATAACTTGGCCAATTTCTGCTTGACTGGAACTTGCACTGGCATTTTGAGAAGCAATGGTTGCATTTTGTTGATGGGCTTGAGCTTGGAGAATCGCTATCTGTTGCTGGTAATCCTTAAACAGCTGGTCATAACCAAAATGCTCATTTCCTGTAAACTGGCTCTCCCCTGTCTCAATGCTCGTTTTCAACAATTTTAATTGTTCCTCCTGTTTCTTTAAGAGGTCTAGCTGTTGCGTTAAGCTCATTCCTTGTTGTTTTTCCTGGTCCTCTTGGTATTCTACCAAGATTTCTCCCTTCTTAATCTCTTTATTTTCCTTTAGATGGTTGACTTGAATGGGAGAATTACTGGTTGATTGGATTTGATCAATCACGCGCGTAGCTTCAATTGTCCCTCGACTAGACAAGGTCACTTCCTTCTTGGCAAAGACAGAGAATCCCACAACAAAAAGTAGTAAAAGAAAACAAGGGACTACCCATAAACTAGCAAAATTATGGAAACGTTTCTGATAGAATTCTGCACTTTCAAAATATTTTTCGTTCATCATACTCTCTTTTTTCTCCTAGTCCTCTCTTAACAAGTAACTAAATGGCTGTAATAGCCATTCTTTTTCAGTAGTTCTTCATGGCTTCCCTCTTCCTTAAGACAACCTTGGTCCATGAGGAAGACTTTTTCAGACCGTTCTGCAATCGTTAACCGATGGGCGATAAAGATAATGGTCTTATCTAAGGCCATCAAGCGGTCCACAATTTTCTTCTCCGTCAAGATATCTAGGCTGCTGGTCGCTTCATCCAGAATCAGAATAGGAGCGTCCGTTAACAAAGCACGCGCCAAAGCAATCCGCTGCCGTTGTCCACCAGAAATTCCCATACCATCCGTTGTTAATTCCGTTTGGTAATTGAGGGGCATGCGCTCAATATCTTCTCGAATTCCTGCGATTTCAACAGCGCGCAAGATATCTTCCTGACTCGTTCCTTCCCGTGCTCCTAGTAGCAAGTTCTCTAAGATTGTGCCATTAAAGACATAGGGCTGCTGGGGTAAATAATTGATTTGCTGGCGGAGCAAGGTTTTATCCACTTGCTGGATATCCCTTCCTCCCAGACGAATCGTTCCTTTAGTGGGTTGGTAGAAATTCACCATCATTTTAGCTAGCGTTGTTTTTCCAGAACCTGAAATACCGACAAAACTTACCTTGCTCCCTCTTTTGATTCTTAAGTTAATATCTGTTAGAACATTGGCCCCGAAACCGTACTTGTAATCTACTCCCTCAAATACTAGATCACCATCGAGAGCCTCACGCTCTTGAAGGGGCTTCTTCTCTGCGAACTCAGAGTCTATTAGATAGACTTCATTCAGACGGGTATTAGCTACTCGGGCGGCTTGAAGTTTGGTTTGGAGGTTGATCAAATTCTCTAGAGGCCCTGTGAAATAAACAAGGAGAGTATTGTAAGTAATCAGCTGACCCAAACTCAATTCTTGCTTCATGACCAAATGAGCTCCCATCCACAAGACCAAAACATTCAAAATCAACTGAGCCAAGTGCTTGAGCCCCTTTTGAAGACTTTCCGCCTTGCTCATGGCAAAGGACTTCTTCAGATAATCCACAAATTCTGAGTCAATCTTTTGATAACGACTACGCTCACTGGTAAGAGACTTGATGGTTTCAATCCCATTGATATCTTCGATAATAGAAGAAGACAAGACACTATTGGCTTCCATAGTTTCATTATTTAAGCGCTCAAAAGGCTTCATAAAGGCAAAAATAATGACTGCATAAATCGGCAGCAAGAGAATGGTCAAGAAAAAGAGGTGAGCGTTTTGGCTAAACAGGACTACGGATAAAATCAAAACAATGGACAGATCCAAAAAGATTGAAAGCAGCGTACTAGCCAGAGCATCGATAATGCGGTTGGCATCTGTAAACCGCGACACCACTTCCCCTGTCCGTCGAGTTGCAAAGAAACTCATGGGCAACTGAAAAACATGCTTAATATAGGACAGAATGACATCAATAGACAAGCGTTGACCTAATACCAAGAGCAAATAATCCTGAGCGTAGGTGAGGATTTGCTGTAAGATGTAAACCACAATCAAACCTAGTGAAATCACAGTCAAGGTCTGCTTCATCTGATCAGGCACATAGGTATCAATAATTGATTGTAGGTAGTAAGAACCAACAATATTGATAAGGGTTACCAATAAAGTTGCAAGAACAATATGAAGGACCAATTGTCGCTGTTTAAACAAAAGAGGGACAAAGTCTAGGAGCCCATTTTTCTTTTCCTTACTAGGTTGATAGGCCGGAGTCGGGGCCAAGGCAATGACAATCCCTGTCCATTCCTTTTCAAACTCTTCGATCGTCAATTTGGTCATCTTTACTTTTGGATCTGGATCTGCTACGTAAAGATGTTTTTTATCTTTCTTATACACTACGTAATAATGAGGGAGACGCCCATCCTTGATCACGTGGACAATCAATGGATAGGTCACTCCTTCTAAGTCAAAAAGAGTGCGGTCTGCTCGAAAGGCGCGTGTCTCAAAGCCCAACTCTTCAGCTACCTTGACCAAACCTAAGGCAGTCGTTCCATCTGCAGTCGTTTTTGCCTTCTCCCGCAGACTAGCTAAAGAATAGTATGATCCATAGTAGCCAAAGACCATGGCTAAAGCTGCAACACCACAGTCTCTCATGTCAACTTGTTGGCGATAATGTTTTTTCTTAAATCCCATAAGAACCCTTTCCAATTGTTTGTTTCATCTTAACAAAAAGGACTATCGGAGAAGAAAAAATCGCTATTTGGTTTATTATTTTAAGTATTTGGTCATAAAAATCTCCAAATCAGGAGAATGATCATTTATTTTGAAAAAGAAAAACCGCCTATTTTTACAGGCGGTCATTTCTTTCTATGAAGCAAGCATAGGGAACAAATATCTAAGCAAACCCAAGAAATCAACATTTTAAGACAAAACAAAAAGCCCACTGTTGTAGGCTTTCTGCAAGTTTTTTCTTAAAATTAAAGCATTTTGTTGTAGAATTCAACCACAAGTGCTTCGTTGATTTCTGGGTTGATCTCATCACGTTCTGGCAAGCGAGTCAATGAACCTTCCAATTTTTCAGCATCGAATGATACGAATGCTGGACGTCCAAGAGTTGCTTCAACAGCTTCAAGGATAGCTGGGACTTTAGCTGATTTTTCGCGAACTGAGATCACTTGACCTGGAGTTACACGGTATGAAGGGATATCAACACGTTTTCCGTCAACAAGGATGTGACCGTGGTTAACGAATTGACGAGCTTGGCGACGAGTAGTCGCAAGTCCAAGACGGTAAACAACGTTATCCAAACGACGTTCCAAAAGAAGCATGAAGTTGAAACCGACAGTTCCTTCTTTGATCTTAGTAGCTTGTACGAACAAGTTACGGAATTGTTTTTCACCAAGTCCGTAAGAGAAACGAAGTTTTTGTTTTTCAGCTAATTGCAAACCGTATTCTGACAATTTTGAACGGTTGTTTGGTCCATGTTGACCTGGTACGTAGTTACGACGTGCCAATTCTTTACCTGTACCTGTAAGTGACAAGCCAAGACGGCGAGATTGTTTCCAAGATGGTCCTGTATAACGTGACATTTGAAATGTCCTCCTATAAAAATAATTTTTTGTAGGAAATAACGTTTTAGACAAACCTGATTCGTTCAGAAAGCCTTCGCCCAAACAGCAAAGGTTACTTTTCTAGCTGGCTTCCTGTTGACGAGCTTCATTTTGTCCTGCTGTCATTTCGCACAAATTCTATTATACCACCAATACCAGTCCTTGTAAAGTTGCTTTCTCGTTTTTTTGTATTTCTTTCTATAAGTGAAAAGTAAAATGGGCGCTTCTAGCTAGCGACTTTCTAAATCGCTAATTTCTGACTTCGATTATCATGTATTTCCTTTTCTATCCTCTCATTTTTATTTTGTTTACATGAATCTTTACAACTTTTTTACAACTTGTCAAGCATGATTGTTTTAACAGTCTCCCAAATGTCTCTATTTTAGAAAGATTAAGAACAAAACCCTTTAAAAGATCCCCTGTCTATTATTGACAGATTGGATTGTAAAATTGACAGCTTTGTCAATATTTTTACATAGTTATAACAATCATATAATAAAAAAACCATCTCCGAGAAGAGACGGCTGAAATTTGTAGCTCACCCTAACCAAATTAGTCTAAGTAATGAATCAGATTTTTCTCAGTTAAAATATCTGAGTAAGTGTAAGATTCGACATAGGTTGTTGCTGGTTCACCAGGTAAACTATTTTCATTTGTGTATTCAATAATAAACAAAGAAGGATAGACTTCAATTAATCGACCAAACTTATTTTTTTGACGTTTATGGCCATTTTCTAAGGTCATTTCTACAATTTGACCTTCATGAGCCTTGATTTCTTCTTTGATTTTTTTCATTTTCGCTACATCAGTAAATGCATCACTCATCCATTATTCCTCTACTCTCTTTGATATGCTGGAGAATTTATTATATTCCTTTTGGAAGATTAACTCCACTGTTCCACGCGCACCCGAACGGTTTTTTTCAATAATGACTTCAACCTTGTTATTCGGCATGCCTTCTTCTTCCTCACCCGCACGTTCATAATAGTCATCTCGATATAGAAAGGCAACAATATCTGCATCCTGCTCGATGGATCCTGATTCACGGATATCTGATAGAACCGGACGTTTGTCTTGTCGTTGTTCGACTCCCCGAGATAGCTGACTGAGTGCAATCACAGGAACCTTTAATTCTTTCGCCAAAATTTTTAATTGACGAGAGATTTCTGAGACTTCCTGTTGACGGTTTTCACGTCCAGTCCCAGTAATCAACTGCAAGTAGTCGATGAGGATTAGACCGAGATTACCGGTCTCTTGTGCTAATTTCCTAGAACGAGACCGAATTTCTGTAATCCGAATACCGGGAGTATCATCTATATAAATGCTTGCATTGGCTAGATTTCCTTGTGCAATTGCATATTTCCGCCACTCATCGTCTGTCAGCTGACCAGTACGAATGGAATGGGATTCAATCAAGCCCTCTGCTGCCAACATCCGGTCTACCAAACTTTCAGCACCCATTTCCAGCGAGAAAATAGCAACTGTTTTATCCAACTTGGTTCCGATATTTTGAGCAATGTTTAGAGCAAAGGCAGTTTTACCAACCGCTGGACGAGCTGCAAGAATAATCAACTCTTCTTCATGAAGACCTGTTGTCATATGATCAAGATCTCGATACCCCGTTGCAATCCCAGTAATATCCGTTGTCTGCAAAGACCGAGTTTCAAGACTTCCAAAGTTGATATTTAAGATATCCTTAATATTCTTGAAACCACTCCGATTAGTCTTTTCACTAACATCAATCAGAGCTTTTTCTGCACCTGCAATAATCTCATCCGACGGACTAGCTCCATCATATGCTTGATTTATACTCTCCGTTAAACGAGCAATCAAGCGTCTTAGCACCGCTTTTTCAGAAACAATCTTTGCGTAATATTCCGCATTGGCTGAGGTTGGAACAGAGTTGATGACTTCGGCTAGATACGAGAGACCACCGATATTTTGTAAATCCCCTTGACTATCTAGAATATTGCGAACTGTAGTCGCATCAATAGCATCTCCCCTGTCTGCAAGGTCAATCATCGCCTTAAAAATTAACCGATGGGCATATTTAAAGAAATCTGCTGGCTCAATAAACTCACGAACAAAAACCAGTTTTCCCTCATCGATAAAGATGGCTCCTAAGACAGATTGCTCTGCTTGGATATCTTGAGGCTGGGTTCTTAATTCTTCTATCTCAGCCATAGTCATTCCTTTCTAACGATTTACTTAACCTTCATTTACTCGAATTTGGATAACACCTGTAATATCCTGATAAATTTTAACAGGCACATCAATCAAGCCAACAGAGCGAATTGGAGAAGCCACTTGAATGTGACGCTTATCGATTTTGATTCCAAATTGTTTTTGTAGTTCTTCTGCAATTTTTTTATTGGTAATAGAACCAAATGTACGTCCATCAGGACCAATTTTTTCTGTAAATTGGACAACGGTCGTTTCTTCTGCTAATTTTGCTTGAATTTTTTTCGCTTCTGCGACTAGTTCCGCATGGGCTTTTTCTTCAGATTTTTGCTTACCACGAAGCTCCCCAATCGCTTGGGCGTTGGCTTCCTTGGCTAAATTCTTTTTAATCAAAAAGTTTTGAGCATAACCTGTTGGGACTTCTTTAATTTCCCCTTTTTTTCCTTTTCCTTTTACATCTGCTAAAAAGATAACTTTCATTCTTCTTCCTCCTTATCCTTTTGGACCTCTTCTCGAATACAGTCAATCAACTGGGCACGAACCTGATCTATTGTTACATCTGACAATTGAGAAGCCGCAGAATTAAAGTGGCCTCCGCCTCCCATTTGCTCCATAATCTTTTGCACATTAACCTTGCTTCTGCTTCGAGCTGAAATGGAAATGCTTCCTTGTTCATTCAGAGCAATAACAAAGGTAGCTTCAATTTTGGACATGGCCAACATACTATCCGCTGCTTTACTAATGGTGACTGTCCCATAAGGAACATCTTCTGCTCCCGTTGCCACAATAATATGTGGGAAGACCATTTGACCATTTAGGATCAATTCATTTACTTCGCGGTACTCATCGAAGTTAATAGCTGAAATTTCCTGGATGAGGGCACTATCACTGCCTCGGCTTCGCAAATAACTAGCTACATCAAATGTACGACTTGTCACACGAACTGAGAAATTCTTGGTATCCAACATAATACCTGCCATCAGAACACTGGCTTGAATCTTATTCAAGCGGTTCTTCTTAGAATTTTGGAACTGAAGCAATTCAGTAACCAACTCACTCGCACTACTTGCACCACTTTCAATATAAGTGATCATGGCATTTTCAGGGAAGTCTTCATCCCGTCTATGGTGATCGATGACAATGACTTGGGAAAACTTCTCATACAAATCATTTGAAAGCGTAAGAGCTGTCTTCGAATGGTCCACCATAATCAAAAGGGATTGATCAGTTACCATCCGTAAAGCATCTGAAACCGTTAATAGTTTAGTCGCTCCATCAGATTGAATTTTTTCAACCGCTCGTTTGATATCCTGAGCCATAGACCTATCATCATAAACAGCATAAGAGCGTTCGTTGATATTGTTTGCAAATAATTGCATCCCAATCGATGCCCCCAAAGCATCCATGTCTAATTTTTTGTGGCCAACAACAAATACCTGATCAACCGATTTAAATTTTTCAGAAATAGCTGTCATCATCGCACGAGTACGTGTACGGGTGCGCTTGATAGAAGAAGCTGTCCCCCCTCCAAAGAAAATAGGATCCTTACCTTCTTCTTTTTCTTTTACAACCGCTTGGTCACCCCCTCGAACCTCAGCTAAGTTTAGATTCGATAAAGCAACTCTACCAATTTCATCATGATTGCCATCCCCGTATGAGAATCCCATACTTACCGTAATTGGTAATTCACGATTTTTTGCTTCCTCACGGAATTGGTCAATAATAGAAAATTTGGATTCTATTAATTGTTCAAGGACCGTATAGTCGGTAAAGAGATAAAAACGATCCATCCCAACTCTTCGGTAAAACATATGGTATTTTTCAGAGAATTCTTCAACAAAGTTTGCAATAAATCCATTGATGCTACTGATATCTGAATCAGACACAACATCTTCTAAGTCATCATAGTTGTCTACAGACATAATCCCGATAACCGGTCTAGTGGTAACAAGACCGACGTTGGCTTCGTACTCGCTTGAAGCATCAAAAAAATAAACGACACTAGCTTGGGAATCCAGATAAACCGAATATTTTTTATCCCCAATGGTTGCGTAATGGCCTTTCCCCTCAAATGGAATTGCCAAAACTTGTTGCAGGTATTCCACATCAAATTGTCCATCCTCAGTGGAGAAAATCAACTCCGCATAGGGATTAAACCACTCGACTTCATTGGTTTCACCGTTTACCTTAATCACACCAACTGGCATTTTATCTAGTAGCGAGGCCAATCCATTTTCAGCCTGATGATTGACATATTGAATTTGTTCTAACTCATCTAACTCTACTTGCTTTAATTGATGAAGAAAAAGATAGATGACACCGGAAAGGATCAACAGAATCACAAATAAATTTGCAATTGTGCCACCCATTAATCTGGAACTGATGGCTAATATAATAAATGCTAACAAACCTACCATACAATAATGGATAGGAGTCATACGAAATTTTTTCATCATAAACCTCTGTTGGGCCATTATACCATAAAATATAAGAAAAAGCGAGGCCAGTCAAGCCTTTCCGCCAAACAAATGGCTAAGATGGATCATGGATTGATTGATCACTTGTCTAACACTGTAAAGAATCTTTACACCATTGTAAACAAACTATAAAACGAGAAAAGAAGTAGCTCTTCAGCCACTTCCTTCACATATTTACATCCTCATCAAGTTAGGATTCTTTTTCTTGGTTTTTCGAAATACTCCGACTCTTGCCTTCAAGATAAACCATCAAGATAGAAATATCAGCTGGGTTGACACCTGAAATCCGACTAGCTTGACCAATGGTCTCTGGATTAATCAGTTTGAACTTTTGACGAGCTTCTGTTGCGATGGAGTCAATATCATCCCAGTCAATATTGGCAGGAATTCGTTTTTCTTCCATTCGTTTCATCTTTTCAACCTGGTCTAAAGCTTTTGAGATATATCCCTCATACTTAATTTCTGTTTCAATCAGTTCGATGATCTTATCATCTAACTCTTCCGCAGCAGGTCCGATAAAGTTGACAACATCTTGATAGGATACCTCTGGTCGACGTAAAAATTCTTTGGCAGTAACTGCATCTGTTAATGGTTTGAAGCCAAGTGCTGTAACTTTTTCATTGGTTTCCTTTACAGGTTTTAACTTGATACTGTCAAGACGTTTCATCTCATTTTCAAACTGATACTTCTTGGTTTCAAAACGGTTCCAACGTTCATCGTCAACCAAACCAACCTCGCGCCCAATTTCTGTCAAGCGCATATCTGCGTTATCATGACGGAGAATCAAGCGATACTCAGCACGACTGGTTAACAACCGATATGGTTCGACTGTTCCTTTGGTCACCAAGTCATCAATCATGACCCCGATATAGCCATCACTCCGTTTCAAAATGAGTTCTGGTTTCCCTTGAATTTTCAGAGCCGCATTAATCCCTGCTACAATTCCTTGGCCAGCAGCTTCCTCGTAACCAGATGTTCCATTCGTTTGGCCCGCTGTAAAGAGACCTGATATTTTCTTTGTTTCTAAAGTTGCTCGTAACTGATGTGGAAGAACCATATCGTACTCAATTGCATAACCGGTACGCATCATCTCAGCATTTTCTAGCCCCTTAATTGAATGAACTAGTTCTCTTTGCACGTCTTCTGGTAAACTGGTTGACAAGCCTTGGACATATACTTCTTCTGTATTGCGTCCTTCTGGTTCTAGGAAAAGTTGGTGGCGTTCCTTATCCGCAAAGCGAACAATCTTATCTTCAATAGATGGACAATAACGAGGACCAACACCCTTTACAACACCTGTAAACATAGGGGCCCGGTGTAAATTGCTGTTGATAATCTCATGGCTTTGACTATTGGTATAGGTGAGCCAACAAGGGATTTGATCCTTTAAATAATCCTCGTCACGCGAATTGTAAGAAAAGTGATTTGGATTTTCATCACCAGGTTGAATTTCCGTTTCTTCATAATTGATTGACGATGCCTTGACACGAGGAGGCGTTCCTGTTTTGAAACGACCAATTTCAAGTCCTAGGTCTCTTAAATTATCAGCCAGTTTAATCGAAGCAAGGCTGTGATTTGGTCCTGACGAATACTTGAGATCCCCGATAATAATTTCTCCTCTGAGAGCTGTCCCTGTCGTGACAATAACAGCCTTGGCTCCATAGGCTTGATGAGTCGCTGTTACAACTCCTCTGACCTTCCCGTCTTCGACGATGATCTCATCAATAACTGATTGGCGAAGAGTCAGATTTTCTTGGTTCTCAACCGTCTTACGCATTTCCTTAGAATAAAGTTCCTTATCCGCTTGGGCACGAAGCGCACGGACTGCTGGACCCTTTCCTGTATTCAACATCTTCATTTGAATGTAGGACTTGTCAATATTCTTGGCCATCTCTCCACCGAGGGCATCTACCTCACGGACCACAATCCCTTTTGCAGAACCACCAATCGAAGGATTACAAGGCAAAAACGCCAACATTTCGATATTGATGGTTGCAAGTAGAACTTTACAACCCATCCGGCTCGCAGCAAGTGAGGCTTCTACACCCGCATGTCCTGCTCCGATTACAATAATATCGTATTCTTCTATAAAATTATAAGTCATCTTTTCTCCTATTTCTCCAGCTGTATGTGTTGTAATTGTCCGTTCCATTCTGGTAAGGCCGTTTTTAAAAATGCCGGCTTCAGGTCAACAGTAGATAAGGCCTCTATAGCAAGCCACCGGCAAGGTAAGGACTTTGTATCTTCCTGCATGGTTAAAGGGGCATCTTCCAGCAAGTCCACCAAATAATGAAATTCAATATTATGGTAGTGGATTCCAGCTTGATTAAAGCGATTTTCAACAATGAAAGCTAGCTGACCAGCTCTAGAAGCAACGCCAAGTTCTTCTTTGACTTCCCGAACCACAGCATCTTCTGTAGCTTCATTCACTTGAAGAGCGCCACCGATTGTATAGAAACCATCCTTGTCTTCTATAACTAACAATCGACCATTTTCTACAATTAAAGCAGTTGCTCTCACACCAAAAACTGTCTGATTCAACTTGGTCCGAAAATCCTGTTCTTGCATGTTACTTCCTTTCGAAACGACACAAAAATAGTCAAAACTCTGAGAAGTGCAGGACAAAAAAGCCTGCAACATCCATGAGCTTTGACCATCATTTCTATTGCTTTTCTTATTGTAGCAAATTGAGAAAATTTGTCAATTTAAATATACTGACAAACTTCTCCATCCCGGTAAGCATTGTCAATCAAACCACCTCCGAGACACTCTTCACCATCGTAAAAGACAACAGCCTGACCTGGTGTAATGGCCCGTTGAGGTTCTGCAAAAATAACCTCAGCCTTGTCACCCTTGACATGAACCGTCACTTTGGAATCTGGCTGGCGATAGCGGAACTTGGCTGTACACTCTAGTGTAAACTCTTCTGGCATATCTCGTGTAAAGTGAACTTGACTAGCTTGTAAACTTGTTGACATGAGTGCTTCATGATAGAAGCCTTGACCGACATAAAGAATATTTTGACTCAGATCTTTACCAACTACAAACCATGGGGCATTGTCCCCACCTTGTTGACCACCAATTCCAAGACCACCCCGTTGACCGATTGTGTAATACATCAAACCAGCATGTTCGCCCATATCACGTCCATCTACAGTCATCATTCGGCCTGGCTGGGCAGGGAGGTAGTTACTGAGAAACTCTTTAAAATTCTTTTCACCGATAAAGCAGATCCCAGTGGAATCTT
The DNA here is from genome assembly GCF_000479335.1 of Streptococcus ilei. Taxonomy (NCBI): domain Bacteria; kingdom Bacillati; phylum Bacillota; class Bacilli; order Lactobacillales; family Streptococcaceae; genus Streptococcus; species Streptococcus ilei. The sequence continues at coordinate 1,494,839 of NC_022584.1, forward strand.
TCTTTTTAGCTGTTGCCAATCCAGCCTCTTCTGCCAAACGGCGAACCTCAGGCTTTTCCAAATGTCCCAATGGGAACATGGTTTTTTGAAGTTGCTCCTGAGACAACTGGCTTAAGAAATAAGTTTGATCCTTCCCATTGTCAACGCCACGTAGCATATGAACAATGCCGTCCTCATCTCGTGCCACGCGCGCATAATGCCCTGTCGCTACATAATCGGCACCGAGAGTCATGGCATAATCTAAGAAGGCCTTAAATTTGATTTCCTTGTTACACATGACATCCGGATTTGGTGTACGGCCTGCACGGTATTCTGCAAGGAAGTATTCAAAGACGCGATCCCAGTATTCTTTCTCAAAGTTGACAGAATAGTAAGGAATGCCAATTTGGTCTGCAACTGCTGCTACATCTTTGTAATCTTCCGTAGCTGTACAGACCCCATTTTCGTCTGTGTCGTCCCAGTTTTTCATGAAGATGCCAATGACATCGTAACCCTGTTGCTTTAACAACAAAGCCGTTACAGATGAATCGACACCACCACTCATTCCAACAACAACACGTGTGTTCGAGTTATCACTCATAGATTTCTCCCATCTTTTCGTTTCTCACGATTGAAGGTCGTGGTTTGCTTCAACGATTGAAGGTCGTTTTGAGCATTATCAATTGTAACACGCTTTATAGTAGAAAACAAGCATCTTGCCATTCTTCTTATTTACTATTTTATCTACGTTTACAGCTCTGTAAATCAAAAAAAAGTCCAATTGCTGAACTCTTTCATGTACTTTAATACCAACCATTGGTCAACCAGAAGTTTTTAGCTGCAGACCATGATCCATAGCGGTTAACGACATATTGATTGGCTACTTTCTCCTGATTTTCAGGTGATAAATCTCCATTTAAATACGTGATTGTTAACTGATATCGACCATAATATTGGCCATTTTGTGCTGTATAACTGCCGCTTGATTCTTTCTGAGCAATCCATTCTTTAGCCGCAGCATCCTCTGCACTCAAGCCATTTGATGCAGAACCCGTCGTTGTTGCTTGTGTAGTGTCAACTTTACTGGTGGTAGCTTGCTCAGTTGTCTGTTTAGTTGAGCTAGTTTCTTCAATCTCAAGAACTTGTCCAACTGTAATGAGATTTACATTGCTAATCTTATTTTTCTTAGCAATTTCATCAACAGTGGTGTTCTTTTCCTTAGCGATAGCAGATAAGGTATCCCCTGACTTTACAGTGTAAGATTCTGCACTGGCGAGGACAGGAATAAACATTCCTGATAATAAGCTAAGTTCGATAACACGTTTTACAAACATTTTTTTATTCATGGTTTTACACTCCTTTTCTGTATGCTCTCTATCTTACAGAAGAAATGTTTCGGAAATTTTATGAAATCACGTCAAATGTTTCAACAATGTGTTAGCGAGAATAAATAACACCTCAAATAAAATGGTTTTAAGTATCTTTTAAGTTTAAAACAAAATTTCCCTCTCAAATAGGAGAAAACAAGACCTAGATTTGTTATAATGAAAGAAAAGAAACCCTAAGGAGCAGACTGATGAATTCGCTTAAATTCCAATCCGTATTTGATATTATTGGACCAGTTATGATTGGACCTTCTAGTAGCCATACTGCTGGAGCCGTTCGTATTGGAAAAATTGTCTCTTCTATTTTTGGAGAGGATCCGACAGAAGTTGAATTTCAGTTGTTTAATTCCTTTGCCAAAACCTATCGCGGTCACGGAACAGATTTGGCCCTTGTAGCTGGTATTTTAGGCATGGACACAGATGATCCAAGAATTCCCAATAGTCTTGAAATTGCACATGAAAGAGGAATTCGAATCGTTTGGTCTATTCAAAAGGAGAGTAATGCTCCTCATCCAAATACGACGACCATCACGGTAAAAAATGAGCATAAAACTATCTCCGTCACCGGAATTTCTATTGGTGGGGGGAATATTCAGGTAACTGAGTTAAATGGCTTCGCAATTTCACTGAACATGAACACCCCAACTATTATTATCGTTCACCAAGACGTTCCTGGGATGATTGCCCATGTTACAGAAGCCCTTTCCCGCTATGATATCAATATCGCCCAAATGAACGTAACCCGCGAAAAAGCTGGTGAAAAGGCTATTATGATCATTGAAGTAGATTCTCGAAATTGTGACGAAGCGATTGAATTAATCCGTCAAATTCCCCATTTACACAATGTGAATTTCTTTCAATAAGGAGACCCCATGTTTTATTCAATTACAGAACTAGTTGAGCAAGCGACCCTCCACTATGAAGGAAATGTCGCAGAATTAATGATTGCTACCGAGTTTGAACTAACTGGCCGTGAGCGAGAAGAAGTTCTGACTCTTATGACACGTAATCTTGAGGTGATGAAAGAATCTGTCCACTTAGGCCTCAATGATCAGCTTTCTCGAAGTGGCTTGACAGGAGGAGATGCTGCAAAACTAGATCGCTATATTCAATCTGGAAAAGCCCTCTCTGACTATACTGTCCTAACTGCAGCCAAAAATGCTATCGCTGTCAACGAACACAATGCAAAAATGGGCTTGGTCTGTGCTACTCCAACAGCCGGATCGGCCGGTTGTTTACCCGCTGTTCTCACTTCAGCGATTGAGAAACTCCATTTAGATGAACACCAACAATTGGAATTCTTATTAGCGGCTGGAGCCTTTGGTCTGGTTATTGCCAACAATGCATCGATTTCTGGAGCCGAGGGAGGTTGTCAAGCAGAGGTTGGGTCAGCATCTGCTATGAGCGCAGCAGCTTTAACGCTAGCAGCGGGAGGAAGTCCCTACCAAGCTAGCCAAGCTATTTGTTTCGTCATTAAAAATATGCTAGGCCTGATTTGTGATCCTGTTGCAGGACTAGTTGAGGTTCCTTGTGTCAAACGAAACGCTATGGGAGCGAGTTATGCATATATTGCGGCAGATATGGCCCTGGCAGGAATTGAATCCAAAATACCTGTTGATGAAGTCATCGATGCTATGTATCAGGTCGGATCAAGCCTACCAACTGCCTTTAGAGAAACTGCTGAAGGTGGTCTGGCAACTACTCCAACTGGGAAACGACTACAACAAGAAATTTTCGGAGAGTAATCTATGAAGTATATATTTTTCGACTTGGATGGGACCTTAGTCGATAGTTCCGAAGGTATCGAGACCACCTTTCTACACACTTTTAACCTGCTGGGGGTTCCTGCACCTGATAAAGAGACTATTCGAACCTTTATGGGCCCTCCACTCGAGGTTACATTTACAAACCATGTTCCAAAAGAACTTGTCACAAAAGCTGTAGAAATCTATCGCACCTATTACAAAGAAACCGGCCAACAGCAAACCTACCTCTACCCAGGTATCAAAGAACTCCTTCATCAATTGAAGGAATTGGGTTTCCACTTATTCATCACCACCTCTAAAAATCAGGAAGTGAGTCTTGAAATAGCCCATTTACTAGGAATTAGTGATTACTTTGAAGGGATTTATGGTTCTATCCCTGGATCCATGCACAAAGCTGATATCATTCAGCGTGTACTGTTGGATCATGAAATTCCAAAAGATGAGGCTTGTATCGTTGGGGATACTAAATTTGATATCATTGGAGGAAAAACCATTGGCATTCATACAATTGCAGTCAGTTGGGGTTTTGCTCCTCTAAATCAATTAAAAGAGGAAAGTCCTGATACCATCATAGATTCTCCCCTAGATTTACTCACTCATTTAAGTTGATAAAAGAGGTTTACAAAATTGTAAACCTCTTTTTTGTATAAAATCACGCTTGGGTAAGACTACACATCGGTCATCAAGGTTGACGAATACTATCGTACCTCTTTACAACTCTTTCCCGCACTTGTCAAGATAAGAAACAAAATAAAAAGAGGGTTCCCCCTCTTTTTTAGTATCCCCAAGCTGAAAGTCCTTGGTTTGAATAGGCATTATAAGCTGCTTGGATTTGATCATCAACTGTAGCAGTTGAACCCCAACCTGGCATTGTTTGGAAAAGACCACTAGCCCCAGATGGGTTTGCTGCGTTCACTTGACCATTTGATTCGCGGGCAATAATTGCTTCCCAAGTTGATGCAGGAACCCCTGTCATTTCAGCCATTCGAGCTGCTGCATAAGATCCAGTTTCTCCAGCAGTATTTCCATTTGCAAGTACAATCCCATTTCCAGAATTCGTAACAACTGGTGTCGCATTATAAGTAGCAGTAGTTGTTGTTTCTGCTGCAACTTGATTTGTAGAAGCTCCAGCTAATGGTTCCTGACTTGCTTTGGCAGTATTTACTTTGTTGATCAATGAGTTTGAACGTTCACCCAACTCAATAATTTGACCAGCATGGATCAAATCTTGATTGCTGATTTGATTCAATTCAACAAGCTTTTCGATAGTAGTGTTATTCTTAATCGCAATTTCTGATAAAGTATCACCATTTTTTACTTCGTATGTTTCAGCATTCACTACCACACCAGTAACAAAAAGTGAAAGAGCTGAGATAATAGAAGTTAATGTCCATTGGACTTTTTTTGTGTTCATCAATACATTCTCCTTTCGAACATAATACTATCTTACACATTAAATATTACAGTTAGTTATATTTTATGTTACAAAGGTTACAAAAACATGTATTTTTCATGCAAAAAACGCTATAAATAGCGTTTTTCTTCATCTTTTTAGAAAAAACACCCTATATGTAGTGGTGGTATTCTAATATTTTAACCAAAAAATGATAGCACCAACTGCCACTATAGATAGAATAGCTATACTATCTAAGGCTTGCCATTTTAACTGCCTGTATCGGCTTCTTCCCTCTCCACTTTTATAACCTCTTGCTTCCATGGCAATTGCAAGAGCATCTGCACGTTTAAAACTTGATGCAAACAAGGGAATTAAAATCGGTATAAAAGAGCGGATTTTCTGAAGGAGATTTCCTTCTCCAAAATCAACCCCTCTAGCTCTCTGTGCATTCATAATGCGAATTGTATCATCCATCAGAGTGGGAACAAAACGGAGGCTCATAGACAACATGAGCCCAATTTCATGAGCAGGAACTTTGATCATTTTAAAAGGAGTTAACAATTTTTCTACTGCATCTGCTAAGCTTAAGGGTGTGGTTGTCAGCGTTAAAATCGTTGAAAATACAACAATGAGAATAAAACGACAAAAGATCACACCAGCTTGCGCAAGACCTTTATCCGTTACAGTCAAAAAATAAAATTGAAATAAAGTCTTACCACCAGTCGTCGCAAACAACTGAAAGAGGGTGGTGAATGCGATGATAAAGACCATAGATTTCAAGCCATTAATAAAAAAACGAAAGGGGATTTTAGCAATCAAAATCAAAGCAAGGGCAAATAAAAATAACAGGGCATTTGTCATCACATTATTAGCCCAAAACAAAATAACAATTAATAAGAAAAGTCCCAGTAACTTTGCTCTTGGATCCATACGATGGAGAATGGAATTACCTGGTACATATCGTCCTAAAATCATACTATTCATGTCCAATTAACTCCTTAAACTCCTGTAAAGTGATTGGTAAAATTGGCAAAGATAGTCCTTTTTGACGTAAACGCCAAGCAAATTTCGTCACTTTAGGTACACCTAATTGAATATTTTCTAACCCTTCTACATCCTGAAATACGTCCCTTGGGTGCCCAGACCTCACAATTCGTCCTTTTTCCAAAACATAAACAAGATTTGCGTATTCTGCCACATCTTCCATAGAATGACTAACAAGAACGATGGTCATGCCAGCTTGATGAAGTGACGCAAATAGCTTCATTAATTCCCGTCTGCCTGAGGGATCCAAGCCAGCTGTCGGCTCATCCAGTACCAAGATTTCAGGTTCCATCGCTAAAATGCCTGCAATAGCAACCCGTCTCATTTGTCCTCCAGATAATTCAAAGGGACTCCGTTCAAACAACTCTTCAGAAAGACCGACTAAAGTCAATTTCTCCTTGGCAATGCTTTCAGCTGACTCTTGGTCTACTCCAAAATTTTGAGGACCAAAAGCGACATCTTTTACCACAGTCTCAGCAAAAAGTTGACTTTCTGGAAATTGAAAAACAAGACCAACTTTCTTCCGAAGGTTCTTTAACTCTTTTTGAGAGGACTCAGAATCAATGTGTAAATCATTCATTTGCACTTCCCCTCGACTAGGTAAAAGCAGACCATTTAATAATTGGAGAATGGTTGATTTTCCACTTCCAGTATGCCCAATTAGAGCTGTATAAGAACCGCTTGGGATTTCCATATTCACATCAAAAAGAGCCGCTCCTTCAAATGGAGTTCCTTCTTGATAGGTATAACTAAGCTGTTTTAAAGCAATTCCCATAATAGTTTTTCTAGCTCTCCTTCAGTCTGATAGGTTTCTCCGACTGGAAAACCTTTTTGATGTAAAATGCTTCGCAATCGATTCGCGAAAGGTTCTTCTAGTCCAATTTCATCTAAATCATCTCGAGAAAAGAGTTCTCTTGGAGTCAGATCCAAGGTCGCTTTCCCTTTTTCAAAGAGAATAACCCGATCACTTAGGGAAACTTCCTCTAAATCATGGGTAATAGAAATAACCGTTAAACCGTATCGTTCTTTAACTTCTCGAACCGTACGAATCAGTTCCAAGCGTCCTTCAGGATCCAACATGCTGGTCGCTTCATCCAAAATAATGATTTTAGGTCGTAAAGCAATAATTCCTGCAATCGCCACCCGTTGCTTTTGTCCACCGGATAACCTAGCTGGTTCTCGATCCTTAAACTCATCCATGCGAACCATTTTCAAAGCTTCATCTACTCGTTGAACCATCTCATCTCTTGGAATCCCTTGATTTTCCAATCCAAACGCCACATCATCTTCTACAGTAGCTCCAACAAATTGGTTATCCGGATTCTGAAAAACCATACCAATCTCACTACGTTTATCCCAAACGTTTTCAGGAGTTAGCAAATCTCCAGAGATATAGATTTCACCCGATTCAGGTTCCAACAAACCATCAATCAAACGAACCACTGTTGATTTACCACTTCCGTTATGTCCGATAATGGATAACCATTCACCATGTTTCACGTGAAACGAAATATCATTTAACTGATGGTTCTCATCTGTTTTTTGGTATTTAAATGTAAGATTTCGAACTTCTATAATATTATTCATTTATCTAAAGGTATCTTTAAAGAGGTAGGCACTGCCTTTAAAGTATTCATATCCAGAGTAGACTGTAAAGATTAGCGCAACATAAAGCGTCAATTGGCCCAATAAATCCCAATGAAAGAGAAGGAAAATAATGGAAAACATTTGTGAGAAGGTTTTAATTTTTCCAGGCATAGCTGCTGGCAAAACAACTCCTCCTGTTTCAACCAATAACAGACGGAGGCCAGTAACAGCTAATTCACGGCAAATAATAACTGCCGTAATCCAGGCCGGAACCATCTTTAATTCAATCATCATGATAAAGGCAGACATGACAAGAAGCTTATCAGCCATAGGATCTGCAAATTTTCCAAAGTTACTAACAACGTTCCATTTACGAGCTAGATAACCGTCTAAATAATCGGTGATACTTGCAACAGCAAATACGATAGCTGCTGCTACATGCCAGCCATAACTTTTGCCAAATATTAGCATCAAAATAAAAATGGGAATAAACACAATTCGAATCAGTGTTAAGGCATTAGGAATATTTTCTTTTTTCATTCTAGTCTCCTTACTAGTTTACATAATAGTTTACATCTAATTGACAAAACCGACCTCGATTTAATTCGACAAAATCATCATTCCATTCTTTTCCCATTATTTAGGAAAAATGATAAAGTCCGTCATATCACAAGCGTTGACAAAGTCTCGCCCAACCTTTACAACGTCTTGTAAAGAAATACTTTGTAAAATTTTTGGAAGGTCAAATAGATTTTCACCCGTCTCAATTGGATTAAATTGAGTAGCAATATAATCCAAGGAATTCAAACCATGTAAAAAATCACCAAACATTTCGCTTTTAATCGTATCCAAATGCTCTTGAGTCACATCGGGATCTTTCTCAAAATTCTTTATGGCAGTTCTGAACTGATGTGATATACTGACAGGTTCAGAAGTATCCATCGTTAACATCACAAAGTGAAACGAAGACTCGACTTCAATTTCTAATGTCAAGGAGTTGTCAAGTTTACCAACTTCATAAAGCGACTGAAATCGTTTGGATGTCCACCCAAACATCATTGCAAACAATAATTTGAGGATAATCTTGTAGCGATACTGGTACATAGGAGGAATTTGATTTCTTCCACGAATTCCAATTGCTAATTTTGGTGAAGCAACTTCCATCCGACTTGTCTCATTTTGAACAACTGGATTTAAGTCTACAGGTGAAATGTGAGGAAGAGGATTTGAAGAAGTTTTCATCTCAAATTCAGAAACAAGGTTCACAAGACTGTCAAGATCAAAATTTCCGACAACTACTAGATACATGTTGGATGGTTGGTAGAATAAATCGAAATTATCCTGTAAACTCTCTTCATCAATTTGAGAGAGAGAAGCTGTAGTACCTGCAATATCTTGGGCCAATGGTGTATCTGGATAGAGATTCGCCAGCGCCCTAAAGAATAATTGATAGTCAGGACTATCTTGGTACATTTCGATTTCTTGTTGAATAATCGATTGTTCCTTCTTTAGAGAATCCTTTGAGAGATGAAGAGACTGTGTCATCTCCAGTAACAATTTCAGACTTTCATTGACATACGAGGTAGTCGAAAAGAGATAACTGGTCTGCGTAAAGCTAGTAAAAGCATTACTTTCAGCCCCCAGCCGTACAAAATGTTGTAAATAATCTTGACCGTCTTGATCTTCAAATAATTTATGTTCAAGAAAATGTGCAATCCCTGCTGGAAATTCTTTTACACCTTCTACTCCATCCATTGTAAATCTTGTGTCAACTGAACCGAATTTAGTAGAAATGATTGCATAGCTTTCATTAAAATCCGTTTTTGGAATTAAATATAACCTCAATCCATTTTGGAGAGTTGTCTGATAAACGCATTCTCCAACAGCTGGATACTCTATTTTCTCCAAATCTTTCTTTATCATTCTCTTCCTTCCATAAAATAGACCGCTTGTAATTTGAGTGATTTGGCAACAGCCATAATTTCATCTTTCGTCACCAGTTGAATGGCTTGAATCCAATCATCAATTGACAAGAACTGTTTTCCTAAAGTGGATTTTAGATAAGCTCTTTCAATCAAGGTGCCAGGTCGATCCTGCGACAATTTTGCAGCATTTATTATCATTTCTTTTGTCAAGCGCAACTCTTCACTGGTAAACTTCCCTCTCTTAAAGTCACTCACTTGACGACTCATCAGAGTCATCGTCCGGGTTCTATTTTTTCTATCAATCCCTGCATAGATACGCATAAAATGAGAAAAAATATCAAAATGGCTGGAGATAGTATAAGCCAACCCTTCTTTTTCTCGGATGACTGTAAACAATTTTGAGTGAGAGAAAGTGCCCAGTAAACCATTTAAAACAATTAAAGCAAAATGCTCTTTCTCTCCATACTGAACAGGAAAGTGATAACCTAATTCTAAAATAGATTGATGAGTCTCTCGCTGCTCCAGTCCTTCTCTGACAACATTCGAGAAAGATTGTGTGTAAAAAAGGTTGACATTAGATTTACGAGGTTGTAAACCAAAGTTACTGATCTTTTCAATGACCGCTAGTTCATTGAAATCACCCATAAAGAAAAAGTCAATCAGATTTGTTTGAAGCATTTCTTGAAATGCTTGATAAGCTGACTCTTCATCCTCATTCTGAATCTGCTGGACACTTCCATACTTACTTAGTTTCATGTCAGCTTGATCATAAAACAACCGATTCAATTGTTGGTGAGCATAATAAAAATGATTTTCAATTTCTGCTTCTAGTTCTGTGATAAGATTTTTTTTCTCTACTAAAAAAGTTTCTGAATGAAAGCATCCATTTTCTGCAAGAGGAGCATTAAGAGATACCTTTAATAAATCCAGCATCTGATCTGTCAAGACATTTTTCTTGCTCAAAAAAGCATCACGGACATAGGATAAATTAATATCAACGTAGTGTGTTTGGCCGCGTTTTGAAACAGAAGTAGAAAAATTGGCTCCATACAAGTTCGCCAACTGTTCTCTAAATTGCTGAGAAGTTGGGTAAAGTTGATTGGCTGTTTCGATCATGCGTGAGGCTAAAACACGTCCTGCTATTGTTTCTTCAGAAAGGGGGGCCGAGAATCGCACTTTTATCTCATTGGTCTTAAATTTTTCTGATTTCATAAAATGGATTCGAACACCAGTAACTAATTCCATCGTCATCCTCGTTCTAACAAATATTACTCTTCATTATATCATGAAATCCCAGTAAAATCTTTCCCAGACAGATTAAAAAACGTTTACACTGACTCGCCCTATTTTAGGTTTTTCATCCTTTTGTGGTATAATAACAATCATTGAGGTGAACTATGAACTATAAACTTTTTGATGAATTTATCACATTACAAGCTCTATTTAAAGAACTGGGAATCATCCAAAGCGGTGGAGCTATCAAAGCCTTTTTACTTGAAAATCAAGTAGAGGTCAATGGAGAAGTGGAAACCAGAAGAGGACGTAAATTACGAGTAGGAGATACAATCAAAGTAATTGGTGATAAGGAAATCGTAACGATTACGCAACCTAGTCCAGAAGAAATTGAAGACTACCAAGCGGACAAGCTAGAAAAAGAACGCGTTGCTCAATTAGTGAAGAAATTAAACAAAGAACAGAAACAAAAAAAAGACACAAAACCAAAAAAGAGGAGAACAAACGGAAACCCGTTCGTTTCCCAGGGACATAATATGTGGCTTAAATCCATACATATTCAAAAATTTCGAAATTATAAAGAAGTAGAACTCCAATTCCACTCCGGTTTGAATATTTTCTTAGGTCAAAATGCTCAAGGCAAAACCAATCTCCTTGAGTCTATCTACTTTTTAGCCTTGACGCGTAGCCATCGGACTCGTTCCGATAAAGATTTAATTCATTTTCAAGAGGAACAATTTACCGTTTCAGGAGTGTTAGAAAAAAAGACAGGCTCTATCCCTCTAGAAATTTCCTTATCCTCAAAAGGAAGAGTCACTAAAGTGAACCACTTAAAACAAAGCAAGTTATCAACATATATCGGTAACATGAATGTGGTTCTCTTTGCTCCAGAGGATTTACAACTCATTAAAGGATCACCCTCTCTTCGTCGCAAGTTTATTGATATTGATTTAGGGCAGATGAAACCCGTTTATCTATCGGATTTAACAGCCTATCATCATGTTCTAAAGCAGCGCAACAGTTACTTAAAAACGGCGAACACAGTAGATCCAACCTTTTTAGATGTTTTAGATGAACAATTAGCAGATTATGGTAGCCGAGTCTGCATCCATCGGAAAGTTTTTCTTAAAAAATTAGAAAACTTTGGCCAGGAAAAACATTTTGAAATTTCCAATCAAGCTGAAAAACTCACCATTCGGTATGACTCCTCTGTTCCTTTTCAAGATGAAGAAACACTTCGCCCAACTTTTATCAAATTACTACGAGAAAATCGGACCAAGGATCTCATCAAAAAAACAACCAGTGTCGGTCCTCACCGAGATGACATTAGTTTTTACATCAATGACATGAATGCGACTTTTGGTAGCCAAGGTCAGCACCGCAGTGTTGTTCTTTCATTAAAACTAGCAGAGATTTCATTGATTGAATCCTTGACGAATGAAAAGCCTATTTTACTCTTAGACGATGTCATGAGTGAACTTGACAACAATCGTCAACTACATTTACTAGAAGTTATCTCTCGTGACATCCAAACATTTATTACAACTACAACTCTAGATCACCTAAAAGACTTGCCTGAAGACTTAAAAATCTTCAATATTCACTCAGGTCAAATTGACGAATAATTAACAGTGTTGTCAATTTAAATTTACATCTTTTTGACACAATAAAAGTGTGAAATCATAGAATTTCACACTTTTTCTTTTTTATTGAACGGAGTAGTTTGGTGCTTCGTTGGTAATTTGAACATCATGTGGATGACTTTCTTTCAAACCTGCCCCGGACATTTCAACAAATTGCGCATTTTCATGCAATTCTTGAAGGTTGGCAGCTCCAACATAGCCCATACCAGAACGAATACCACCAATCATTTGGAAGACGATATCAGCTGCTGATCCTTTATAAGCAACCCGACCTTCGATTCCTTCTGGAACCAATTTGTTGGCTTCATTGACAGAACCTTGGAAGTAGCGGTCACTAGATCCCTTCTTCATAGCTGCAATGGATCCCATACCACGATAGGTCTTAAATTTACGTCCTTGGAAAATTTCAGTTTCACCAGGAGCTTCATCTGTTCCGGCAAACATGGAACCAAGCATAACTGCATGACCACCCGCAGCTAAAGCTTTTACAATATCTCCAGAATACTTGATTCCACCGTCAGCAATGATTGTTTTTCCATATTCACGCGCGACAGCAGCTGCATCATAAATCGCAGTAACTTGAGGAACCCCAACACCAGCAATTACACGAGTTGTACAGATTGAACCAGGTCCAATTCCAACCTTAACAACGTCAACACCTGCATCATAGAGAGCACGCGCTCCTTCAGCTGTAGCAATATTACCTGCAATCAAAGTGCGGTCTGGGAAATGAGCCCGAATTTCAGCAATCTTACGAAGAACCCCTGCAGAATGACCATGGGCCGTATCGATCACAATCGCATCTGCACCAGCTTCAAACAATGCTTCTGCACGCTCAAATGTGTCAGAAGTAACACCCACCGCACCTGCTACTAAAAGACGACCAAATTCATCTTTAGCTGCATTTGGAAACTCAATGACTTTTTCAATATCCTTAATGGTAATCAAACCAGACAAACGACCATTCTCGTCTACCAATGGCAACTTTTCAATTCGGTGTTCTTGGAGAATCCGTTCAGCGGTCTCTAAATCAGTACCGACTGGTGCAGTTACTAGATTCTCGCTCGTCATATGATTTGAAATTGGTTGATCATAATCAGAAATAAAACGCAAATCGCGGTTGGTCAAAATCCCAACTAGTTTACGATTTTCCATGGTTTCAACAACAGGTACACCACTGATACGGTAGCGTCCCATGAGTTCATTGGCTTCAGCAATGGTATGTTCAGGTGTTAAGAAAAATGGGTCAATGATAACGCCGTTTTCAGAGCGTTTTACTTTACGAACTTCATCTGCTTGTTGGGTAATGGACATATTTTTGTGAATAACGCCAAGTCCTCCAGCACGCGCAATGGCAATAGCCATTTGGCTTTCAGTGACTGTATCCATTGCAGCTGTGATGATTGGGATATTCAACACAAGGTTATCCGCCAATTTTGTACGAAGATCTGCATCGTTTGGTAATACATGACTTTCAGCTGGAATGAGCAATACATCATCGAAGGTATAACCTTTTTTCAAAAATTTAGTGTCCCAATTTGACATTCCCATTTTCCTCTTTTCTTTCTTTTTGAGCCAAGCTCGTCTTTTTTGATTGATAATATCATACCATTCTAAGATAATTTGTCAATCATTTGTACAATATTTCAAAAAGAGGTGTTGAAACCTCTTTTGAATCATTTATTGTATTAGATCATCTTCATATCAAGAGCTTATTTGAAATAGTTCAAACCCATAGCAGACTTGACTTGATCGAGCGTTTCTGCTGCAACAGAACGAGCCACTTCACTACCCTTTTGAAGCATATCATAGACTTGTCCCATATCTTTAGCGAATTCAATTCGGCGTTCGCGAATAGGTCCCAACTCTCTCTCTAGAATCTCTAAAAGATAGCGTTTGGTTTTAACATCACCTAAACCACCCCGTTGGTAATGCTCTTTCATGTCTTGAATAGTCGCCTGATCTTCTTCTTTTCCAAAAACATCCAAATAATGGAAAACCATATTTCCTTCGATTTTTCCTGGATCTTCGACACGAATATGCTCAGGGTCCGTGTACATACTCATCACCTTTTTCTTCAAGGTGTCCATATCATCCGCTAAATAGATGCCATTCCCAAGAGATTTAGACATTTTGGCATTTCCATCCAGACCAGGCAAACGACCCGCCGCCTCATTTTCTGGGAAAATTCCCTCTGGTTCAACCAAGACATCACAATGATAGGCATGATTAAAGGAACGGACGATTTCACGTGTTTGCTCAATCATGGGCTTTTGGTCGGTCCCAACAGGTACCAGATTGGCTTTAAAAGCGGTAATATCTGCTGCTTGAGAAACAGGATAAACCAAGAAACCAGATGGAATAGACTCTCCGAACCCTTTTTGAGCAATTTCTGTCTTAACGGTTGGGTTGCGTTCCAAACGTGAAACAGAGACCAAATTCATGTAATACATGGTCAATTCCGCTAGCTCAGGGATTTGACTCTGAATAAAAATGGTTGATTTATTTGGATCCAATCCAGCTGCTAAATAGTCTAGAGCAACGTTTCCGATGGATTCGACAATGGTTTGTGGGTCTTTAGCATGATCCGTTAGGGCTTGCTGGTCTGCTAAAAAGACAAACATCTGGTACTTGTCTTCGTTTTGCATAAGAACTCGATTCTTCAATGAACCGACATAGTGTCCAATATGGAGTTTCCCAGTCGGGCGATCTCCAGTTAAAATAATCGGCTTAGTCATTTTTCTTCCTCCCTGAAGTACAAAATAAAAGCCCACGCATAGCAAAAACTATGCGAGGGCGTCTGAGACACGGTGCCACCTCACTTAGAACAACATCTGGTGTTCCCTCTGGCTCATCACAAATGAGCTGCACATAAGGCCTGCTAGCCGAATCTCTATTGGTTCAGATTCTATTTGAATATCAGTCCATTTCATGCTAGTTCATTGCTTATTTTCAGCGACCATAAGCTCTCTAAAAAACGAATCTAGACTACTCTTCTGATTGATTTTCATTATATAATGACATCAAGGGAAAGTCAAGTTCTTCTCTCTTTTATCCTCCATAATCATCTCCCTCAAATGCTTAAGGGTATTCATTGAAAAATCAAGCGTTTTCTAGTAAAATAGGCTTATATAGACAGAAATAGAGGAGAAATATACGTGCTTACAGTTACAGACGTCTCACTACGTTTTAGTGATCGAAAATTGTTTGATGATGTCAACATCAAATTTACAGAAGGAAATACCTATGGTTTGATTGGGGCCAATGGTGCTGGGAAATCAACCTTTTTAAAAATTTTAGCTGGGGATATTGAACCAACAACTGGTCACATCTCTCTTGGTCCAGACGAACGTCTTTCTGTTCTGCGTCAAAATCACTTTGACTACGAAAATGAGCGTGCCATTGACGTCGTTATCATGGGAAATGAAAAACTTTATAGCATCATGAAAGAAAAAGATGCTATCTATATGAAGGAAGATTTTTCAGATGAAGATGGTGTCCGTGCAGCAGAGCTTGAAGGAGAATTCGCTGAACTAGGTGGTTGGGAAGCAGAAAGCGAAGCTTCACAACTCCTCCAAAACCTGAATATTCCAGAAGAGCTCCACTACCAAAATATGAGTGAACTAGCAAATGGGGATAAAGTGAAAGTCCTCCTAGCCAAAGCTCTCTTTGGTAAACCAGATGTCCTTCTTTTGGACGAGCCGACCAACGGTCTTGATATTCAATCCATTACCTGGCTAGAAGATTTCTTGATTGATTTTGAGAATACTGTTATCGTTGTATCCCACGACCGTCACTTCTTGAATAAAGTCTGTACTCACATGGCCGACCTGGACTTTGGAAAAATCAAACTCTATGTCGGTAACTATGATTTCTGGAAAGAATCATCTGAACTGGCTGCCAAGTTGTTAGCAGATCGTAATGCCAAAGCAGAAGAAAAAATCAAACAATTACAAGAATTTGTGGCTCGTTTCTCTGCCAATGCTTCAAAATCTAAACAGGCAACTTCGCGTAAAAAGATGCTTGACAAGATTCAGTTAGAAGAAATTGTCCCATCTAGCCGGAAATACCCATTTATCAGCTTTAAAGCTGAACGAGAAATCGGGAATGATTTGTTGACAGTAGAAAACTTATCTGTAAAGATTGACGGTGAAACTATACTTGACAACATCAGCTTCATCTTGCGTCCAGGTGACAAGACAGCTCTTATCGGACAAAACGACATCCAAACAACTGCCTTGATCCGCGCTATTATGGGTGAAATCGAATATGAAGGAACTGTCAAGTGGGGTGTCACAACTAGTCGCTCTTACTTACCAAAAGACAATTCAGCTGACTTTGCAGGTGGAGAGTCGATCCTTGACTGGCTCCGTCAATTCGCAAGTAAAGAAGAAGATGACAATACCTTCCTTCGTGGATTCCTCGGACGTATGCTCTTTTCTGGAGACGAGGTTAACAAGCCTGTAAACGTCTTGTCAGGGGGAGAAAAGGTGCGCGTGATGCTTTCAAAACTCATGCTTTTGAAGTCAAACGTTCTTGTACTTGACGATCCTACAAATCACTTGGATTTGGAATCTATTTCAAGCTTAAACGATGGATTGAAAAACTTCAAAGAATCGATCATCTTTGCCAGTCACGACCATGAGTTTATTCAAACACTTGCCAACCATATCATTGTTCTTTCAAAAAATGGTGTCATTGACCGGATTGATGAAACCTATGACGAATTCTTAGAAAACCAAGAAGTTCAAGCAAAAGTCAAAGAACTTTGGAAAGACTAAGAAATCACTCAAAATGATCAAAAACCCTGGAACCTTTGTTTCAGGGTCTTTCAATAGACCATATGAAATTTAAAAACTATTTATCACACCCCATCATATTTTACTTTACAGCTTTTTTACTTCCCTTTACAATCTTATTTTTTGTCTACCTCAGTCAAGGTATTTATTGGGGTAGTGAGACTTCTCCTTTATTAGGCGATGGTTTTCATCAATACGTTATTTTCGACGTTACCTTACGAAATATTTTACACGGAACCGACAGCCTTTTTTACAGCTTTACAAGTGGACTAGGCTTAAATTTTTACGCTCTTTCTAGCTATTATTTGGGCAGTTTTTTATCTCCCTTTGTCTTCTTCTTTGACAGTTTATCCATGGTTGATTCCGTCTATCTCTTTACACTGATAAAAATAGGATTGATAGGGTTGTCAACTTATCACTCCATTAAAGGAATCTATCCTCAACTACAAAAATTCTTGATCCTTTCACTGTCAACTTCATTTGCTTTAATGAGTTTCTCTATCAGCCAGATTGAAATCAAAACCTGGCTCGATGTCTTTATTTTAGCTCCTCTCATTCTGTTAGGTTTACACCGTTTAATGACTCAGAAGAAGCGTGTCCTCTACTTTACAAGCTTGACTATCCTCTTCATCCAGAATTATTATTTTGGATTTATGATGGCTATTTTCTTAACTTTATGGTATTGTACGCAGCTTTCCTGGAACTTAAAAAAAAGAATATCTTCCTTTTTAGACTTTACAATTGTGTCAATTTCAGCTGGGATCACTAGCTTAATCATGATTTACCCCACTCTTTTAGATTTACGAACTCATGGGGAAAACTTTACTAAGATAACAAGAACCTTTACAGAAAATAGTTGGTACTTAGACGTCTTTGCAAAAAACTTAATTGGTAGCTTCGACACAACAAAGTATGGGGCTATCCCAATGATCTATGTTGGTCTGTTCCCGTTTTTACTTGCCTTTCTATTTTTCTTTGTCAAATCGATTCGGTTTCACGTGAAACTAGCCTATTTGACTTTATTAGTCATTCTTATTGCAAGTTTCTATTTACAAGCTTTAGATTTATTCTGGCAGGGGATGCATGCTCCCAATATGTTTCTTCACCGTTATGCCTGGCTATTTTCATTGACTATTTTGTTCATGGCAGCAGAAGTCCTCAATCGGATAAAAGAAATCAATTGGCAACGCCTATGTCTAGCTTTTAGTCTAGTTAGCATTGGATTTATTCTCACTTTTATCTTTCGCAAGCACTATCATTTCTTAACAAGCAGTCATTATGTATTGACACTAGAATTTCTTCTTGTATTTTTTACTGTGACACTTGCCTTTACAGTTCGTAAACTTTCTTATACAATTTTTTCTGCTGTGATTCTTTTCTTCTGTCTGTTTGAAATCAGTATCAACAGCTATTATCAGATGGATGGGATTGCAAATGAATGGGTATTTGCAGCTCGTTCTTCTTATCAAGGAAAGATTCCAGCAATTGATAAGTTGACATCAAGTTTACGGGATGATCAAGATTTTTACCGAACAGAGATTCTCCAGCCTCAAACAGGTAATGACAGTATGAAATACAATTTTAGAGGGATATCCCAATTTTCATCTGTCAGAAATACAGATACCAGTTCAACCTTGGACAAGCTTGGTTTTAAATCAGATGGAACGAACTTAAACTTACGCTATCAAAACAATACTTTACTAATGGACAGTCTGTTCGGGATCAAATACAATATTACAGATAGAAATCCTCAAAAGTTTGCTTTTCATAAATTGGAAACTCAAGGAAATCAAACCTTATATCAAAATGAAAAAGCTCTTTCACTAGCATTTCTAACAGCAAGTCCCTACAAGGATATCCAATTTTCTAATCTAACCTTGGATAACCAAAAGAATTTTCTCAATCATCTAACAGGCCAATCCTTGACCTTCTATCAGCGATTATATCCACTGAAAACTAGCTCAGACAATCCTTCTCAAGGACCTCAAAAGGCTAAAGTAGAAGCAGATAGTTTTCTAACTTATGCCAGTATCGAATATGAGCTCTACGTTCAAAATGATAGTCAACTTTATGTAAACCTTCCTTCTTTAGAATTTGAGAATGAAGATTATACCGACGTTGAAATCATCACGAATGGCCAAGTCAACCGCTATACAACAGACAATGTATTTCCCTTCTTCACCATTGGTCACTTTAAAGCAGGAGAAACTGTTAAGATTCGAATTGCCTTCCCTGAAAATTCGACAGTAACCTTCCAAAATCCAGAATTTTTTGCTTTGAACCTTCAAGCCTACCAGGAAGCCTTTGAAACTTTACACCAACAAGAAGTTCATGTGCAAACCAAAGGAAATACTGTCACTGCAGATTTTACAGCAGATCATCATACAAGTCTCTTTTTCACACTTCCTTATGATAAAGGGTGGACAGCGACGATGGATGACCAGCCTGTCCCTATTCGAAGAGCTCAAAAAGGATTCATGGCTGTTGATGTCCCTAAAGGAAAAGGACAGGTTATTCTACAGTTTATTCCACATGGGTTGAAAGAAGGAACCATCGCTTTTCTACTTGGAATTCTTTCCTTCGCTGGCTACAATGCTATTCGAAATAGATCTCAATCCTCAAAAAATCAGTAGAGATGCATCATAAAGAGGCTGGGACAAAAGTCCTAGCCTCTCAATTATCTTTGGATTGTCGAGCAAGACGCAGTGGTTGAGTGGGCTCTACTACGCTGATTTCATCAGCTTTTACAGCCCTACTCAACTGTGCGGAGGTGGGACGACGAAATCGAATTCTAACGAATTACCGATTTCTGTCCCACTCTCTTATTTTAAACAAAAAAAGCATCCCTTAGGATGCTAGTTTAGCTCCGCCAGTAGGACTCGAACCTACGACATCATGATTAACAGTCATGCGCTACTACCAACTGAGCTATGGCGGAATGAGATATAGTCCGTACGGGATTCGAACCCGTGTTACCGCCGTGAAAAGGCGGTGTCTTAACCCCTTGACCAACGGACCATGTCATTAACAGAACATATCCCATTATACCATCGATTCAAAAATTGTCAAGCCTTTTTCTGTATTTTATTTAATAATTTTTCGACCTTTTTCACCTGTGTACGAGAGACAGGGCAAGTTGTCTCCTCTTCTAACATCAAGAGTCTCTTGCGACGATCAAAGTTGACAATCATTCTTTGATTCACTAGATAGGACTGATTGGGACTGAAGAAATGATTGTCTACATCTTTTTCAAGTATATCCTTGATAGTCCCTAAAAATTCCTTTTGAAAATTCTTTCCAACAAGTCGTAATTTGTGGGAAACTCCAGTTGTCTCAATGTACAATATATCTCGATATGGAACTCGAATTTCCATATTTTTGAAACTATACTCAAAGAAATCAACGATATTTTTATTTTCAATCACATTCTTCTTCAAGTAGAGAATACATTCTCGAATTTTTTCTTTAAACAAGTTTTCATTCAAGGTTTTTCAATAAATTCGAGAGCTGATACCTTGTAACGATAGGTAATGGTAGCAAATTCCGATTTCGTCGTGATAAAGGCAATAATCGCAAAAGGATTAACTTCACGAATCATTTGAGCTGCCTTGATACCAGCTTTTTCATCCCCTTTGATATCAATGTCAAGGAAGAAAAGCTGATGAAAATCACCATTGGTTAGATATTCCTTTAGTTCAGTTATTTTACTGGTTGAAACAATATTTAATCGTAGGCCTTCCTCCTCAGCGATAGCTTTCACATGTTTCTCTACTCGAACTTGTTGAGAAATTTCGTCCTCTAGCAATACAATATTCATCTATCTTCCTTTCTCTCCAATAACTAAGCTCTGCGTAAATCTTCCATTGATTAATTCTGTCTCTAGAAAAATCGCAGCATATTCTCCAATAAGATCTTTTACAATCGCAAGGCCCATTCCTCTACGATCCCCTTTAGTTGAAAATCCCTTTTCATAGAGTCGATTCCAATTAATCGGCTCATCAGAAATAGAGTTCTTTATAATCAGATGCACTCCATTTGGCATATTAAAAACCGCTATTTGAACTTCTTTTTCTTGACTCATTTTAGCAGCTTCAATAGCATTATTGACTAAAATTCCGACAGTTCGTACGAGATCCAACAATCTCATTGGAACCTTTTCAATAATGTCTTCTGTTTCAAAGGTTAGTTTAACACCCATTTCCTCCGCATAAATCCATCCCCTACTTAAGATACTTCTCAAAGCAGAATCTCGAATATTTCCTAGGTCAAATCCTGTATATTCTTCTTTTTGGAGTTGGCCATAGCATTCCTCAAGAACATCTCTTTGAATTCGTTTAATATCATCAATATTCTCTTCCTCAATCGCCAAATTTAAGGAAGTGATAATATTTCCAAAATCATGACGAAAACCTTTTAATTCTAAATAGAGGCCTTGAATTTTATTCATATACTGTTCCATTTGGCGCTGTTCAAACCTCTTTTGCTTCAACTCCATTTTCTTTTCATAACGGTCTCGAACCGTCTTCATTTGAACCAAGGTTCCGACAAACATCAAGAAACAAATCGTTGCTACCATACTACCAAAACTATTGAAATGACCAATATCACTTATCCAATGAGAAGCATTCAATACTAAGGTTAAAATAAGATAACTAACAATCAATTCCTGGACAAATTGCTTAAAAACCCGCTCTTTAAAATAAAGAAGATTCACTTCGAGAATGGTTAATATCTTCATGATTAAAACAAGTGAGATAATTCGGATAGTCAAAAAATAATAGTCAGAACATTGATGAATTATACTATCACCAAAAACAGAAGAAGTGATTACAGATAAAAATGTATCTGTACTTTCAACTGCTAAATAAATGACGAATGAATATAAAATAGCTATCTGACGTTGAATATTACAAATAAAATAGTAATAAAGGTACAGAAACAGTGGCCATAGACATAACATTAGATAATCAATATTTAAATCAAAGTAATCTAAGACCGCTGTGATGACAAATACAGCAACAACACCAGATCCTAAAATCAATTGTTTACTATATTTATTAAGTTTTTGATCAATTTTTAAAAAAGATAAAAAAATTATAAAAATAGTTAAGATTAAAGATAGAGTATTTAGAAACATCAGTTTCCTCCCCTACCAAAAATTAGATTAATAAGTTCACCAACACTATTCTTTCTTCGTTTATCCCCTCCACAAATTTGCTGCAGTTCTTTTTCTGTAAGAACTTTAAATGCCTTAGAAACTGTTGATGGATTATTTTTCATAAAAAAAACTCCTTATAATTTATTTGGTTATTAAATTATTAAATTTAATATACATAAATTTTAGTAAAAAATCAAAGACTTTTTAACATTTCCGCTATTTGGTTCATTTTTACAGCTATTTGGAACGAAAATCTAGTTTTTGCAATTTTTTTATCCCATATGTTTTAAAAAAATCTAGTTTCTTTAAAAAAATAGATAACAAAAAAACGTGATTTGTATAAAAATCACGTTTTTTATTTTGATCCCAGCAGGATTCGAACCTGCGACCGTTCGCTTAGAAGGCGAATGCTCTATCCAGCTGAGCTATGAGACCAGATGTCCTTTTATTCTATCAGAAAATAGGAGGAGCGTCAAGATTCATTTATGGTAAGGACTTCCCTGTTGAATCATAAATGCCCGATAAATTTGTTCTATCAAAACAAGCTTCATCAATTGATGGGGAAGGGTTAATTTTCCAAAACTCATGAGTAAATTCGCTCGTTTTTTTACAGCTGGAGACAAGCCTAGGCTCCCTCCAATCACAAAAGTAATTTCAGAATATCCTCTTACTGTTACCTCTTCTAAGGTTTGACTAAACTTCTCAGATGGAAATTGTTGTCCTTCAATCGCTAAAGCAATCACATACTCACGATCGCCAACTTTTGCTAAAATGCGATTTCCTTCTTTTTCAAGGATTTGCTGATTTTCTAAGTCACTGGCCCGATCTGGAGTTTTCTCATCCGGCAATTCTACCATTTCTACCTTCGTAAACCGACCCAAGCGTTTAGTATATTCAGCAATTCCATCTTTTAAATACTTTTCTTTTAATTTTCCAACGGTTACAATCTTAATTTTCATATTCATATTCTAACACAAATGAACTTATACACAAGTCTTCAACAAATTCACTTGAATATATCATTAAAAAAATGGCTCTATACTCATGTTTTTCACACTTATACATAGTTTTCCACAAGTTGTGGAAAAAATTTCTATTTTAAGTTATAATTAAGAAACTAGATCTATAATTTTCCATAATTGGAATAAATAGGAGAAAACTATGAAACAATCATCAAATTTTCTAAAAAAAGCTTTGCAACTTTTACTTGTTCTTGTCATTGGTTTTACTGGAGGAATTTTAGGAACCTTAACCTCTTTCCAGTTTACCAAAGGGAATTCTGCAAATTCTAGCCAAGAAATAAAATCTACCAAAGTCAATCGAGCTTATAAGAATACAACATCAACTAGTGAAGCTGTTGATAAGGTTAAAAATGCAGTTGTTTCTGTTATTACCTACGCTGAAACCTCTGAAAAAGGCTTTATTAATGGAGAAACAGATTCTGATCCAGAAGTGGCTAGTGAAGGTTCAGGTGTTATCTATAAAAAAGATGGTAAAGATGCTTATGTAGTAACCAATGCTCATGTATTGATGGGAGCAACAGAAGCCGATATTCTCTTTGCAGACGGAAATAAAGTATCTGGAGAGGTTGTTGGTTCAGATACTTTCTCAGATATTGCGGTTGTTAAAATCAGTTCAGACAACGTTACGACCGTGGCTGAATTTGGGGATTCATCTAAATTGACCGTCGGAGAGACCGCAATCGCTATTGGTAGTCCTTTAGGGACAAAATTTGCCAATTCCGTTACCCAAGGGATTGTTTCTAGTCTTGGACGTACTGTGAAGCTCAAATCAGAAGACGGTCAAAATGTGTCTACAAAAGCTTTGCAAACGGATGCTGCAATCAACCCAGGGAATTCTGGTGGTCCCCTTATCAATATTCAGGGACAAGTCATCGGAATTACCTCAAGTAAAATTTCTTCAAATGGGCAAACTGCGGTTGAAGGAATGGGATTTGCTATTCCTGTAAATGATGTGCAAAATATTATTGAACATTTAGAAAAAGATGGTAAAGTCATTCGTCCAGCACTTGGAATTACCATGATGGACCTGGCTAGTCTATCCTCTTCTGATCTTAGCCAATTAGACATTCCAAGCAAACTCAAAGGTGGGGTTCTTGTTCGCTCAGTTGAAAATGATATGCCGGCATCCAAACATTTACGTCGATTAGATATCATTACAAAAATCGATGATACAACCATTGAATCAACTGCAGATTTACAATCTGCCCTCTATTCTCATCAAATTGGTGATGAAATCAAAGTCATTTTCTATAGAGATGGTAAGCAAAAAACAGCAACCATTGAACTTACAAAATCAACAGAAAATCTTGGAAATTAAGTAAATTTACAACAGTGTCAACACACCTTTACGAAATTGTAAAGGTGTGTTATGCTATATACATCATGGAAAAAATTGATATTATTGACGTAAAGCAAATACGAACCAATCCTTTTCAACCTCGTCAAACCTTTGTAAAAGAGAAATTAGAAGAACTCGCAGCCTCAATCAAAGAAAATGGATTAATCCAACCTATTATTGTTCGAAAATCTCCTATTGTTGGTTATGAACTACTTGCTGGAGAAAGACGCTACCGAGCAGCTCAAATGGCTGGTTTCAAAGAAATCCCTGCGATTATAAGAGAATTATCAGATGATGACATGATCAAACAAGCCATTATCGAAAATTTACAAAGAGAAGATTTGAATCCAATTGAAGAGGCCGAATCCTACCAACATCTTATTGATAAAGGGGCTACCCATGAAGAAATTGCTCAATTTATGGGAAAATCTCGTCCTTACATCAGCAACATGGTCCGCTTACTTCATCTCTCACCAGCTGTCAAAGACGCTATCAAAAACGAGAAAATTTCACAAGGACATGCCCGCATTTTAGTTCCCTTAAAGGAAGATCTACAAATCTATTGGCTGGAACGAATTCTGAAAGAAGGACTAAGCGTTCGTAGTTTGGAAGAAAAGGTTGGTCAAAAAAAGAAAACACCAAGTAAAAAAGAGAAAGAACTCTTTTTAGCACAGGAAGAAAATAGACTAAAAAAGATTCTAGGAACCGAAGTAGAAATCCATCTGACGAAACAAGAAAAAGGAAGTATTCATATTTCATTTAACAACCTTGATGAATACCAACGAATTATTAACAGTCTCAAATGAGGCTGTTATTTTTTATAGAACAATTAACAGATTTATCCACTTATTTACAACTCTTCTTTACTTGCTATTCCTACTTTATTCTATCTTATCCCCAACTTGTGGAAAACTTCTACACACATTGGGGATAACTATTCACATATTGTGGAAAAAACTCTTTTTTATTCCCTCAGAACAAGTTGTGGAAAACTCCCTCCTTTTATGATAAAATAAGAAAAACATAGCAAGTAAAAATGAATAGGAGGGCGATAGGTGTCAAGAGAAGAAACCTTCTGGAATCGTGTGATTGAATTAAGTAAAAAGACATTTAAAAAAGAAATTTTTGACTATTTTGTCCTTACTTCAAGACTCATCAAAGTCGATCAACAAGAAGCCATTATTTATTTAGATGCGGAAGTAAAGAAATTATTCTGGGAAGAGAATATGACAAAGGTGATTCTGACTGCTGGATTTGAAATTTATGCAGTAGAATTAACCATTTCCTATCAATTCAATCTTGAAGAAGAGGAAGAAGAAAAAGAGTTCGTCCCTCTTTCAGAAACGAATAGAGACTATGCAGTTAGCCATACTCCAATAATCGATTTGCCTCCTATCCAAACAGGGTTAAAAAAGAAATACACCTTTGATAATTTTGTAAGTGGAGACGGAAATCAATGGGCTTTGGCTGCCGCTTTAGCAGTTTCTGAAAACCTAGCTACCACTTATAATCCTTTATTTATCTATGGAGGACCTGGTTTAGGAAAAACGCATTTGCTCAACGCAATTGGGAATCAGATTATGGAAAACTACCCAAATGCTCGAGTAAAATACATCCCAGCAGAATCCTTTATCAATGAATTTTTAGAGCGTCTTCGCCTCAATGATATGGATACCTTTAAAAAAACCTATCGAAACTTGGATCTGCTCTTAATTGATGATATTCAATCTCTTGGAGGGAAAAAGGTTACAACTCAAGAAGAGTTCTTTAATACCTTTAATGCTCTTTATGGGGATAATAAGCAGATTGTCCTAACCAGCGATCGTAGTCCTGATCATTTAGATAGCTTAGAAGAACGTCTAGTCACGCGCTTTAAGTGGGGCTTGACTCAAAATATTACACCACCAGATTTTGAAACGCGAATTGCTATTTTGAGAAATAAAATCGAAGACCTAGACTTTACTTTCCCAGATGATACTCTTGAATACCTAGCAGGTCAATTTGATTCGAACGTCCGAGACTTAGAAGGTGCTTTGAATGATATTTCTCTCGTGGCAAGAGTTAAAAAAATCAAAGATATTACAATTGATGTCGCAGCCGAAGCCATTCGAGCTCGTAAGAATGAATCTTTACAAATCACTGTAATTCCTATTGAAAAGATTCAAGCTGAGGTTGGAAAATTTTACAATGTCAGTGTCAATGAAATGAAAGGCACTCGACGGGTTCAAAATATTGTCCTAGCTCGACAAGTAGCTATGTACCTCGCCCGCGAAATGACTGATAATAGTCTTCCCCGTATTGGTCGTGAATTTGGAGGAAAAGACCACACAACAGTCATGCATGCTTATGAAAAAATCAAAGGGATGATCGAAATTGATGACAATCTCAGACTCGAGATTCAAACTATCAAGAAAAAATTAAAGTAATCTCATGTGGACAATCATAGAAAAACTTGCTTCTTTTTCCACATGTTGTAAACAAGGAACTTTTTAATTCCTGTCTGGCTTTAGAAGACTTTTCCACATGTTCCACACACTCTACTATTACTATTAACTTACTAATACTAAAATAATAAAAGGAGATCTCATGATCAATTTTTCTATTAACAAG
The DNA here is from genome assembly GCF_000479335.1 of Streptococcus ilei. Lineage (NCBI taxonomy): Bacteria > Bacillati > Bacillota > Bacilli > Lactobacillales > Streptococcaceae > Streptococcus > Streptococcus ilei. The sequence continues at coordinate 1,521,725 of NC_022584.1, forward strand.
GCCTATTTCCTACAAGCTTTAAATACGACAAAAAGAGCCATTAGTTCAAAAAATGCAATTCCTATCTTATCCACTATTAAGATTGATGTAACTTCTGAAGGAATTACTCTCATTGGCTCAAATGGACAAATTTCTATTGAATATTTTATTTCTGTTAAAGATGAAAATGCAGGACTTCTAGTAACAACACCAGGAGCTATTCTCTTAGAAGCAACTTTCTTTATTAATGTTGTCTCAAGTCTACCAGATGTCGTTTTAGATGTGAAAGAAATCGAACAAAAACAAATTGTATTAGTTAGTGGGAAATCAGAAATTACCCTTAAAGGGAAAGATGCAGAACAATATCCTCGCATTCAAGAAATTTCAGCTAGCAACCCTCTAACGCTCCCAATTCAAACCTTGAAGAAAATCATTTCTGAAACAGCTTTTGCAGCAAGTACCCAAGAAAGTCGTCCGATTTTGACAGGAGTCCATTTTGTCCTTTCTGATCACAAGGAATTAAAAACGGTGGCAACGGATTCTCATCGCATGAGTCAAAAAAATATTACCCTTGAAAAAAACGGGGATAACTTTGATGTTGTGATTCCAAGCCGTTCTTTACGCGAATTAACGTCTGTCTTTTCAGATGAAATTGAACAGATTGAAGTCTTCTTTGCCAATAACCAGATTTTATTTAGAAGTGACAATATCAGTTTCTATACACGCTTACTAGAAGGAAACTATCCAGATACGGATCGCTTGATTCCAACAGAGTTTAGTTCTGAAGTAACCTTTAAAGTTGCTCATCTTCGCCAAGCAATGGAACGGGCCCGCCTTTTGTCTAACGCTACTCAAAATGGTACTGTTAAATTAGAAATCGCTAGTGGAGTTGTTTCTGCTCACGTAAATTCTCCTGAGGTAGGGCGTGTGAATGAAGAAATTGATACAGAAGCAGTTTCGGGAGATGATTTGAACATCAGCTTTAATCCAACTTATTTGATTGACGCTTTGAAAGCTATTGAAAGTGAAAAAGTCGTCATTCGCTTCATCTCTGCAGTTCGTCCCTTTACATTGGTACCAGCAGAGGAATCTGAACGCTTCATTCAATTAATTACACCAGTTCGGACCAATTAAGGGCCAAAAGCTAGCATCAAAAAGGCTAGCTTTTCGTCTTCTATGTTGATGAAAGGAAAATCCATGTATCAGGTCGGTGATTTTGTAGAAATGAAAAAACCCCATGCTTGTATCATCAAAGCAACAGGGAAAAAAGCCAATTGTTGGGAAATTAGGCGAGTAGGGGCAGATATCAAAATTCGTTGTAGCAATTGTGATCATATGGTCATGATGAGCCGTCACGATTTTGATCAAAAAATGAAAAAAGTATTGTAAAAGAGAGTGGGACAGAAATCGGTCATTCGTTAGAATTCGATTTCGTCGTCCCACCTCCGCACAGTTGAGTAGGGCTGTAAAAGCTGATGAAATCAGCGTAGTAGAGCCCACTCAACCACTGCGTCTTGCTCGACGATCCAAAGACAATTGAGAGGCTAGGACTTTTGTCCTAGCCTCTTTTGTATTATTATTTTAATTCTTCAAATTTTCCATCTTTTACTTCTTTGAAACCATTAGATTTAAAGGTTTTAAGTGTTGTCTTGTAGCCAATGTAATCAACATTTTGATTTTCTTGTGCAGCAATTAACTGATTTTTTTGTAATTCTTTTAAATCTGCCTTGGTATAATCAATCTTTGTTTTTTCAACAAGATAGTCATCCTTGTATTCTGCAGAGTGTGAGAATCCTTTGACATCTTTGAATTTTTTATCATATTCATCAATAACTTTTTTCAATTGTTCCTTTGGCAAGCCTGTTCCTTCGTAGTAAATAATACTTGTTGAATCTGTACTTAAAATTTTATCACCTTGATATTCAAGAACTACACGAATGTCTGTTTTCTTATCTTGGTCAATTAATTGAAGGTAACCTTTTTTTGTACTTTGTCCACAAGCTCCCAGAAGAAAGAGAGTAAAGACTGCTAAAAGAGGCAGAAAGATAGATTTGATTGATAGTTTTTTCATGATAAAAACTCCTTTATTATTGTTGGTTTGATTATATCATATTTTTACTTTAGGAAACGTTACAGTTTAGTAATAATTCAGAATCCATTTTTCATCCCTTTGTTCTTTGAATTATGATATAATAGATAAGATTGAAATGGGAACGGAGAAGAAGAAAAATGGCTTTAACAGCAGGTATTGTAGGTTTGCCAAACGTTGGTAAATCAACCCTATTTAACGCAATTACAAAAGCAGGAGCAGAGGCTGCAAACTATCCTTTTGCGACCATTGATCCAAACGTTGGAATGGTAGAAGTTCCAGATGAACGCCTCCAAAAATTGACGGAAATGATCACTCCTAAGAAAACAGTTCCGACAACCTTTGAATTTACAGATATTGCAGGGATTGTAAAAGGTGCATCAAAAGGAGAGGGGCTTGGAAATAAATTCTTGGCCAACATCCGTGAAGTTGATGCCATTGTTCACGTGGTTCGTGCCTTTGATGATGAAAATGTCATGCGGGAGCAAGGTCGTGAAGATGCCTTTGTCGATCCATTAGCAGACATTGATACCATTAACCTAGAATTGATTTTGGCTGACTTAGAATCGGTGAATAAACGCTATGCGCGTGTGGAAAAGATGGCACGTACTCAAAAAGATAAGGAATCCGTTGCAGAATTTAATGTTCTTCAAAAGATTAAACCTGTTCTTGAAGATGGAAAATCAGCTCGTACCATCGAATTTACAGATGAAGAGCAAAAAGTAGTCAAAGGACTCTTCCTTTTGACCACTAAACCAGTTCTTTATGTAGCAAATGTGGATGAGGATGTCGTTGGAGACCCAGAATCTATCGAATATGTGAAGCAAATTCGTGAATTTGCAGCAACAGAAAATGCAGAGGTAGTGGTGATTTCTGCGCGTGCGGAGGAAGAAATTTCTGAGTTAGACGATGAAGATAAAAAAGAATTTCTTGAAGCTATTGGTTTGACAGAATCAGGTGTGGATAAGTTGACCCGTGCAGCTTACCATTTACTTGGACTTGGAACTTACTTCACAGCTGGTGAAAAAGAGGTTCGTGCTTGGACCTTTAAACGTGGCATGAAAGCTCCTCAAGCTGCTGGTATCATCCACTCTGACTTCGAAAAAGGCTTTATTCGTGCAGTTACCATGTCTTATGACGATTTGGTGAAATATGGATCTGAAAAGGCTGTAAAAGAAGCTGGACGCTTGCGAGAAGAAGGAAAAGAATATATCGTTCAAGATGGCGATATCATGGAATTCCGCTTCAATGTATAAAGAAAACAAGTAAATAACCAAAAGGTTGGAAACAAATTCCAGCCCTTTTGGCTTTTGAAAGGGAAAGTAAATGACAAAATTAATCGTCGGATTAGGAAATCCGGGAGATAAATATGTGGAAACAAAACACAATGTAGGGTTTATGCTAGTGGACCAGCTGGCGAAGTCTCTCAATCTCACCTTCTCACATGATAAGATTTTTCAAGCAGATGTAACCTCTACTTTTATAGATGGAGAAAAGGTCTTTTTGGTCAAGCCAACCACTTTTATGAACGAGAGTGGCAAGGCCGTACACGCGCTTTTGACTTATTATGGCTTAGAGGTGGAAGATTTGGTCGTTATTTATGACGACTTGGATATGGAAGTCGGCAAGATTCGCCTTCGAGCAAAAGGATCGGCTGGAGGCCACAACGGAATCAAATCGATTATCAACCATATTGGAACTCAGACCTTTAATCGAATCAAGATTGGAATCGGAAGACCTAAGCATGGCATGTCAGTGGTCCACCATGTCTTAGGGAAATTCGATCAGGATGATTATGCTGCCATCCTACTTGCCATCGACAAATCAGAAGAAGCTCTTCGTTTTTATTTGAAAGATGGTCAATTTGAAAAAGCAATGCAACGATACAATGGATAAATATAAGACACTGGTTGATCTATTTCAACAAAATAAAGATATCAGAAAATGGCAACAGGACCAGCAAAAAAGAAGTCGCTCTCTTTTACTAGGTCTGTCTTCCTCTACTAAAGCCATTACGATGGCAACAGCTGTTGAAGATGGTCACAAGGTCTTGGTCTTGACCTCTTCTCAAAATGAAGCAGAACGGCTCGCCAGTGATTTACTGGGATTATTAGGTGAAGAAAAGGTCTATCTTTTCCTCGGAGATGACAATCCCTTGGCAGAGTTTGTCTTTGCTTCCCAAGAACGAGTCTTTTCTCGTTTGGAAGCTCTGGACTTTCTCCTAGCTCCAGAAAAAGAAGGAATCGTTATTGCCAATGTAAGTGGTAGCCGTTTGCTCTTACCTAATCCAAAGACTGTCAGCTCTATGATTCAATCTTTCTCTGTTGGGGAAGAGCGAAATCTGACAGAATTGAAAGTTACCCTACTGGCCATGGGCTATCAAAAGGTTTCACAGGTAAGCCAACAGGGCGAGTTTAGTCTTCGAGGGGATATTTTAGATCTTTTTGAAGCCAGTCAAGATCTCCCTTATCGCCTGGAATTTTTTGGAGATGAGATAGATGGCATTCGGACTTTCTCTCCAGAGACTCAACGTTCACTAGAAAATCTAGATGCGATAACGGTTCATCCAGTTAGTGATATGCTACTAACGAAAGATGATTTTTTAAGAGGACAGAAGAACCTAGAAAATCTGATTCAAAAAAGCCCTAATCCAGAGCTAAAATCCTATTTGACTGAGATTCTCACAGAGGCGCATCACCAGCGACTCCATGCAGATAGTCGAAAATTTCTCTCTCTTTTTTATCAGCAAACCTATACTCTTTTTGATTACCTGCCCAAGCATGCTCCTGTTTTTTTGGATGATTACCATAAAATCATGGATCAGGAAACGCGGTTTGATGTAGAAGTTGCTAACCTTTTGACGGAGGATTTACAAAAGAGTCGGTCTTTTTCTGAAGCCCAGTATTTTGCGGACAATAGCGCGCACTTACGCACTTATAAACCAGCTTCTTATTTTTCAAATTTCCAAAAAGGCTTGGGAAATCTGCGATTCGATGCCCTCTATTCTTTTAACCAATACCCCATGCAGGAATTCTTCAGTCAATTTACTCTCTTAAAAGATGAAATTGACCGTTTCCGTAAACAAGATTACACAGTTATTCTTCAGGTGACGAGTAAACAAGGCTTCCAGCAGTTACAAGAGCACTTGAGAGACTATGGGATTGACCTAGATTATCTTGTACCCAATCAGCTTCATCCAGGACAGAGCCAGTTGATCATCGGTGGTTTGGCGCGTGGATTCCACTTTGTGGATGAGAAGATTGTCCTCATTACAGAGACAGAAATCTTTCAGAAAAAGGTTAAAAGAAAGATTCGTCGGCAAACTATTTCCAATGCTGAGCGGTTGAAAAACTACAATGAGTTGGAAAAGGGAGACTACGTCGTTCACCAGGTTCATGGAATTGGTCAGTATTTAGGACTAGAAACCATTGAAATTTCTGGCGTTCACAGAGACTATATCTCCATCCAGTATCAAAATGGGGACCGGATTTCCATTCCTGTGGATCAAATCCAGATGCTGTCCAAGTACGTTGCGAGTGATGGCAAGCCTCCTAAAATCAACAAACTGAACGATGGTCGCTTCCAAAAGGCCAAACAAAAGGTCCGTCAAGAAGTAGAGGATATTGCAGATGATCTGATTCAACTCTATGCAGAGCGCAGTCAATTACAAGGTTTTGCCTTTACTCCAGACGATGAGAATCAAGAAGCTTTTGATCAGGCTTTTCCATATGTTGAAACAGATGATCAGATTCGCTCTATCCAAGAAATTAAGAAAGATATGGAGTCTTCAAGCCCTATGGATCGCCTCTTGGTCGGTGACGTGGGCTTTGGGAAGACAGAAGTAGCCATGCGAGCAGCCTTTAAAGCTGTCAAAGACCACAAACAAGTGGCTGTATTAGTTCCGACAACGGTCCTAGCTCAACAGCACTATGCCAATTTTAAAGAACGCTTCGAGGCCTTTCCAGTAGAAGTCGATGTCTTGAGTCGTTTCCGGAGTCGTGCTGAGCAAAAAGAAACTTTGGAAAAACTTAAAAAAGGCCAGGTCGATATTTTGATTGGAACCCACCGTCTCTTGTCTAAAGATGTGGAATTTGCTGATTTAGGTCTTATCGTGATTGATGAGGAGCAACGGTTCGGTGTCAAACACAAGGAAACCCTCAAAGAATTAAAGAAAAAGGTCGATGTCTTAACCTTGACGGCAACGCCCATTCCTCGTACCCTCCACATGTCTATGTTGGGGATTCGGGATTTATCTGTTATTGAAACCCCACCGACCAATCGGTATCCCGTTCAAACTTATGTCCTAGAAACCAATCCAACCATTATACGAGATGCCATTCGTCGGGAGATGGATCGGGGAGGCCAGGTCTATTATCTCTACAATAAGGTGGATACCATTGAACAAAAGGTTTCAGAACTACAAGAATTAGTTCCAGAAGCCTCTATTGGTTTTGTCCATGGACAGATGAGTGAAGTGCGGTTAGAAAATACCTTGATGGACTTCATTGAAGGTGAGTATGATATTTTAGTCACAACCACCATTATTGAGACAGGAGTAGATATTCCTAATGCCAATACCCTCTTTATTGAAAATGCCGACCATATGGGCTTGTCTACCCTTTACCAATTGAGAGGTCGGGTCGGACGAAGCAATCGCATTGCCTATGCCTACTTGATGTATCGGCCGGACAAAACCTTGACAGAAGTTTCTGAAAAGCGCCTAGAAGCCATCAAAGGTTTCACTGAGTTGGGATCTGGTTTTAAGATTGCTATGCGAGACTTGTCTATTCGAGGTGCGGGAAATATTTTAGGAGCTTCTCAGTCTGGCTTTATTGATTCTGTCGGATTTGAAATGTATTCACAGTTACTCGAAGATGCTATTGAGAAGAAACAAGGAAAAGAGAAAAAACGCCAAAAAGGAAATGCAGAACTCAATCTCCAAATTGATGCCTACATTCCAAGTGACTATATTTCCGATGAACGTCAAAAAATTGAAATTTACAAACGCATTCGAGAAATTCAAGTTCAAGAAGATTATGAGCTCTTGCAAGACGAATTGATTGATCGATTCGGAGAATACCCAGATGTGGTAGCCTATCTCCTAGAAATAGGGTTTATCAAATCTTATCTAGATCAGGTCTTTGTTAAAGTAGTCGATCGAAAAGACCAGCAACTAACGGTAAAATTTGAGCCAATTACCAAGCAACTTTTCTTGACTCAAGATTATTTTGCTGCCCTATCAGCAACGAATTTAAAAGCTCGTATTGCAGAAAACCAAGGATTGATTGAATTAATCTTTGATGTGCGAAATAAGAAAGACTTCGAAATTTTAGAAGGCTTGCGACAATTTGGGGAGAAATTACTAGCCATCAAGCAGGAAAAATTGGAAAATCAAGACTAGAAAGAAAGATTTTACTGGGCTCTTTCTAAAAAAATGGTACAATAATACATTAGAGGTGATACGATGAGATTAGATAAATATTTAAAAGTTTCCCGCATTATCAAAAGACGCCCTGTAGCTAAAGAAGTGGCTGACAAGGGGCGCATCAAAGTTAACGGGGTCCTAGCAAAAAGTTCAACCGACTTGAAGGTAAATGACGAAATTGAAGTTCGCTTTGGAAATAAGCTATTGACAGTAAAAGTATTGGAAATGTTAGATAGCACCAAAAAAGAAGATGCGTCTAAAATGTATGAAATCATTCGTGAAACAAGGATAGAAGAAGATGCCTAAAAATATTGTACAAATGAATAATCGGTATATCCAAGACGAACACCAACGTCAGAAATACCAGAATGAGGAGCGAAAAAAACAGAACCGATTTATGGGTTGGGTTCTCATTTTAATTATTTTATTGTTCATCCTTCCAACCTATAATCTGGCTCAGAGTTACCAGACGCTTCAAAAACGCAAACAACAATACGTTCAATTGCAAGAACAATATCAGCAAACCCTTGAGGAAAAAGAATATCAAAAGGATATCGTAGAGAAATTGAAGGATGACGAATACGCTGCAAAATATGCACGCGCAAAATATTCCTTCTCTAAAGATGGCGAATATATTTATACGATACCTAACTTATTACCGAAATAATGGAAAATATTGTAAAAACAGTTCAACAATTTCTAGAATATTCTGATACAAAATTAGAAGAGTTAGCTAAAAAGAATCAAGCTTTAAAATTGCAGGAAGAAAATCAAGAAAGGAGCAAGGATGAATAAGTTAGTTTATTGGATGGTTTTTCCTACTTTCTTAGCCACCCAACCCTTATCTGATTCCTCCCAGCCCCAAATTCCTTTAACTTCTGATTCTTCTTACACTAGCCAAATAGGGACTCAAGACCATTTCTTTGTCTCCATCCCGTCCAATCCAAATGTTTATCAGCCAATCGTGACCTATTCAGATCCAGAATTGAGTCAAAAAGCTGGGGAAATCAAGCCTGATACTCCCTTTACTGTTGATCAATTATTTGTGAATGACCAAGGGAAATCTGTTTTTAAATTATCGAATAAACAGTATGTAGTAGCTGATCAAGATCAAATTTACGAAGATTCGATTTTGGAATTAACAGAAGAAAAAAAGACCATGTGGCTGTCATCCTCTTTTACAGTTTATGATCAACCTTTGGTGAATGGCGCAAAAAGTAAAAAAACAAGTCTGGCTCCCTATAGCAAGGTTCAAGTCACCAAGAGTGCCAAAACTTCAAAAGGGATCTACCTAGAAATTTCTGGCCAGGGTTGGATTTCAAAAGATGAACTTTCTGCTACAGATAATCGGATGGAAAAAGTCCAAGAGATTCTGAATCAGAAGTACAACAAAGATGGAATTGCAGTCTACGTGAAGCAAGTGGATACTGGAAAGACTGCCGGGATACATGAAGATCAGGAAATGTATTCTGCCAGTATAGCCAAGCTTTTATATTTGTACTATACTCAAAAAGAGTTGAATGAGAATCAAGTAGATTTGCAGACTTCTTTAAAGTATACAAAAGAAGTCAATGATTATCCTGGATCTTATGAACCGGAAGGTAGTGGAAGTATTTCAAAAACACCAGATGATAAAGATTATACCGTCGCTGATTTGATTAATCGGGTGGCCAAAGAATCTGATAATGTAGCTCATAATATTTTAGGCTATTATGTGACGCATCAATCAGATAAAGAATTTCAAAAGGTGACCAATAAGATTGCAGGAAAAACATGGAATGTAGAAAATAGAATGGCATCTGCAAAAATGGCAGGAAATGTCATGGAAGCTATCTACCAACAAAATGGTGGGATCATTGATGCTTTGTCGGATACTCGCTTTGATGATCAACGAATTTCAAAAGATATCCCAGTCAAGGTTGCTCACAAGATTGGAGATGCATATGATTTTCGTCATGATGTCGCCATTGTTTATACCGATTCACCATTTATTTTAGCTATTTTTACGGATCACTCTGATTACGAGACTATCTCAGCAATTGCCAAAGATATTTATGAGGTCTTACAGTAATGAAAGAAAAATTTCTTCAGTTCTGTCAAAAGGAGGGACTTTTTGAATCTCATCAAAAAGTCCTTTTGGCTTTATCAGGAGGAGTGGACTCCATGACCTTACTGGATTGGCTCTACCATTATCAGCATCAATTGGGAATCGACCTCGTTCTTGCTCATGTCAATCATCACCAACGCATTGAAGCTGATCAGGAGGAAAGAGGAATTCGAGCAATAGCTGAAGCAAAACATCTACCGCTGAAGGTTGCCCATTTCTCTGGTCCTTTTTCTGAAAGCCAAGCTAGACAATTCCGCTATGATTTCTTTGAAAAAGTTATGAAAGAAGAAGCTTGTAGCGCTCTCGTCACCGCTCATCATATGGATGATCAGGCAGAAACGATTTTAATGCGTCTGATTCGTGGGAGTCGTCCACGGCATTTAAAAGGTATTCCTTTAAAACAACCATTTGGACAGGGTGTGTTGATCCGTCCCCTCTTATATTTCAAAAAAAAGGATTTTCCAGAAATTTTTCATTATGAGGATAAGAGCAACCGCTCCTTGGACTATTTCCGTAATCGTATCCGCCATCGTTATCTCCCACTGTTAGAAAAAGAAAATCCTCAAGTGACGAGTGCTTTGGTCAACTTAGGAGAGGATCTCAGTCATTGGCACCAGGCTTTAAAAGAGTTGACCAAAGATTTGAATCCACAAGATGTGACACAGTTTCAAAAGCAATCACCAGCTGTTCAGATTTATTTGCTGGAAGAGTATCTAGCTAGTTTTCCAGACTTGCAATTGAGTCGGGCACAATTTGAACAATTACATAGAATAGTAGTGACCAAGTCCAATACGCAACAAGTTCTAAAGAATGGTTATGAACTTTACAAAGACTATCACTATTTTGAAATTCGGAAAATCAGTCGTAGGACGGATGACCGACTGTCAGAAGATTTGTTACAATTTGGAACCATAAAGGCAGTAGGGGCTTATCGCTTTTTATTTGGAGTGGAACCGAGCGATTCATATATAGAGGCTATCCCACTTCCAAGCAACCATCCAGTTTCTATTCGATCCCGAAAAAAGGGAGATCGTATTCTAATGAACGGTCACCATAGAAAAATTAGCAGATTATTGATTAACCAAAAAATTCCCTTACATCAACGAAATAATCTGGTAGTTTTAGAACAAGATAAGCAAATATTGGCTATTCCTGAAATTGCGATCAGTGATTTGAGTAAGGAATTAAAAAATGGTATAATGAAGCATACAATTTATATCCAGAAAATAGATAGGTAGAAAAGATGTTAGAGAACGATATCAAAAAGATACTCATTTCCCACGATGAAATCGTGACTGCAACACGTGAACTTGGTCAAAAACTGACAAAAGATTACCAAGGAAAAAATCCAATTTTAGTAGGGATTTTAAAAGGATCCGTCCCATTTATGGCAGAATTGATTAAGCATATTGATACGCATATTGAGTTGGATTTTATGCTAGTGTCTAGCTATCATGGTGGAACATCAAGCTCAGGCGTGATCAATATTATCAAAGATATGGACCAAGACATTAAGGGAAGAGATATTCTCTTTGTTGAAGATATCATTGATACAGGTAAAACTCTCAAGAGTTTGAAAGAATTGTTTGAAGGCCGTCAACCGGCATCTGTTAAAATTGCCACCTTATTGGATAAACCTGAAGGTCGCTTGGTTGAAATTGAAGCAGATTACACTTGTTTCACTATTCCAAATGAATTTGTCGTGGGTTATGGTTTAGACTACGATGAGAACTATCGAAACCTTCCTTATATTGGAGTTTTGAAAGAAGAAGTATATTCAAAATAGAGGAAATTAGATGAAAAATAACAAAAACAATGGTTTTGTTCGAAATCCTTTTCTATACTTATTGATTATAGTGGCTGCTGTTACAGGTTTTCAGTATTTCTTTGCTGGAAACAGTATTGGACAAAGTCAGCAAATCAATTATACAGAATTGGTAAAAGAGATCAAATCAGACAATGTCAAGGAAATTAGTTACCAGCCAAACGGTAGTGTCATTGAAATTTCCGGTACCTATAACAAAGCAAAAACCAGTAAGGATGATACAGGGGTTCAGTTTTTCACTCCAAGCCCAAGCAAGGTCACTCGCTTCACTAGTGTGATCTTACCGTCCGATTTGACGGTTCAAGAATTACAAAACTTAGCATCCGAACATAAGGCTGACATCACTATTAAACGGGAAAGCTCAAGTGGAATGTGGATTACCATTCTGACTTCAATCGTTCCCTTTGTGATTGTCATGTTCTTCTTCTTCTCCATGATGAACCAAGGTGGTGGCGGTGGTGCCCGTGGTGCCATGAACTTTGGTCGTAACAAAGCGCGTGCTACCAATAAGGAAGATATCAAGGTTCGTTTTTCAGATGTTGCCGGGGCTGAAGAAGAAAAACAAGAACTCGTTGAAGTGGTTGAATTCTTAAAAGATCCAAAACGCTTTACAAAATTGGGTGCCCGTATTCCAGCAGGAGTCCTTCTTGAAGGCCCTCCAGGGACTGGTAAGACCCTTCTAGCAAAAGCAGTAGCAGGTGAAGCTGGAGTACCTTTCTTTAGTATTTCAGGTTCTGACTTTGTTGAAATGTTTGTCGGTGTCGGTGCAAGCCGGGTTCGTTCTCTATTTGAAGATGCTAAAAAAGCAGCACCAGCCATTATCTTTATCGATGAGATTGATGCTGTGGGACGTCAACGGGGCGTTGGCCTTGGCGGAGGAAATGATGAACGTGAACAAACCCTCAACCAGCTCTTGATTGAGATGGATGGTTTTGAAGGAAACGAAGGCATCATCGTGATTGCAGCCACTAACCGTTCCGATGTTCTAGATCCAGCCCTTCTTCGTCCAGGTCGTTTCGACCGGAAGGTTTTAGTCGGTCGTCCGGATGTAAAAGGACGAGAGGCTATCTTGCGTGTCCATGCTAAAAATAAACCATTGGCCAAAGATGTTGACTTGAAACTGGTTGCCCAACAAACACCAGGATTTGTTGGAGCAGATCTTGAAAACGTCTTAAACGAAGCAGCTCTAGTAGCGGCTCGTCGCAATAAGAAGGTCATTGATGCATCTGATATTGATGAAGCAGAAGATCGTGTGATTGCTGGTCCTTCTAAGAAAGACCGAACAGTTTCTCAAAAGGAACGCGAATTGGTTGCTTACCACGAGGCAGGGCATACCATTGTCGGATTAGTCCTATCTAATGCTCGTGTTGTTCACAAGGTGACCATCGTTCCACGTGGACGTGCTGGTGGTTATATGATTGCTCTTCCAAAAGAAGACCAAATGCTTCTTTCTAAAGAAGATATGAAAGAACAATTGGCTGGATTGATGGGGGGACGTGTTGCAGAAGAAATTATCTTCAACGTTCAAACCACAGGGGCTTCCAATGACTTTGAGCAAGCGACCCAAATGGCGCGTGCTATGGTAACGGAATATGGAATGAGTGAAAAGCTTGGTCCAGTTCAATACGAAGGCAACCATGCTATGTTTGGAGCTCAAACGACTCAAAAATTCATTTCAGAGCAAACTGCATATGAAATTGATGAAGAAGTAAGAAGTCTCTTGAATGAAGCTCGCAATAAAGCAGCTGAAATCATCCAGAACAATCGTGAAACCCACAAGTTGATTGCAGAAGCCTTGTTGAAATACGAAACCTTGGATAGTGTTCAAATTAAGTCATTGTATGAAACAGGTAAAATGCCAGAAGATACTGATTTAGAATTAGAAAAAGAATCTAAACCATTATCTTATGAAGAAATTAAATCTAAAATGGAAGAAAATAAGTAATAAACTTTATAGTCTTCTAAAGTATTTAGAAGGAACCGAAAATTTCGGCTCCCCAGATTGAAGATAAAGTCTTCTAAAAACTTTCCTTAGGTGAGATCGGACGTCAGCGAACTTCTAAGAAGTTCCATGACTAATTATTGAGCCTAAGGTCTCAATAATTCCGAGTGCCTGAAACTATTACGTTTCAGGCACTTTTCTCACGGCGGAAAAGTTTCTAATCTTCCTAAATGACTAAAAATAAAAGTAATTTTTTGAAAAGCATCTTGCTTTTTTATGTAAAACAATAGTTTGTCTACATTCAAGGGAGCCGAAATTTCGGCTCTTTTTTTCAAAAAAGTGTTGACAGATGAAAATGAACTGATATAATAGATTACATTGTAAAAATGGTCCGTTGGTCAAGGGGTTAAGACACCGCCTTTTCACGGCGGTAACACGGGTTCGAATCCCGTACGGACTATCACAAAAAAGTTGTTACATTCGTGGCAACTTTTTTTGTTTGATAAAACCATTATTCTGACATTCTTATCAAAATAATGACCGATTAGAGTTAAAAAGATTCCAAATAGAAAATAAACCCAAATAAATCCAAACCTCCTTTAAAATGAAAACAAGTAAGAAAGGAGGTCCAATGAACTTTAAAAAATCATATGAAAAAGTAAAATGGATAGTATGGAAATGTGAAAAGGAATTTTATATTCATCTTTGGGATCACTCAGATTGGGAACAAGAAGGTAGACTGGTCTTATATGAGCTACAAATAAGTAATCCTGAAGTAGAAGAAAATGAAGAAATTCTATTAACCTACTTCAAAACAAAGTTTCGCAATCATATAAAAGATAAAGTTAGAAAACAAGAGAGTGATAAAAGGAAGTTAAATAAGGTACCTTATACAGAGATTGGAGAAATTAGTCATCGACTTCGATCAAAAGAACTCTTTTTGGATGAACTAGTCCTGTTAAGAGGAGCCCTAAAAGAATTCCGAGAAAACCTAACCGATCAGGAAAAAGAAGACTATGATAAACTTCTGATGAATCAACGTTTTTCTGGACGAGCAAAAATGCGGAGAAGACTCCAAGAATACTTGAAAGATTTCAAGGATCATCATTTATGAAAAAGGATGTAAAAAAGCATCCTTTTTCATAAAAAAATAAAAATTTAAAAAAATAGAAAAAAGATATTGACAAGTAGTTTTGGTCGTGATATACTAATATAGTTGTCGCGCGAGAGCGACAAAGACCTTTGAAAACTGAACAAGACGAACCAATGTGCAGGGCGCTATAACTAAGGTTATAGTACTGAACAATGAAAAAACAATAAATCTGTCAGTGACAGAATGAGTTTAAGACAGAACTCTTTTTGGATGAACTAGTCCTGTTAAGAGGAGCCCTAAAAGAATTCCGAGAAAACCTAACCGATCAGGAAAAAGAAGACTATGATAAACTTCTGATGAATCAACGTTTTTCTGGACGAGCAAAAATGCGGAGAAGACTCCAAGAATACTTGAAAGATTTCAAGGATCATCATTTATGAAAAAGGATGTAAAAAAGCATCCTTTTTCATAAAAAAATAAAAATTTAAAAAAATAGAAAAAAGATATTGACAAGTAGTTTTGGTCGTGATATACTAATATAGTTGTCGCGCGAGAGCGACAAAGACCTTTGAAAACTGAACAAGACGAACCAATGTGCAGGGCGCTATAACTAAGGTTATAGTACTGAACAATGAAAAAACAATAAATCTGTCAGTGACAGAATGAGTTTAAGACAAACAATTATTTTAATGAGAGTTTGATCCTGGCTCAGGATGAACGCTGGCGGCGTGCCTAATACATGCAAGTAGAACGCTGAAGCTTGGTGCTTGCACCGAGCGGATGAGTTGCGAACGGGTGAGTAACGCGTAGGTAACCTGCCTGGTAGCGGGGGATAACTATTGGAAACGATAGCTAATACCGCATAACAGTAGATATTGCATGATATCTGCTTGAAAGATGCAATTGCATCACTACCAGATGGACCTGCGTTGTATTAGCTAGTTGGTGAGGTAACGGCTCACCAAGGCGACGATACATAGCCGACCTGAGAGGGTGATCGGCCACACTGGGACTGAGACACGGCCCAGACTCCTACGGGAGGCAGCAGTAGGGAATCTTCGGCAATGGGGGGAACCCTGACCGAGCAACGCCGCGTGAGTGAAGAAGGTTTTCGGATCGTAAAGCTCTGTTGTAAGAGAAGAACGAGTGTGAGAGTGGAAAGTTCACACTGTGACGGTATCTTACCAGAAAGGGACGGCTAACTACGTGCCAGCAGCCGCGGTAATACGTAGGTCCCGAGCGTTATCCGGATTTATTGGGCGTAAAGCGAGCGCAGGCGGTTAGATAAGTCTGAAGTTAAAGGCTGTGGCTTAACCATAGTACGCTTTGGAAACTGTTTAACTTGAGTGCAGAAGGGGAGAGTGGAATTCCATGTGTAGCGGTGAAATGCGTAGATATATGGAGGAACACCGGTGGCGAAAGCGGCTCTCTGGTCTGTAACTGACGCTGAGGCTCGAAAGCGTGGGGAGCAAACAGGATTAGATACCCTGGTAGTCCACGCCGTAAACGATGAGTGCTAGGTGTTGGGTCCTTTCCGGGACTCAGTGCCGCAGCTAACGCATTAAGCACTCCGCCTGGGGAGTACGACCGCAAGGTTGAAACTCAAAGGAATTGACGGGGGCCCGCACAAGCGGTGGAGCATGTGGTTTAATTCGAAGCAACGCGAAGAACCTTACCAGGTCTTGACATCCCTCTGACCGCTCTAGAGATAGAGTTTTCCTTCGGGACAGAGGTGACAGGTGGTGCATGGTTGTCGTCAGCTCGTGTCGTGAGATGTTGGGTTAAGTCCCGCAACGAGCGCAACCCCTATTGTTAGTTGCCATCATTTAGTTGGGCACTCTAGCGAGACTGCCGGTAATAAACCGGAGGAAGGTGGGGATGACGTCAAATCATCATGCCCCTTATGACCTGGGCTACACACGTGCTACAATGGCTGGTACAACGAGTCGCAAGTCGGTGACGGCAAGCTAATCTCTTAAAGCCAGTCTCAGTTCGGATTGTAGGCTGCAACTCGCCTACATGAAGTCGGAATCGCTAGTAATCGCGGATCAGCACGCCGCGGTGAATACGTTCCCGGGCCTTGTACACACCGCCCGTCACACCACGAGAGTTTGTAACACCCGAAGTCGGTGAGGTAACCTTTTAGGAGCCAGCCGCCTAAGGTGGGATAGATGATTGGGGTGAAGTCGTAACAAGGTAGCCGTATCGGAAGGTGCGGCTGGATCACCTCCTTTCTAAGGATAAGGAAACCTGCACGTTCGTCTTGTTTAGTTTTGAGAGGTCTTGTGGGGCCTTAGCTCAGCTGGGAGAGCGCCTGCTTTGCACGCAGGAGGTCAGCGGTTCGATCCCGCTAGGCTCCATTGGTGAGAGATCACCAAGGATGAACATTGAAAATTGAATATCTATATCAAATAGTAACAAGAAAATAAACCGAAAACGCTGTGAATATTTAATGAGTTTTCTAATTTTTTAAGAAATTAGGTTAATAAGGTTAAGTTAATAAGGGCGCACGGTGGATGCCTTGGCACTAGGAGCCGAAGAAGGACGTGACAAACGACGAAATGCCTCGGGGAGCTGTAAGTAAGCGCTGATCCGGGGATGTCCGAATGGGGGAACCCAGCAGGTGATACCTGTTACCCATATCTGTTAAGGATATGAGGAGGAAGACGCAGTGAACTGAAACATCTAAGTAGCTGCAGGAAGAGAAAGCAAAAGCGATTGCCTTAGTAGCGGCGAGCGAAACGGCAGGAGGGCAAACCGAAGAGTTTACTCTTCGGGGTTGTAGGACTGCAATGTGGACATAAAGATTATAGAAGAACTACCTGGGAAGGTAGGCCAAAGAGAGTAACAGCCTCGTATTTAAAATAGTCTTTATACCTAGCAGTATCCTGAGTACGGCGAGACACGTGGAATCTCGTCGGAATCTGGGAGGACCATCTCCCAACCCTAAATACTCCCTAGTGACCGATAGTGAACCAGTACCGTGAGGGAAAGGTGAAAAGCACCCCGGGAGGGGAGTGAAATAGAACCTGAAACCGTGTGCCTACAACAAGTTCGAGCCCGTTAATGGGTGAGAGCGTGCCTTTTGTAGAATGAACCGGCGAGTTACGATATGATGCGAGGTTAAGTTGAAGAGACGGAGCCGTAGGGAAACCGAGTCTGAATAGGGCGCTTTAGTATTATGTCGTAGACCCGAAACCATGTGACCTACCCATGAGCAGGTTGAAGGTGCGGTAAAACGCACTGGAGGACCGAACCAGGGCACGTTGAAAAGTGCTTGGATGACTTGTGGGTAGCGGAGAAATTCCAAACGAACTTGGAGATAGCTGGTTCTCTCCGAAATAGCTTTAGGGCTAGCGTCGACATAAAGATTCTTGGAGGTAGAGCACTGTTTGGGTGAGGGGTCCATCCCGGATTACCAATCTCAGATAAACTCCGAATGCCAATGAATTATGGTCGGCAGTCAGACTGCGAGTGCTAAGATCCGTAGTCGAAAGGGAAACAGCCCAGACCACCAGCTAAGGTCCCAAAATAATTGTTAAGTGGAAAAGGATGTGGGGTTGCACAGACAACTAGGATGTTAGCTTAGAAGCAGCTATTCATTCAAAGAGTGCGTAATAGCTCACTAGTCGAGTGACCCTGCGCCGAAAATGTACCGGGGCTAAAACAATTTACCGAAGCTGTGGATACCTTTAATGGTATGGTAGGAGAGCGTTCTATGTGTGAAGAAGGTATACCGTGAGGAGTGCTGGAACGCATAGAAGTGAGAATGCCGGTATGAGTAGCGAAAGACAGGTGAGAATCCTGTCCACCGTAAGACTAAGGTTTCCAGGGGAAGGCTCGTCCGCCCTGGGTTAGTCGGGACCTAAGGAGAGACCGAAAGGTGTATCCGATGGACAACAGGTTGATATTCCTGTACTAGAGTATGTAGTGATGGAGGGACGCAGTAGGCTAACTAAAGCGTGCGATTGGAAGTGCACGTCTAAGCAGTGAGGTGTGAATTGAGTTAAATGCTTAGTTCTATAACATTGAGCTGTGATGGGGAGCGAAGTTTAGTAGCGAAGTTAGTGATGTCACACTGCCAAGAAAAGCTTCTAGCGTTTAAACATACTCTACCCGTACCGCAAACCGACACAGGTAGTCGAGGCGAGTAGCCTCAGGTGAGCGAGAGAACTCTCGTTAAGGAACTCGGCAAAATGACCCCGTAACTTCGGGAGAAGGGGTGCTGACTTTATGTCAGCCGCAGTGAATAGGCCCAAGCAACTGTTTATCAAAAACACAGCTCTCTGCTAAATCGTAAGATGATGTATAGGGGGTGACGCCTGCCCGGTGCTGGAAGGTTAAGAGGAGTGCTTAGCGGTAACGCGAAGGTATGAATTGAAGCCCCAGTAAACGGCGGCCGTAACTATAACGGTCCTAAGGTAGCGAAATTCCTTGTCGGGTAAGTTCCGACCCGCACGAAAGGCGTAATGATTTGGGCACTGTCTCAACGAGAGACTCGGTGAAATTTTAGTACCTGTGAAGATGCAGGTTACCCGCGACAGGACGGAAAGACCCCATGGAGCTTTACTGCAGTTTGATATTGAGTGTCTGTGCCACATGTACAGGATAGGTAGGAGCCATAGAGATCGGGACGCCAGTTTCGATGGAGGCGTTGTTGGGATACTACCCTTGTGTTATGGCCACTCTAACCCGGATAGGTGATCCCTATCGGAGACAGTGTCTGACGGGCAGTTTGACTGGGGCGGTCGCCTCCTAAAAGGTAACGGAGGCGCCCAAAGGTTCCCTCAGAATGGTTGGAAATCATTCGCAGAGTGTAAAGGTATAAGGGAGCTTGACTGCGAGAGCTACAACTCGAGCAGGGACGAAAGTCGGGCTTAGTGATCCGGTGGTTCCGCATGGAAGGGCCATCGCTCAACGGATAAAAGCTACCCTGGGGATAACAGGCTTATCTCCCCCAAGAGTTCACATCGACGGGGAGGTTTGGCACCTCGATGTCGGCTCGTCGCATCCTGGGGCTGTAGTCGGTCCCAAGGGTTGGGCTGTTCGCCCATTAAAGCGGCACGCGAGCTGGGTTCAGAACGTCGTGAGACAGTTCGGTCCCTATCCGTCGCGGGCGTAGGAAATTTGAGAGGATCTGCTCCTAGTACGAGAGGACCAGAGTGGACTTACCGCTGGTGTACCAGTTGTCTCGCCAGAGGCATCGCTGGGTAGCTATGTAGGGAAGGGATAAACGCTGAAAGCATCTAAGTGTGAAACCCACCTCAAGATGAGATTTCCCATAACTATATGTTAGTAAGAGCCCTGAGAGAAGATCAGGTAGATAGGTTAGGAGTGGAAGTTGTGTGAGCAATGGAGCGGACTAATACTAATAGCTCGAGGACTTATCCAAAAAGTAACTGAGGATATTTACAGCCGTTTAGATTTTTGTTAGAATATAGGTATTCAATTTTGAATGTTCATCATTCAGAGTTAAGTGACGATAGCCTAGGAGATACACCTGTACCCATGCCGAACACAGAAGTTAAGCCCTAGAACGCCGGAAGTAGTTGGGGGTTGCCCCCTGTGAGATATGGTAGTCGCTTAGCGTAGTCGGTCCCAAGGGTTGGGCTGTTCGCCCATTAAAGCGGCACGCGAGCTGGGTTCAGAACGTCGTGAGACAGTTCGGTCCCTATCCGTCGCGGGCGTAGGAAATTTGAGAGGATCTGCTCCTAGTACGAGAGGACCAGAGTGGACTTACCGCTGGTGTACCAGTTGTCTCGCCAGAGGCATCGCTGGGTAGCTATGTAGGGAAGGGATAAACGCTGAAAGCATCTAAGTGTGAAACCCACCTCAAGATGAGATTTCCCATAACTATATGTTAGTAAGAGCCCTGAGAGAAGATCAGGTAGATAGGTTAGGAGTGGAAGTTGTGTGAGCAATGGAGCGGACTAATACTAATAGCTCGAGGACTTATCCAAAAAGTAACTGAGGATATTTACAGCCGTTTAGATTTTTGTTAGAATATAGGTATTCAATTTTGAATGTTCATCATTCAGAGTTAAGTGACGATAGCCTAGGAGATACACCTGTACCCATGCCGAACACAGAAGTTAAGCCCTAGAACGCCGGAAGTAGTTGGGGGTTGCCCCCTGTGAGATATGGTAGTCGCTTAGCAAGATAGGAAGTTAGACGCTTCCTTTTTTGGGAGTTTAGCTTAGTTGGAATTGAGAGGAAATCGAGATTCCAATCGGCGGATAAGAGAAACGCAGTTTCTCACCGTTGGCTGAGCTAGACGACCATTTGGGAGTTTAGCTCAGCTGGGAGAGCATCTGCCTTACAAGCAGAGGGTCAGCGGTTCGATCCCGTTAACTCCCATAGGTCCCGTAGTGTAGCGGTTATCACGTCGCCCTGTCACGGCGAAGATCGCGGGTTCGATTCCCGTCGGGACCGTAGAAACGCAGTTTCTAGAAGATAATGATACGACTCGTTAGCTCAGTTGGTAGAGCAATTGACTTTTAATCAATGGGTCACTGGTTCGAGCCCAGTACGGGTCATTATAGCGGGTTTGGCGGAATTGGCAGACGCACCAGATTTAGGATCTGGCGCTTTACGGCGTGGGGGTTCAAGTCCCTTAACCCGCATAAAGGAATAATAATGAGCCGGCTTAGCTCAGTTGGTAGAGCATCTGATTTGTAATCAGAGGGTCGCGTGTTCAAGTCATGTAGCCGGCATTTTTTTATATAAAGAAACAGATGCGAACGTAGTTCAGTGGTAGAACACCACCTTGCCAAGGTGGGGGTCGCGGGTTCGAATCCCGTCGTTCGCTTGAGGAGGCCGGGGTGGCGGAACTGGCAGACGCACAGGACTTAAAATCCTGCGATTGGTAACGATCGTACCGGTTCGATTCCGGTCCTCGGCATAGACTTAGGTTGGAGAAGAAGCACCCTTAGCTCAACTGGATAGAGTACCTGACTACGAATCAGGCGGTTAGAGGTTCGACTCCTCTAGGGTGCATGGTCGCAAGACTATGTAAGAATTGAATAAGAACGAGCACCCTTAGCTCAACTGGATAGAGTACCTGACTACGAATCAGGCGGTTAGAGGTTCGACTCCTCTAGGGTGCATAAAGCGTAAGCTTTAGTTCGGGAAGTAGCTCAGCTTGGTAGAGTACTTGGTTTGGGACCAAGGTGTCGCAGGTTCGAATCCTGTCTTCCCGATTTATGGCGGTGTAGCTCAGCTGGCTAGAGCGTCCGGTTCATACCCGGGAGGTCGGGGGTTCGATCCCCTTCGCCGCTATACTATTGATCTTGTCGGACCTTTAGCTCAGCTGGTTAGAGCTCTCGGCTCATAACCGAGTGGTCGTAGGTTCAAGTCCTACAAGGTCCATAATTAGCTGGAGGATTACCCAAGTCCGGCTGAAGGGAACGGTCTTGAAAACCGTCAGGCGTGTAAAAGCGTGCGTGGGTTCGAATCCCACATCCTCCTTAATATTAACGCGGGATGGAGCAGCTCGGTAGCTCGTCGGGCTCATAACCCGAAGGTCGTAGGTTCAAATCCTGCTCCCGCAATATTTGGCTCGGTAGCTCAGTTGGTAGAGCAATGGATTGAAGCTCCATGTGTCGGCGGTTCGATTCCGTCTCGCGCCATTTTCTTTTAATACTAAGCGGGTGTAGTTTAGTGGTAAAACTACAGCCTTCCAAGCTGTTGTCGCGAGTTCGATTCTCGTCACCCGCTTTGAACATTCGTTCAATACCAAGTTTTTTACTTGGGCGCGTAGCTCAGGTGGTTAGAGCGCACGCCTGATAAGCGTGAGGTCGGTGGTTCGAGTCCACTCGTGCCCATTAGGAGAATTACTCAAGAGGCTGAAGAGGACGGTTTGCTAAATCGTTAGGTCGGGTAACCGGCGCGGGGGTTCGAATCCCCCATTCTCCGTATAAAATTAAGTTAGCTTTCTAGCTAACTTTTTTTGTTATTTTAATACATCAATAGAAATAAAAATGTAACAAAGGCGTAACATAAAATCTTTCATTTTCTGTTATACTAGTTAGTGTCTTATATGAAGGAGTCTTTTATTTTATGAAGAAAAAATTATTAACGACTATTTTACTTAGTACAGTTGCTTTATCACAAGTAGGTACAGTTATTTCTGTAGGAGCTGATTCTACTGATGATAAAATTGCTGCACAAGATAGTAAGATTGCTGATTTGAGTTCAAAAGAACAAAGCGCACAAGCAGAAGTTGATCAAATTCAATCTCAAGTTTCTGAAATCAAAAAGCAACAAGAAACTCTTAAAGCTGAAAATGATCGTTTGAACGAAGAGTCTGCTAAACTTTCAGCAGAGATTGAAGAGCTTTCTAAAAATATTGTTGCTCGTCAAGAATCATTGGCGAACCAAGCACGCAGTGCTCAAACAACAGGAACTGCTACAAGTTACATTAATGCTATTGTAAGTTCTGGTTCTTTGACTGAAGCTATTTCACGTGTTTCTGCAATGAATGAAATTGCTAGCGCCAACAACAAAATGCTCGAAGAGCAAAAACGCGATAAAGAAGCAATTGACGCTAAGCAAAAAGAAAACAATGAAGCGATCAACACTGTTATTGCCAACCAACAAAAATTAGATGAAGATTCGCAAGCATTGACAACTAAAGAAGCTGAGTTGAAGGTTGCACAATTGAATTTGGCAGCTGAAAAATCAACTGCAGAAAATGAAAAGAATGCTTTGCTTGCAGAAAAAGCGGCTGCAGAGAAAGCAGCAGCTGAAGCAGCAGCGGCTGAAGCAGCATACCGCGCACAACAAGAAGAGCAACGTAAGGCTGTAGAAGCATCTGCTAATACGAACTTGCAAGCACAAGTGCAAGCTGCTACTCAAACACCAGCAGCTGAAGCAGCACAACCTCAAGCAACTGTTGCAACTCCTGCAGCACCAGTAGTTCAAACTCAAACTGTTGCTACACCTGCTGCAGCTAGTCGTCCAACATACAGCAGTTCTGCAAGTTCATATCCAGTAGGTGAATGTACTTGGGGTGCGAAAGTATTGGCTCCTTGGGCTGGTGATTACTGGGGGAATGGAGCGCAGTGGGCTGCAAGTGCTGCAGCAGCTGGATTCCGTACTGGTAGCCAACCACAAGTCGGTGCTATTGCTTGTTGGAATGACGGTGGATATGGACACGTAGCAGTGGTTACAGCTGTTCAGTCAACTACAAGTATCCAAGTATCTGAATCTAACTACTTAGGTATCCGTAGCATTGGGAACTACCGTGGATGGTTTAACCCAGTTAATGCACAAGGAACAGTTACTTATATCTATCCAAACTAAGAATTCAAAACACCCACTTTTAGTGGGTGTTTTTTACTATAGTTACTATTTTAATTTTTGGTGGATTATGGATTGAAAAATCATGTAAAAAGCGTTACAATGGGTAAAGAGAAGATTTGTACAATTTGTACATTGTGGTTAAATTTATGTGGAGGAAATCATGTCGTTTTCGGATTTAATGCTGTTTGCTTTATCTTCTAACCAAGATTTGGCTGAACGTGTCTCTAAGGAGATGGGATTGCCACTTGGGAAGTCGACCGTACGTCAATTTTCAGATGGGGAAATCCAGGTCAATATTGAGGAGTCTATTCGTGGTAAAGAGGTTTATATTCTTCAATCAACGAGCTCTCCTGTAAATGATAATTTAATGGAAATTTTGATCATGGTAGACGCTTTAAAACGTGCCAGTGCTCAAACCATTAATGTAGTGATGCCTTATTATGGTTATGCCCGTCAAGACCGTAAAGCTCGTGCTCGTGAGCCGATTACATCCAAATTGGTTGCCAATATGTTAGAGATTGCTGGTGTGGATCGCCTTTTAACCATTGATTTGCATGCGGCTCAGATTCAAGGATTCTTTGATATTCCAGTGGATCATTTGATGGGGGCTCCATTGATTGCAGACTATTTTGAACGTCGTGGCATGATTGGTTCTGACTATGTGGTAGTCAGTCCGGACCACGGTGGTGTGACGCGTGCTCGTAAGCTAGCTGAATTTTTGAAAACACCGATCGCCATCATTGATAAACGTCGGAGTGTTGATAAAATGAACACCAGCGAAGTCATGAACATCATTGGGAACGTTGAAGGGAAAACTTGTATCCTGATCGATGATATGATCGATACTGCGGGAACCATTTGCCACGCTGCGGATGCACTTGCTGAAGCAGGAGCTGTAGAAGTCTATGCAAGTTGTACGCACCCTGTATTATCTGGTCCAGCTATGGACAATATTCAGAAATCAGCCATTAAGAAGTTGGTGGTGTTGGATACCATTTACCTACCTGAAGAGCGCTTAATCGATAAAATTGAACAAATCTCCATCGCTAAACTATTGGCAGAAGCGATTATCCGCATCCATGAAAAACGCCCTCTGTCTCCTCTATTTGAAATTGGAAATGCGAAAAAATCTTAAAAATGTAAAAAAGAGGTTGTAGAGAGCCTCTTTTTTAAGAAAGGAAAGATATGTTTTTCAACTGGTTAAAAAAAGAAAGTAAGATAAAAAATCAGAGGGAGGAGTTGTTGAAAGAAGCACAAAAAAATGAGGATAGAATGGATCCTTGTCTACCAAAAAAGACCTTGCCAAAAAGTGGTGCAATCAAATAAAAGAAGTAAAACACTCACAAAATAAAAGATTTCTACTTTAAAAGTCAAATCTTCTCTTACCTAAAAAAATATAAAATTAATTTAAAAAATAGGTCAGATTTTATTGACAAATAAAATATATCGTAGTAAACTAGTAATAGTTACGAAGTAACGAATTATTTTTTAAAATGAAAAAAGGAGATAAAACAATGAAAAAAGTTTTATTATCATCAGTAGCAGCTCTTTCACTTTTTGCAGCAGCAGCACCTGTATTTGCACAAGGTGAAAACCCAAATGCATCTAACCAATTGATCCAAAAGAAATATGTTTCTGAACGTGACGTTGCTGATGAAGCAAATGCACAAGTGGCAGCACACGATGCAGAAATTCGTGCAGAAGTTGCAAAACAACCTTCAGTAGTAGCAGCTCAAGCAGCTCTTGATGCGGCTAAAGATTACACTGGTCATGACCATGATGTAAAACTTGCTCGCGCTCAAGAAGACTTTGATCGTGTTTACAACGAAGCTTACAATACTGTTCGCAACCGTTACATCCAAGTTCTTCAACAAAAATATCGTGAAGCAGCTCAAAGCCAAGGTAACTACTGGAACGATCCAACTGGTGTAGAAGATAACAAACCTAACCTTACTCGTATTGCAGAAGACATCAAAGCTCAAACTGGTAAAGATGTTACTGTTACTACAGATGAAAATGGTAACGTTGTAGTTAAAGACGAAAAAGGTAACGTTATTGGTACTGTTGACAATAACGGTAACCTAGTTAAAGCTGATGCTAAAGCTGGTAAAACTCTTCCAAAAACAAGCGCAGTTAAATAATTTGATTATTAATTAGCTCGAAACGAATATCACTGAGTCCTAGGGCTCAGTGATATTTTTTAGAGAAAAAATCGTCATAAGGAGATCAACGAAATGAAAAGAGCTGAGAAAAAAGCTTCAAATAAATTGGTTGGAATCATTATTGCTCTTACTGCAGTCGTCGTGATTGTTGCTGGTTTTATTTTCTTCAATCCATTTGGGGGAGGAAAATCTTCTAGCACAGCTAAAAAGTCAACTAGTACAAGCTCAACCAAACAAGCAGCTAAATATGAACCAAGTCAAGAAGAAAAAGATTATTTAAAAAATCGTTTTGCCCAATTAACTGCGGTTAATCCAGAAACAATTGGTTATGTTTATGCACCAGGAACTGAGTTAGATGAGCCTGTTGTTCAAACAGGGGACAATGCTACTTATTTGGATAAAACTTTTGATGGTGGAAACGAACCTCTTATGGGAACTGTTTTCATGGATACAGATAACAAAAAGGACTTTAGCGATCGTTTGACTTGGCTCTTTGGTCATGCACGTGGCAGTAAAGTTGCAGATCATCGCATGTTTAATGATGTTAATTTCTATGATAACCAAGAGTACTTTAATCAGCACCCTTACGTAGTTATTGAAACACCTGAGCGCAAGTATTATTACGAAGCAATGGGCTTGGTCATTGTTCCTGAAACAACAGCTTTCTATCGTACCAGCTTTTCAGATGATGAAGATTTCACTACCCAGTTGAAAAACATCTATGAGTCAGCGCGTACAAAAAATCCAAATATTAAAATCAATGCTTCTGATAAGTACCTAGTCTTGTCTACTTGTCGCGAAGAAGATGAAACGATCCGTTCCAATCTCTACCTTCGTCAAATTCCGGATTCGGAAATGAAGGATTTCTTGGCGAAACATGGTGATCAGTTGAATTATGTTGCAACACGTGGTCAAGAATAGAAAAGATTTGGTAAAATTTATTCAATGAGAGGATTTAGCATGTGCTAAGTCCTTTTTTGATGAGAAAGGCCATTATTGTATCATTTTAGTTGGGACTAGCCCCTTTTTTGCGATGCTTTTCCATTTATAGTATAATGGTGATAGAACTTTTTTGGAGGTGGCTATGGATTTAACAAAACGGTTTAATCAAAATTTGAATCGAATCGAGATTTCCTTGATTCGTCAGTTTGACCAAGCCATTTCTTCTATTCCAGGTGTTTTACGCTTAACCTTGGGTGAACCAGATTTTACAACGCCAGATCATGTAAAGGAAGCAGCAAAAGCAGCTATTGACGCCAACCAGAGTCATTATACGGGGATGAGTGGCTTGCTAGCTCTACGTGAAGCTGCTAGTCAGTTTGTAGCTGAAAAATATAACCTACAGTATCGACCAGAGGATGAAATTTTGGTCACGATTGGGGCAACGGAGGCCCTTTCTGCGACCTTGACCGCTATATTGGAACCGGGAGATGTAGTGCTCTTACCAGCACCAGCTTATCCTGGTTACGAACCTATTATTAAACTGATGGGGGCTAGTGTCGTCGAAATCGATACGACAGACAATCGCTTTATCCTCAGTCCAGAGGCTTTAGAAAAGGCCATAGAAGAGCAAGGAGATCGCATCAAGGCGGTTATTCTCAACTACCCAGCTAATCCGACAGGTGTCACCTACTCTAAGGAGCAGATGCAGGAGTTGGCTAGAGTCTTGAAGAAATATGAAATCTTTGTCGTTTGTGACGAAGTTTATTCAGAGCTAACCTATACAGGTCAGTCTCACGTTTCCTTGGGATCCTATCTACGGGACCAAGCCATTATTATCAATGGCTTATCTAAGTCTCATGCCATGACAGGCTGGAGACTCGGTTTTATCTTTGCGTCGGCTCCCTTGACAGCTCACTTAATCAAGAGTCATCAGTACTTGGTGACTGCGGCGGGGACCATGAACCAGTATGCAGCCATTGAAGCCTTAACGGTTGGTAAAGACGACGCAGAGCCGATGAAACGGGAATACATAGAGCGTCGAGATTATATCATCAAAGAAATGTCTGCCATGGGCTTTGATATCATCCGCCCAGATGGGGCCTTCTATATTTTTGCTAAGATCCCACAAGGATATAACCAAGACTCCTTCGATTTTTTGAAGCTCCTAGCCCAAGAAAAGGCTGTTGCCTTTATCCCAGGAATGGCTTTTGGCCCTTACGGCGAAGGATATGTGCGCTTGTCTTATGCAGTAAGTATGGAAGTAATCCAAGAAGCGATGAGTCGGTTGAAGGAGTTTATGAAAGAACATGCTGGAGAGCATTGAGAGTCGTGGCATTGTCCTCTACCATCGGGATTACCGAGAGGACGATAAGCTGGTTAAAATCTTTACAGAGCAAGCTGGCAAGCTCATGTTTTTCGTGAAACATGCCAATCGTTCTCGGTTGAATTCTATGATCCAACCGTTGACTTTAGCGGATATGTATCTGAAAATCAATGATGACGGACTCAGCTATATCGAAGATATTCATGAGGTTCAAAGTTTCCAAGGGATTAATCAAGATCTTTTTCGTCTTTCCTACGCAACCTATATACTGGCCTTGGCAGATGCTAGTATACAGGATCGTCAACCTGATCCAGCTTTATTTGCTTTTTTAGAGCAGACCTTGCAATTGATGGATCGGGGCTTGGATTATGAAATCTTGACCAATATTTTTGAAATGCAGATTTTATCCCGATTTGGTGTTGCCTTAAACGTCCATGAGTGTTGTGTCTGTCATCGAGTGGGGTTGCCTTTTGATTTTTCATTCCGCTTGGGTGGTGTCCTTTGCCCAGATCATTATGATCGTGACGAAAGACGAGCGCACTGGGATCCAAACGCCCTCTATTTGTTGGATCGTTTTCAAGCTGTGAAATTTAGTGAGTTAGAGACGATTTCCATCCATGATGAGATGAAGAAAGAGTTGAGAAAGTGCCTAGACCAACTCTATGATGAATATGTAGGCATTCATCTAAAATCTAAGAAATTTATTGATTCCCTAGGAAGCTGGGGAGAGATCTTAAAAGATCAGTCTGGAGGTAAGAAATGAAAAAAATTGCAGTTGATGCAATGGGTGGAGATCATGCTCCACAGGCCCTGGTAGAAGGGGTCAATCAAGCCATACAAGAATTTAAGGATATTGAAGTCATTTTGTATGGGGATGAGGCTAAAATTAAGCAATACCTGACAGCAACTGAACGGGTATCCATCGTCCATACGGATGAGAAAATCAACTCAGATGATGAGCCGACTCGTGCGATTCGTCGGAAAAAGCAAGCCAGCATGGTCTTAGCAGCGCATGCAGTTAAGAATGGAGAAGCGGATGCCATGCTTTCTGCAGGAAATACAGGGGCTCTTCTTGCCTCTGGTTACTTCATCGTCGGTCGGATCAAGGTCATCGATCGTCCAGGTTTGATGTCGACTCTTCCTACCCTTGATGGGAAGGGCTATGATATGTTGGATCTGGGGGCAAATGCTGAAAATACGCCAACACACTTGCACCAATATGCGATTATGGGAGCCTATTATGCAGAGAATGTCCGTGGCATTAAGCGGCCTCGTATCGGTCTCTTAAATAACGGAACAGAGGAAAGCAAGGGTGATCCCCTACGCAAGGAGACCTATCAATTATTAGCAGCAGATCCTTCTCTTAATTTTGTAGGAAATGTAGAAGCGCGTGACTTGATGGATGGAGTTGCTGACGTCATTGTGACAGATGGATTTACAGGAAACGCTGTCCTTAAGACAATGGAAGGAACTGCTCTGGGCCTCTTTAAACAGTTGAAAACGGTCCTTAGTGGTGGCGGGTTGAAAGCTAAGATTGGAGCCCTCCTCTTGAAGAATGATCTACGAGGTTTGAAAAAGACCTTGGATTATTCAGATGTTGGAGGTGCGGTCTTGTTTGGCTTGCAAGCCCCTGTCGTGAAAACCCATGGTTCTAGTGATGCCAAGGCAGTCTATAGTACGATCCGCCAGATCCGGACCATGTTGGAAACAGATGTTATTCGTAAATCTGTGGTTGAATTATCAGAATTGGAGGAAGAGAAATGAGTCGTCATCAAGAAATTTTTAAACTAGTTGAAGGGTTGATTCAAGATCATAAGGGATCTGACTATGAGGTTACTTTGGATTTAGATTTACGAAAGGACTTGGAAGTAGATTCCGTTGATCTCATGGAATACATTATTTATTTGGAAGAAGCCTACCAAATTGACATCCCAGATAAAGACATTGATGCCATGGCAACTGTTGGAGATATGGTAGACTACGTTTTGAAGAAAACAAGCAAATAAAGTTCGGTTTTTACGAACGAATAAGCATCTAAAAATAAGAGGTTGAATCTTTTTGATTCAATCTCTTATTATTTTTGTATTACAAGCTAACAAGATACGGATTTAACTTGAAAAAACAACATCTCTGTGATACACTGAAAGGGATAAAAGATGAAAGGCGAACAAGAAGATGTCCGATCAATTAATTTATACGGGGAAAGCAAAAGATATTTATAGTACGGAAGACGAACATGTGATTAAGTCGGTCTACAAGGACCAGGCAACCATGCTGAATGGAGCTCGCAAAGAGACCATTGAGGGCAAAGGTGTGCTGAATAATCAGATTTCGTCTCTTATTTTTGAAAAATTAAATGCTGCGGGTGTAGCGACACACTTTATCGAACGTATTTCTGACACCGAACAACTCAACAAGAAGGTGACCATCATTCCTTTGGAGGTTGTGCTTCGTAACGTGACTGCGGGTTCTTTCTCAAAACGTTTTGGTGTTGAAGAAGGTTTAGACTTAAAAACTCCAATCGTTGAATTTTACTACAAAAACGATGAGTTGGATGATCCCTTTATCAATGATGAGCATGTGAAGTTTTTGGATATTGCTAATGATGAGCAAATTGCTTATATCAAGGAAGAAACACGTCGTATCAATGAGTTGTTGAAGAGTTGGTTTGAGCAAATTGGTCTGCGTTTGATTGACTTTAAATTGGAATTTGGTTTTGATAAGGATGGCAAGATTATCTTGGCCGATGAATTCTCACCAGATAACTGTCGCCTTTGGGATGCAGAAGGGCACCATATGGACAAGGATGTTTTCCGTAGAGACTTGGGCAGTCTGACAGATGTATATAAGGTTGTTTTAGAAAAATTGCAGGGCTTGAAGTAATGATTTTCTTCAGCTTCAATAACCTATTTGAATAGATATAAAGGAAATAAAATGGATAAACGTATTTTCGTTGAGAAAAAAGCTGATTTTCGTGTGAAATCTCACTCTTTACTAAAAGAATTACAGCATAATCTTCAGTTGAAAACTTTGAAGGATCTTCGGATTGTGCAGGTTTACGATGTCTTTAATTTGGCAGAGGACTTGTTTGCGCGTGCGGAGAAACATATCTTCTCTGAGCAAGTGACCGATACTGTTTTGGATGAAGCTACGATCAAGGCAGATCTTGCTAACTATGCTTTCTTTGCTATCGAAAGCTTGCCTGGTCAATTTGACCAACGTGCAGCATCTTCACAAGAAGCTTTGCTATTGCTTGGTAGCTCAAGTGATGTAACAGTCAATACTGCTCAATTGTACTTGGTTAACAAGGATATTGATGCGAATGAATTGGAAGCTGTTAAAAACTATCTCTTGAACCCGGTGGACTCTCGTTTCAAAGATATCACTCTTGGCATTGCCAAGCAGGATTTCTCTGAGTCTGATAAGACCATTCCAAGCTTGGATTTCTTTGAAACTTATACAGCAGAAGATTTTGCACAGTATAAGGCAGAGCAAGGATTGGCCATGGAAGTGGATGACCTTCTCTTCATTCAAGACTATTTCAAGTCAATTGGACGGGTACCAACGGAGACGGAGCTTAAGGTGTTGGATACTTACTGGTCTGACCACTGCCGTCACACAACGTTCGAGACTGAGTTGAAAAACATCGACTTCTCAGCTTCTAAATTCCAAAAACAATTGCAAGCGACTTATGACAAGTATATCGCCATGCGTGATGAGTTGGGACGTACGGAAAAACCTCAAACCTTGATGGATATGGCGACTATTTTTGGTCGCTATGAGCGTGCCAATGGTCGTTTGAATGACATGGAAGTGTCTGATGAAATCAATGCCTGCTCAGTTGAAATTGAAGTAGATGTCAATGGTGTCAAAGAACCATGGCTTCTTATGTTCAAGAACGAAACTCATAACCACCCAACGGAAATTGAACCATTTGGTGGAGCGGCTACTTGTATCGGTGGTGCCATTCGTGACCCATTGTCAGGTCGCTCTTACGTTTACCAAGCCATGCGTATCTCAGGTGCTGGTGATATTACAGCTCCGATTTCAGCGACTCGCGCTGGTAAATTGCCACAACAAGTGATTTCTAAAACAGCGGCTCATGGCTATTCTTCATATGGGAACCAAATTGGTCTTGCAACAACCTATGTTCGTGAATACTTCCACCCAGGATTCGTTGCTAAGCGTATGGAACTAGGTGCCGTTGTCGGTGCAGCTCCTAAGGAAAATGTTGTCCGTGAAAAACCTGAAGCTGGTGATGTGATTATCTTGTTCGGTGGGAAGACTGGACGTGACGGTGTCGGTGGTGCGACCGGTTCTTCTAAAGTTCAAACGGTTGAATCGGTTGAAACAGCTGGTGCTGAGGTTCAAAAAGGGAATGCCATCGAAGAACGGAAGATTCAACGTCTTTTCCGTAATGGGGATGTGACCCGTCTGATCAAGAAATCAAATGACTTTGGAGCTGGTGGTGTCTGTGTGGCTATCGGTGAATTGGCAGATGGTCTTGAAATTGATCTAGACAAAGTGCCATTGAAATACCAAGGTTTGAACGGAACCGAAATTGCCATTTCTGAATCACAAGAACGGATGGCAGTGGTGGTTCGTCCAGAAGATGTAGATGCCTTCGTTGTTGAATGTAACAAAGAAAATATTGATGCGGTTGTCGTGGCAACTGTGACGGAGAAACCAAATCTTGTCATGCACTGGAATGGCCAAACCATCGTTGATTTGGAACGTCGTTTCCTTGATACAAACGGAGTACGGGTAGTTGTCGATGCTAAGGTAGTTGACAAGGATGTCAAGCTCCCAGAAGAACGCCAAACATCTGCTAAAACCCTTGAAGCAGATACTCTTGCAGTATTGGCTGACCTTAACCACGCCAGTCAAAAAGGTTTACAAACTATCTTTGATAGCTCGGTTGGTCGTTCAACAGTCAATCACCCACTTGGTGGTCGCTACCAACTCACACCAACGGAAGCTTCTGTTCAGAAATTGCCAGTCCAACATGGAGTGACCACAACGGCCTCTGTCATGGCCCAAGGTTTTAACCCTTATGTAGCTGAATGGTCTCCATATCATGGAGCTGCTTATGCGGTCATTGAAGCAACCGCTCGTTTGGTTGCTGCTGGTGCAAACTGGTCTAAGGCTCGTTTCTCTTACCAAGAGTACTTCGAGCGGATGGATAAACAAGCAGAGCGTTTTGGTCAACCAGTAGCTGCTCTTCTTGGATCTATTGAAGCTCAGATTCAACTTGGTTTGCCATCTATTGGTGGGAAGGACTCTATGTCTGGTACTTTTGAAGAATTGACAGTACCACCAACCTTGGTTGCTTTTGGGGTGACAACAGCAGACAGCCGTAAGGTTCTTTCTCCAGAATTTAAGGCTGCTGGTGAACATATCTACTACATCCCAGGTCAAGCTTTAACCCAAGAGATTGACTTTGATCTCATCAAGTCGAACTTTGCTCAATTTGAAGCCATTCAAAAGGCTCACAAAGTGACAGCCGCATCAGCTGTCAAATATGGTGGTGTCCTTGAAGCTCTTGCCCTTGCAAGCTTTGGGAACCATATTGGTGCCACTGTTCAATTAGCTGATCTTGACACCAGCTTGACAGCTCAATTAGGCGGATTTGTCTTCACATCTCCTGAAGAAATTGCAGGTGTTGAGAAGATTGGACAAACAGTTGCAGACTTTACACTGCTTGTCAACGGTGTAACGCTTGATGGACACAAGCTTGACAGTGCCTTCCAAGGTAAGTTGGAAGAAGTTTATCCAACAGAGTTTGAACAGGCTACTGAACTGGAAGAAGTACCTGCTGTTGCATCAAATCCTGTTATTAAAGCTAAAGAAGCAGTGGAAAAACCAGTGGTTTACATCCCAGTATTCCCAGGAACCAACTCTGAGTATGACTCCGCTAAGGCCTTTGAAAAAGAAGGTGCAACAGTCAACTTAGTGCCATTTGTCACATTAAATGAAGAAGCGATTGTCAAGTCAGTTGACACCATGGTTGACAACATCGAAAAAGCCAACATTATCTTCTTTGCGGGTGGCTTCTCAGCAGCAGATGAACCAGATGGATCAGCTAAATTTATCGTGAATATCTTGCTCAATGAAAAAGTACGTGCAGCTATTGATCACTTTATCGAAGGTGGTGGTTTGATCATCGGTATCTGTAATGGATTCCAAGCCCTTGTTAAATCAGGTCTCCTTCCATACGGTAACTTTGAAGATGCAAGCAGTACCAGTCCAACCCTTTTCTACAACGATGCCAACCAACACGTGGCTAAGATGGTGGAAACACGGATTGCAAACACGAACTCACCATGGCTTGCTGGCGTGGAAGTTGGTGACATCCATGCTATCCCAGTATCACACGGTGAAGGGAAGTTTGTCGTGACAGCTGAGGAATTTGCAGAGCTTCGTGACAATGGTCAAATTTTTAGCCAATACGTTGACTTCGAAGGAAAACCTAGCATGGATTCTAAATACAATCCAAATGGTTCTGTCCATGCGATTGAAGGAATCACTAGCAAGAACGGTCAAATCATTGGGAAGATGGGACACTCAGAACGTTTCGAAGACGGTCTCTTCCAAAATATTCCAGGAAATAAAGACCAGCATCTCTTTGCATCAGCGGTTCAATATTTTACTGGAAAATAAAAGGTATACAACATGACATACGAAGTAAAATCTCTTAATGAAGAGTGTGGAGTATTTGGGATTTGGGGACATCCAGACGCTGCGAAACTCACCTATTTTGGCCTTCACAGTCTCCAACACCGGGGACAAGAGGGGGCAGGAATCCTGGCCAATGATCAAGGAACCTTGAGACGCCATCGGGATACCGGTCTGCTTTCAGAAGTCTTTCGAAATCCTTTAAATTTGGAAAAATTGACAGGAAGTTCTGCTATTGGGCATGTTCGCTATGCGACAGCAGGGGAAGCTTCTGTGGATAACATCCAACCCTTCCTCTTCCGCTTTCAAGATACCCAGTTTGGTCTGGCCCATAATGGGAATTTGACCAATGCCCAATCGCTCAAATCTGAATTAGAAAAAAATGGAGCCATCTTTAGCTCGACCTCTGACTCAGAAATTTTAGCTCACTTGATTCGTCGGAGTCACAACCCTTCCTTTATGGGGAAAATCAAGGAAGCACTCAATACGGTCAAAGGTGGCTTTGCTTATCTGATGCTGTTTGAAGATAAGCTAATCGCAGCTCTGGACCCAAATGGTTTCCGTCCTCTATCCATCGGAAAAATGTCTAATGGAGCCTTGGTTGTTTCTTCTGAAACCTGTGCTTTTGAGGTTATTGGAGCAGAATGGATTCGAGATGTGCACCCTGGTGAGCTCGTTATCTTTGATGAAAATGGCATTACCTATGATTGCTATACGGATGATACTCAACTGGCGATTTGTTCCATGGAGTATATCTATTTTGCCCGTCCTGATTCCAATATCCAAGGGGTCAACGTCCATACGGCTCGCAAGCGGATGGGAGCTCAGTTGGCACGAGAATTTAAGAACCAAGCAGATATTGTAGTGGGGGTTCCCAACTCCTCTCTCAGTGCTGCTATGGGCTTTGCGGAAGAATCTGGATTACCAAATGAAATGGGCTTGATCAAGAATCAGTATGTCCAACGGACCTTTATCCAACCGACTCAGGAATTGCGGGAACAAGGGGTGCGGATGAAGCTTTCTGCCGTATCTGGTGTCGTGAAAGGCAAACGAGTTGTCATGATTGATGACTCTATCGTGCGTGGAACCACCTCTCGTCGGATTGTGAAATTGTTGAAAGAAGCAGGGGCTACAGAAGTCCATGTGGCAATTGCTAGCCCAGCTCTAGCTTATCCATGTTTCTACGGAATTGATATTCAGAGCCGTGAAGAACTGATTGCAGCCAATCATACAGTAGAGGAAACTTGTGAGATTATCGGTGCGGATAGTTTGACCTACTTGTCCATTGATGGCTTGATTGATTCTATTGGTATTGATACCGATGCACCAAACGGTGGTCTTTGTGTAGCCTACTTTGATGGGAAATACCCAACGCCTTTGTATGACTACGAAGAACGCTATTTGGAAAGTTTGAATGAGCAGACATCCTTTTATTAGGAATGTTTGCAAGTGAATCTGATCGATCATCAGTAGGATCTAGGAAGAGAAAAAGGAATAAACAAATGACAAATAAAAATGCTTACGCGCCACGTCTCACTACTGACTAAAAACTAAAGCATTTGTCAGTAGACGCTTTGTCCTATGGGACCAAAGCTAGAGACCTGACTAGTATTTTTAGATAAAATAATTGTTTATCTAAAAATACGTCGCACTCTTTCTCAAAAAAAGAAAAGGATTAAAAAATGACAAATAAGAATGCATACGCTCAATCGGGTGTGGATGTTGAAGCGGGTTATGAGGTTGTAGAACGGATTAAAAAACACGTGGCACGTACAGAGCGTGCGGGTGTCATGGGAGCTCTAGGTGGTTTTGGTGGCATGTTTGACCTTTCGAAAACAGGTGTCAAAGAGCCTGTTCTAATTTCAGGAACGGACGGTGTCGGAACGAAACTTATGCTGGCTATCAAGTACGACAAGCACGATACAATCGGTCAAGACTGTGTAGCCATGTGTGTCAACGACATCATCGCTGCAGGTGCGGAGCCCCTCTACTTCCTCGACTATGTAGCAACTGGTAAGAATGAACCAGCTAAATTGGAACAAGTGGTCGCTGGTGTGGCCGAAGGGTGTGTGCAAGCTGGTGCAGCTCTTATCGGTGGTGAAACTGCTGAAATGCCTGGTATGTACGGCGAAGATGACTATGACTTGGCTGGTTTCGCAGTAGGTGTCGCTGAAAAAAGCCAAATCATCGACGGATCAAAAGTAGCAGAGGGAGACGTGATTCTTGGGCTTGCCTCAAGCGGTATCCACTCGAATGGTTACTCACTCGTGCGTCGTGTTTTTGCAGATTACACAGGCGAAGAAGTCCTCCCAGAACTGGAAGGTAAAAAACTCAAAGAGGTTCTTTTGGAGCCAACTCGTATCTATGTCAAAGCTGTTTTGCCACTCATCAAAGAAGAATTGGTCAATGGTATTGCCCACATCACAGGTGGTGGATTTATCGAAAATGTGCCACGGATGTTCTCAGATGACTTGGCTGCTGAAATTGACGAAAGCAAGGTCCCAATCCTTCCAATTTTCAAAGCCCTTGAAAAATATGGTGAAATCAAACATGAAGAAATGTTTGAAATCTTCAATATGGGTATTGGTCTCATGCTTGCGGTGAAACCAGAACATGTGGAACGTGTCAAAGAACTTCTTGACGAACCTGTTTATGAAATCGGTCGAATTGTGAAGAAAGATGGCGCAAGTGTGGTGATTAAATAATGGCTAAAAGGATTGCTGTTTTTGCCTCTGGCAATGGCTCAAACTTCCAGGTAATTGCGGAACAATTTCCAGTAGAATTTGTCTTTTCAGATCACCGGGATGCCTACGTACTTGAGCGAGCAGAAAAGCTTGGGATTTTAACCTATGCCTTCGAAGTCAAGGAGTTTGAGAGCAAGGCAGACTACGAAGGAGCACTTGTCGAACTCTTGGAAGAACACCAGATTGACTTGGTTTGTCTAGCAGGCTACATGAAAATCGTTGGTCCGACTTTGCTCGCTGCTTACGAGGGTCGTATTATTAACATTCATCCAGCTTACTTGCCAGAATTTCCAGGTGCTCATGGCATTGAGGATGCCTGGAATGCAGGTGTTGAGCAGTCTGGCGTGACGATTCACTGGGTGGATTCGGGTGTTGATACAGGTCAGGTCATCAAACAGGTTCGTGTGCCACGGCTATCAGATGATACCCTTGACACTTTCGAAACCCGTATCCACGAAACAGAGTACAAGCTCTATCCAGAAGTCTTGGATAGTTTAGGAGTAGCGAGAAAATGAGGAAGTGTTAGAGCGGAACGAAAATTTTCGACTGTAGCAGAGAAAGAACTTTAAAAAGGAAAATAAAATGACTAAACGCGCACTAATTAGTGTCTCAGATAAAGCGGGCATTGTTGAATTTGCCCAAGAACTCAAAAAACTCGGTTGGGACATTATCTCAACAGGTGGGACCAAGGTTGCCCTTGATAATGCTGGGGTAGACACCATTGCCATTGACGATGTGACTGGTTTCCCAGAAATGATGGATGGTCGTGTCAAGACTCTCCACCCAAATATCCATGGGGGGCTTCTCGCTCGTCGTGACCTCGAAAGTCACCTAGAGGCTGCTAAGGACAATCAGATTGAGCTCATTGATCTTGTTGTGGTCAACCTTTATCCATTCAAGGAAACCATCCTCAAACCAGATGTGACCTATGCGGACGCGGTTGAAAACATAGATATCGGTGGACCATCAATGCTTCGTTCCGCAGCGAAGAACCACGCTAGCGTTACAGTTGTGGTAGACCCTGCTGACTATGCTGTTGTGCTTGACGAATTGGCAGCCAAGGGCGAAACCACTTATGAAACTCGCCAACGTTTGGCAGCAAAAGTTTTCCGTCACACAGCAGCCTATGATGCCTTGATTGCGGAATACTTCACAGCTCAAGTGGGTGAAGAAAAACCTGAAAAACTCACTCTGACCTATGACCTTAAACAACCAATGCGTTACGGCGAAAACCCTCAACAAGACGCTGATTTCTACCAAAAAGCTTTGCCGACGGATTACTCGATTGCATCGGCTAAACAGCTCAACGGGAAAGAATTGTCCTTCAACAATATCCGTGACGCTGACGCGGCAATTCGTATCATCCGTGATTTCAAAGACCGTCCAACCGTTGTGGCTCTGAAACACATGAACCCGTGCGGTATCGGTCAGGCTGATGATATCGAGACAGCTTGGAACTACGCTTATGAGTCTGACCCAGTTTCTATCTTTGGTGGGATTGTCGTTCTCAACCGTGAGGTAGATGCTGCAACAGCTGAGAAGATGCATGGTGTTTTCCTTGAAATCATCATCGCACCAAGCTACACAGACGAAGCACTTGAAATCTTGACCAATAAAAAGAAAAACCTGCGGATTCTTGCCTTGCCATTTGACGCTCAAGATGCTAGTGAAGTGGAAGCAGAGTACACAGGTGTTGTCGGTGGACTTCTGGTGCAAAACCAAGACGTGGTGAAAGAAAGTCCAGCTGACTGGCAAGTGGTGACCAAACGCCAACCAACGGAGACAGAAGCGACTGCTCTTGAGTTTGCATGGAAAGCCATCAAGTACGTCAAATCAAACGGTATCATCATCACCAACGACCACATGACACTTGGTGTTGGTCCCGGTCAAACTAACCGTGTGGCTTCCGTCCGCATCGCCATTGACCAAGCCAAAGACCGTCTTGACGGTGCTGTTCTTGCTTCTGATGCCTTCTTCCCATTTGCAGATAACGTGGAAGAAATCGCCAAAGCTGGTATCAAGGCCATCATCCAACCGGGTGGTTCCGTCCGTGACCAAGAGTCTATCGAAGCAGCTGATAAATATGGTTTAACCATGATCTTTACAGGCGTGAGACATTTTAGACATTAATATATAATTAATTCCATCAGTAATGATGGAATTTTGCTATAATATACATAAAATAATAAGAGAGATTAAAGGAATCATTATGGCTGAGTTGGTTTATACCTATATAGAAAAAATGGATACTGGTATTAAAAACAGTGAGATCGTTTTTTCAGATAAGCATAAATTTAAACTGAAAGATAGGAATTTGTTTTATACAGAAGATAAGAACAGAAGATTCTTTGGTGAAAAAATATCTAACTTGTCATTAATTGTTGGAAAAAATGGCATAGGTAAAAGTAGTTTATTAGACTTGATTTCTTTTTCAAATAAAAATATCAATTTACGAAGAGGAAGAAATAGTTACTTTAATATTTTTCATCTTAGAGATAATATTTTTTTTATAGAGGGTAGTCCAAGTTTAATTAATAAAATAAGTAATATGAGGTCGAATACAGGATTATTTATGACCATAGGGAATAACAAGTTTGTGTCTTATGATAGTAAAGTAGATGTCAAATTGCAAATATCCTTAGTAAGATCTAGTCCAATTGTAAATTGGTTTAACAGAGATTCTTATAAAGATGCTAACTCGGATAAAAGTACTATAATCAGGAATGAAAAGCACGTGGAATCTGCTGAAAATGTGTTTAGATTTATAGTAGAGGCAAAAAATAACAATGTTACAAAGCAAAAAATTTTTTTAAAAGTTAATCAGAAACAATCTTACTCATCCAATAGTCCTGCAATACTAGATGAGCTATATGGTAATAATCGAATTATGAACATTGATGCTGAATTACCGGAACGGTTGAAAAGAAGTTTAAGATTGAAAGTAGGAGAAAATTCGATTAGCTTCAATAGTCGAATGGTTCAAAATTATTATTTTAGAAAACATAAAGGGTATTATTTTGTTGTCCAGGTTTTAGAAAAGTATTTATTGAATCTTATAAAATTCTTAGAAAAAGATGGAGAGCAAAGAGATAAAATTTTTTCTATTATAAAAGAGTCGACAGGAGAATATTTTAATAGATTGAGAGAAGTAGATTTATTTTACTTGCAGGAAAACTATTTCTCCAAACAATTTTTAAAAGATAAAATAGCATTTTTAGAAAATATAGTAAATGATTTAAGAGACTGGAGTGAGAGGAAAAAATATTTTGAGGGAAAAAGTAATAGAGATACTCCGTTCATTAAGCGAGATGATTTAAAGGATATTGTTTCTAACTTAAAGAATTTGGAGGAATACGGGTATTTCGAAGGTAACTCTTATAAAATTGAAGTATCTAGTTCTTCTTTGAGGAACAAAGATATAAATTTTAACTTCATTAAATTGCTTATGGTAGAATTTTCGGAGTTATTCTCTGTTCGATTTGAAAATTTAAGCGACGGAGAGATTGTTTATTTTAACACGTTTTCTTCAATATTCATGGAAATACGGAGAGCAAGTAAAGATGGGAATGATTGTGTGCTAGTATTAGATGAACCTGATTTGAACCTTCATCCAGAGTGGTGTAGAAGGTTTATTGATGATTGTATCACTCTTGTTAATAACTATTCAGATGTGAATATCCAATTTATTATAGCGACGCATTCGCCATATATGATTTCAGATGTTCCCAAAGAAAACGTTTTTTCTCTGGAAGTGAAAGAGAAGATGGTAGAAATCAAAAGAGCAGAAAAATCTTTTGCTGCAAATATTATTGATATACTGTCAGATACTTTCTTTTTGGATTACTCAATCGGAGAATTTGCTAGAAAAAAAATATTAAAACGTGACAAAGAGGCTTATCTATATATTGATGATCCAGTTTTGAAGACATTAATTGAAAGAAGTGTAGAAGATAGTGATTAAACTAGAATTACCTCAGCAACCACAATTAAAAGAAATTGATGTATGTTTTGAAAATTACTACAAGAGTTTATTAGAAAGATTAGCTAAGGATGGAAATACGCATAGAATAATTCCAGAAATTTTGAAATTATGTGGTAATATGGCTAATTTTAAATTATTGATAACTGATGAATGGTTTAATATAAAAGATAAGTCGGATGGTTTGTTTCTTGAATACTTTTTAGTTGGTAGATTTTATTTAGACTTAAAAAAGATGAAATCATCGGATAATAAGAAATATAGGCTAGAGTGGGTTTCTAATATTCTGCAATGTATAACTCACTATCCCAAAATGGAAGAACTAATTGATTGTAATCATCTCTACTACAAGACTGCTAATTTTTCTAAATTTAAAAAGGAAAATAATAAAATTTTTAGTAAATTTATAGAATTAAATGAAAAACTCGAAAATTTTTTAAATTATAAGCGGTATAGAAAATTTTATAGAGTAAGATTATGGGGGTTATACAGTTGTGAGGTTTGTCCTTATTGTAATTTGAATTCTATTGTTAATCATTCGACATTTACAACAGCAGATATCGAACATTTTTACCCTCAATCATTCTTTCCTTTATTTTGTGTGTCAAAATTCAATTTAGTTCCATCTTGTAAAGATTGTAATCAACAGTTTAAAGGGTCAAAATACTTTCATTATAATCCTCGTTATTATGGGCTTGATGAATATTTTAAATTTAAATTTTCTGTAAATAGCTTATTTGAGAAGACGATTGATAATTACTTATCGCATTCTAAAGAAATTACAGAAGATGGCATAAATTTAGCAATAGAGTTATACACTGAAAATAAATATGTAAAAGAAGCATTATCAATTTTAGAAATTAGCAATCGCTACAATAATTTGAATAATCGTACAGAGATATGTAAATTCATAAAAATAGCAGAAAGCAAGAGGGGTTTGTGGTTAAAAACAATAGAAAATGGAGCTATTTTAGAATATAGAGATAAAGAAGAAGTCTTAAATGAGCTTTCCCCATTCTTAAATAGCGAAATATATCAAAGCCGGAAATTTATGAATATAGAAAAAGGAAAATTTAAAGCAGATATAAGTAGTATTTTCCGGGATTACATAGAAGATCTTTGGAGTAGGTAATAAATTCTGTTCATTTGTAGTAACGTGGAAAAAATTGCTAAAGCAGGGATCAAAGCTATCATCCAGTCTGGTGGATCCGTCCGCGACTAAGAATCTATCGAAGCGGAGAGAAATATGGCTTGGTCATGGTCTTCACAGGCGTAAGACATTTTATAAATTAATCCTTTGATAGTTGCTAAGAGATTTTGTTAATATAAAATTATAATTCGTGAAGCAGTGCTCATCATAAATTTGTAAATTATATTTTAATTAATTTGAAGCGAGCATATCCAAAGGTATATGCTCGCTTTTTAGAGAGGAATTGAAGAATTAATAAACTGTATGTAAAAAGTTATACCTATAAGTTAAAAAATCATAATTTCAGAATTTACGTGGTAAATAAAGTATAATTGAATGTGTTAGAGGTAGATGTTTCTGATATAATAAATATTAGTAGAATACGATTAAGGGGGAGATTGACGTGGAAATTAAAAAAAATTATTTAATTAATAGATTTTTTTCCAGAAACACTATAAAAAACCTCGTTCAAAATAAAAAAGACCCAATTTTTGAGTGTGTATCGCAGTATCATAAATTAGGTAATAATTTGTCTATAATTCAAAACACTTATATGAAACTCTCTCAATCGTATAGAAATGAATATTTTTATAAGAATACGTTATTAAATAAATTATTATTAGGGGTACATAGTATAAATACTACTACTGCTTTGACTGAAATACCTGTTGGAAATGCAAAACCCGATTTTATTTTAATAAATGGAAAAGCTGTGGTATATGAAATCAAAACTGAATTTGATAATTTTGACAGGTTAGAAAATCAAATCACAGAATACTATAGAGCATTTAATCACGTTGCAATTGTTACTCATGAAAAAAATGTAAATTTAGCTTTGGAGAAGATTAAGTTGTTAAGAAAACCTGTAGGTCTTTATGTGCTCCAAAGAAACAGCAAAATTAAAACAATAATTAAACCAGAGAAGTACAATACTGATTTAGATAGGGAAATAATTTTTAAAATACTTCGTAAGGGGGAATATGAAAATATTATTGAGAAACATTTTAATTCGTTACCAGATGTGTCTCAATTTGAATATTATGACGTTTGTAAATTATTAACCAAAAAGATTCCATTGGAACAGTTTTATTCGGATTTTCTTATGGAATTGAAGAAGAGGAATTCAATAGATAAAGATTTATTTGCGGATGTTCCTTATGAACTTAAATTTTTAGTGTATTTCATGAATTTTAAACCTAAGGATTTTAAGGCATTAAAGCAGTTTTTAAATGAATAAAGGAGTATTTATATGTATTTTCCGTATTTGAGAGGAAGACAATATGAGTTAATTGCTCTTAGAGAATTGTTAGAAAATAATAAATTAGGAAGCGCTGTAATTCCAATTATTGAACCGGTAAGATTATCTCCTACACTAGTAAGTACTTTGGAGGGTTTTAAAGATAAGAGACAGAAATGTTCTATTGTAATGAATCCAGGTGTAGGATCTTTTTTGGAGGA
This sequence comes from Streptococcus ilei, assembly GCF_000479335.1. Taxonomy (NCBI): domain Bacteria; kingdom Bacillati; phylum Bacillota; class Bacilli; order Lactobacillales; family Streptococcaceae; genus Streptococcus; species Streptococcus ilei. The sequence goes on from NC_022584.1 coordinate 1,565,961, forward strand.
ATATAGCGATTTTTCTAAAAGTAATCTTGCTACTCGATTGGATAGTTTGATTGATGAAAGTGAGAATTTTTATTATGTTTCGTTGATGAGTAAGGATTATAGTTTAGAAGAAAATTTTAAGTCTATTGCGGATATTGGCAAACAAATAACAGTATGTAAGAAGCCCGATGATTTACAAGGATATAATAAAAATTATAGGGATCAAAAGACGGCGTATAATTTTATTTCAGAAATGGGAAGACTAAAAAGAGAAGTTCAGGGAAATAAAGTCAAGATTAGTGACAATTTCGTTAAATTAGCAAGAAATACGGATTATTCAGACAAAGATGATGAATTCTTCTCAGATGATCATAAATATTTTATAGAAGATAAATATAAGGGCTTTTCTGATTATTCCATTGTAGGAGAGGAGTATAGTGAATCAGGTTTTGCTCCTTATGCTGTTGCTATCCACATCGTTTATTTTGATTCTGATGAAAATCTAAGAATTCACCATTTTGTATCAGAAACAAACCAAGATCCAACAAACCCAGCTGGTAAGTTTAAGGAAGCACTTGAAAAATTAATTACATTTGTCAATGAGGGCCGAGTGGAAAGAACGCTGGCGATATATGAATTTGAAAAACTGTATAATACGGGTTCTTATCCAGGTCTTGGCACAGTAAAGAAATTGTCCATTATGCATCATATTGAATTGGTTAGTAAGTATCTTGATCGGAACAGTGGAGACAGTGAATGAAAATTTGTAAAGATTGTTTTGCAGATGAGATTCTAAAAAATGAAGTTAATATAGCTGAAAGGCAAGCTAGCTGTGACATTTGTTCAAATAATAATGTTTGTGTTTATGATACACAGTGTGACGACTATTTAATTCCATTTTTGAGCTCTCTCGTTTCTATTTTTTCTCCAGTAGATAAAATAGAAAATTTCCCAGTTGGGCAAGAAACGCTTCTAAAAACAGAAATAGCTACAAATTGGAATATATTTACTACTAAAGAGGAGTTCAAGATTCACCAAATGCTTTCTGAGATTTGTAAAAATCTATTCGAAGAAAGTCCTGAATTGTTAACGCACCCTGTTGGAGTAAAGCAGATGTATGACCCAATTTATTTAAAGGATCATTCATTGTTCAGTAAGAGTTGGGAAGATTTTGTTGACGACATTAAATATAACAATCGTTTTCATTCAAATCAAATTAATAAATGCATTCTAAGAAAGTATTGTGAAGCTATTCAAAAGACTCATTCAGAAGGAGAACAGTTCTATAGGTGTAGGATTTCAAAAGACGGGAAACCATTTGAATCAGAAGGGATAGGGGCACCTCCTAAAGGTAAATCAGCCGATGGAAGGGCTAATCCAAAAGGAGTTGTAATGCTTTATTTAGGTGATTCAGAGACGACAACAATACATGAAACAAGAACAGGTTTATATGATCATGTATGTATTGGCACTTTTAAGTTGAAGTCTGCAATAACAGTCATTGATTTTAAAAAAATAATTGAAATTAGCCCTTTTCAAGATGGTATTATTGATGATCTTGCTGAATTAGCGATTAATAAAAAAAATCTAAAAAAGATTGATTCTGAGATGGGGCGAGTAATGAGAAATTCTGATGATATTCTAGATTATATCCCTACTCAATATATAGCTGATTTTGTGAAATCTCTAACCAAACCAATTTCTGGAGAATTAATTTATCAAGGAATTGAATTCCGCAGCGTTATGAATCCTGAAGGATTCAATTTGGCTATATTTACGCCGGATTGTTTTGAGGTAACTGATATAAGGATGAAACGAATAAATCATATTTCTTATAGCTGGTAGAATAAAAAAGCTGTATATTTTAGAGATATTCTATGTTTAACGAGGTTGGACAAATTTCTTTGAAACTATGAAAATGTGTAATATCAATTATTAAAAAAATGATACTATGTGTTTTATCTTGGAAAGATTAAATAAGGCACTCATCCATCGATGAGTGCCTTTATTAGTCAAGAAACCTTTAATTTGGGTAGATATAGCTGACCCTTCCCCAGACAACATTTGTTGGGTCAAACCAACCACGGAAATTGTTGATGGTCCGATTTCCATTGTAATTAGCTTCTTTTACTTGAATCTTTTGTTCATGTTCAACCTCTGTCACGACTGCAACATGGCCATAACCTCCATTATCCCAGCAGGCGATAGCGCCGACCTCAGGGGTATTTCCTGTCCTGAAGCCTGCAACGCGAGCACTAGCAGCCCACATGCCACCGTTTCCCCACCAGTTTTGTGACCAAGGAGCCAGCTCTTTTGCTGCCCAGGTACATTCGCCAACGGGATAGTAATTATCCGGCTGGGTGACCAGTGGAGCAGCTTTAGCCCGCTCGACCTGAAATGCTGTGGCGAGCAGGCCTTTTAAGTGTCCCTTGTTTTTCTGGTAGACATGGAGATGAAAGGTTCCTTTTCCTTTATGTTTTTCAGCGTTGAAGGACAATTGATAGCGACCAGGTGCTGTTCTTTTTGCTGGATACCAGATCAAGTCGTCTTGGCCATCTTGTTCAGACCAGATGGGAAAGAGGACTTGATCCACATCTTCAAAGAGCTGGAGTTGGATCTCAAATAGCTCTGTAGTGCTAGGTCGGACTGTGATCTTGGGTTGGGAAGATGCGAGGTCTTTTTTCTCAACGATTGTCTGTAGTGGAAACAGTCCTTCAAGGTTTCCGTTAGGATGGATGCCGTAGACATGGATATGGTAAAGTCCTGCTTGATCTAAATGATTGGTCAGAGGTACTTGCAAATCAAAGCCATTTTCTCCTCGTTGAACAGGATACCAAATGAGATCGTCCTGGCCGTTTTGCTCGGACCAAATGGGGACGCTAACGCTTTGGAAGCGATCTGGAATGGTCCCGAGGTGGACAACTAATTGTCCCTTTTCCTTGTAGATGTAATTGACGTTTTGGTCTGCTCTTGCAACTTGTGAAGCCCCTGCCCAGAAAAGGCAAGCTGCCAAGAGTAGTTTCTTCATTCTCTGCATAAAACTCCTTTTTTAAAAAATAGTAGAGGTCTCAATTATAATATTCGTAAAAAGGAGCAAAAATTTAAAAAATAATGGAAAAAGTTTGTTTTCTAATGAAAATCATCGGACATTTCTTGAAATATTAGAACAAAACGAACGATTATGATATAATTTAATAAAATAATTCGCAAAAGAGGTTCGAAATGAAACTTTTGGTTGTTGGATCTGGCGGTCGTGAGCATGCGATTGCCAAGAAATTGTTGGAGTCTAAAGACGTTGAACAGGTTTTTGTGGCTCCTGGTAATGACGGGATGCGATTAGATGGTCTAGATTTGATCAATATTGGAATTTCCGAACATTCTAAGCTGATTGACTTCGCAAAAGTCAATGATATTGCTTGGACCTTTGTCGGTCCAGATGATGCCCTTGCGGCTGGTATCGTGGATGATTTCAATGCAGCTGGTCTCAAGGCTTTTGGTCCGACCAAGGCTGCGGCTGAATTGGAGTGGTCTAAGGATTTTGCTAAGGAAATTATGGTCAAATATGATGTTCCAACAGCGGCCTATGGGACTTTTTCAGATTTCGAGGAAGCCAAGGCCTACATCGAAGAAAAAGGTGCTCCAATCGTCGTCAAGGCAGACGGCTTGGCGCTTGGGAAAGGTGTCGTCGTTGCGGAGACAGTCGAGCAAGCGGTCGAAGCCGCTCATGAGATGCTTCTGGACAATAAATTCGGTGACTCAGGTGCGCGTGTGGTTATCGAGGAATTCCTTGACGGGGAAGAGTTCTCTCTCTTTGCCTTTGTCAATGGGGACAAGTTCTACATTATGCCAACGGCTCAGGACCATAAACGTGCTTATGATGGTGACAAGGGTCCTAACACTGGTGGGATGGGTGCCTATGCGCCAGTTCCTCACTTGCCACAGAGCGTGGTTGACACAGCGGTTGACACGATTGTCAAGCCAGTCCTTGAAGGCATGATTCAAGAAGGGCGTCCTTATCTTGGTGTCCTTTACGCTGGTCTTATCTTGACAGCTGATGGCCCCAAAGTCATCGAGTTCAACGCTCGCTTCGGAGATCCTGAAACGCAAATCATCTTGCCTCGTTTGACATCTGACTTGGCGCAAAATATCACGGATATTTTGGAAGGCAAAGAGCCAGCTATCACTTGGACGGACAAGGGTGTGACACTTGGTGTGGTTGTCGCGTCAAACGGTTACCCACTCGCTTATGAGAAAGGTGTCAAGCTTCCAGCCAAGACAGAGGGCGAGATCATCACTTACTATGCAGGTGCTAAATTCGCTGAAAATGGCCAAGACCTTCTCTCAAACGGAGGACGTGTTTACATGCTCGTTACCACAGCAGATACCGTCAAAGACGGGCAAAACATTATCTACAGCCAACTCAACAACCAAAACACAGAAGGCCTCTTCTACCGAACAGATATCGGAAGCAAGGCGATAAAAGATTAACAGAGCGAGCGAAAGCGAGCTAAACGAAGATAATGGTCGCTGTGGTGAAAAGACCAGAACAGGCTCTGTTCTGGTCGAGGGAAACTTTGAGACCTTAGGCTCAAAGTTTAGGAATGAAACCGAAGGTTTGCTTCCGTCCCCACCACCTAAGACCATTATCAAAAAAGAAAAGGATATTCACTATGAAACCAGTAATTTCCATCATCATGGGCTCAAAATCTGACTGGGCCACCATGCAAAAAGCAGCAGAAGTCCTCGATAACTTCGGTGTAGCCTATGAAAAGAAAGTTGTTTCCGCACACCGTACACCAGATCTTATGTTCAAACATGCCGAAGAGGCGCGGAGCCGTGGCATCAAGGTCATCATCGCTGGTGCTGGGGGGGCTGCTCACTTGCCGGGGATGGTAGCTGCTAAAACAACCCTTCCAGTCATTGGTGTGCCTGTCAAATCACGTGCCCTTAGCGGTGTGGATTCACTTTATTCCATCGTTCAGATGCCAGGTGGAGTACCAGTCGCAACTATGGCGATTGGGGAAGCAGGAGCTACCAATGCTGCTCTCTTTGCCCTCCGTCTCCTTTCAGTAGAAGACAAGGCTATTGCGGATGCGCTTGCTAACTTTGCAGAAGAACAAGGAAAAATCGCAGAGGAGTCGACAAATGAGCTCATCTAAAACAATCGGAATTATCGGTGGCGGTCAGCTGGGTCAGATGATGGCCATTTCGGCTATCTACATGGGGCACAAGGTCATCGCGCTGGATCCTGCGGCGGATTGCCCGGCCTCTCGTGTGGCGGAAATCATCGTGGCTCCTTATAATGATGTAGACGCTCTTCGTCAGTTGGCGGAGCGTTGCGATGTCCTGACCTATGAATTTGAAAATGTCGATGCTGACGGTTTGGATGCGGTCATCAAGGATGGGCAACTTCCACAAGGGACAGACCTGCTCCGCATCTCCCAAAACCGGATTTTTGAAAAGGACTTTCTTTCCAACAAGGCCCGAGTCACAGTTGCTCCTTACAAGGTTGTGACTTCTAGACAAGATTTGGCAGATATCGACCTGTCGAAAAACTATGTCCTCAAGACTGCGACCGGTGGCTACGACGGCCATGGTCAAAAGGTTATTCGTTCAGAAGCAGATTTGGAAGAAGCCTATGCGCTAGCCGACTCAGCAGACTGTGTCTTGGAAGAGTTTGTTAACTTCGACCTTGAAATTTCGGTCATCGTGTCTGGGAATGGTAAGGATGTGACGGTTTTCCCCGTTCAGGAAAATATCCACCGCAACAACATCTTGTCTAAGACCATCGTTCCAGCTCGTATTCCAGAAAGTCTAGCTGAAAAAGCCAAAGCCATGGCCGTGCGAATTGCAGAACAACTGAACCTTTCTGGTACCCTCTGTGTAGAAATGTTTGCGACTGCTGATGACATCATTGTCAACGAAATTGCCCCACGTCCACACAATTCAGGGCACTACTCAATCGAAGCTTGCGACTTCTCGCAATTCGACACCCATATCTTGGGTGTTCTCGGAGCACCATTGCCATCCATTCACCTTCACGCGCCTGCTGTCATGCTTAACGTTCTCGGCCAACACGTCGAGGCTACTGAAACATATGTCACAGAAAATCCAAGCGCTCACCTCCACTTATATGGTAAACTAGAAGCAAAGCACAACCGCAAAATGGGACATGTGACTTTGTTTAGTGATGTGCCGGATAAGGTTGAGGAATTTGGAAAAGGGATTGATTTTTAGGAGAGTATATGAAGGATTTTCTTAAAAAACATAATATAAAGAGAGTAAATATTTATTGGTTCGTTTTGAGCCTTGCTTTTTCAGCTATATTTGCGCTGATATTATCTTTAATATCTAAAAAATGGTGTAACTTTGTACCAGATACTTTAAGTCTAACGGCACTTCCTTCTCTATTTATCAGTTGTCTAGTATTGACTAATATAGATGATGTTAGGAAACAAATAAAATCAGAAGAAGAAAGTCGGGATTTTTTTGATCGAAGAAAGAACCAAGCTCTGTCCTTATTTGTTAAGGATTATGAGGATAAATTTCAAAGAAATTCAAGAAGCCTAAGAGATGATTTAAATAAAATTATTTTAGGTGAATCAAATTTTTCTGAAGAGTTTAATAAAAGAATCAGGAAAATAAGTTTAGAGTGCTTTCAGTCTTTAGAATCGTATAGTTATGTTGAAACACGAATTAATATAAGAAAAGCTCAGAAAACGGATTCGTCTGCAGATGAGACTCAAAGCAGTTTAGATATTGACTTGAACATGTTGAGCAATTTGAAAGGTTGTTTGAGAAGTTGCTATAAACCAGATAAAGATAATTTCAAGAATTCGGAGTTCTGCGAGGAGCTGTCAAGGTATTTGAATGAGTTTGAAAACTTTTGTGACTTTTTGATAAAAGAGTCTAAAGGAAGTGAAGTACCACTGAATGATCAGTTTTCTAGTGAAGAGTCTGAAACTTCTCAGGATATGGGAGATTTTTATGAGTGAATTAAATTATATCAAACTAGAACAGCCTGTGGGAGATATGTTTTTAGTTAAGATGAAAGCAACTCAAGTTGCAAGTATTGCAGCATCAAAAACAAGAAAATCTTATAATGATAGTAGCGGTATACAACGAAAACTTGATCCCCATAGGATAAAAAGTATAGCTGAATTTTGTAAAACAAAGAATGCAATGTTCCCCACCCCTATTATTTTATCTGCATCGAGTGATTATTTTGTTATAAATGAGGAGGAAAATACTCTGACTATTCCTATGATAAGTGAAGATGAGAATAAATTTTGCTCTATTGTAGATGGTCAACATAGACTAGAAGGTTTGAAGGAATCAGGAGTAATTGGTAACTTTGAATTGTTAGTCTCTTTTGTATTTGACACAGATCCATCAAAAGATGCTTTCTTATTCTCAATTATTAATGGAAATCAAAAACCAGTATCACGTTCTTTAATCTATGATTTATATGGTTTATCAAGATCACGGACTGTTGAAAAAACATGTAATAAAATTATGAGAGCCCTTAATGGTGAGAATTTTGATATTAAGTCTGAGTTAAGTGGAAAAATTAAAATGTTGGGCTATAAGGATGAATTTTCTCAAAATGGAATAGTTTCTCAAGCTGCTATGATTAAGAACTTGATGAAACTTATTACTGATAAATCTGAACGAGATAATATAGATATTGAGTTCGGAAGGGAGTTAGAGCAGTTAGACTCTAGAAAATATATTTTTAGGAAAAATTTTATTGAGGGGAATGATGAACTTATTATTCAAGAAAATATTGATTTTTTTAATGCTTGGATGAAGAAGTTGAAAGAAGAAAAAGAAAGCTATGAGCTTAATGAATATGAGTTGTTTGAAAAGACTATAGGATTTTCTGTTAGTTATAGAATATTTCGAATTTTGTACTTAAGTTGGGAAGATAGTAGAAAATATAGAGTTAGAGATATAGAGGATCTATATCTAAGAAAAACATATTATTCAACAGAAAGTAGAAAAAATTTCTATAATTTAATATTATCAGATATGTTTGCAAACTTTTTTAAATTAAAATTAGACAATAACGTCTACTCCAGTAGTGAGTCTGGAGTGAATGATTTAGAAATAGACCTAGTCGCTATATTATGGGATAATGGAATGATTTCTAAAAATTTAGTTTATGACATTTATAGTAAAGAAGAAAAGATTGAAAAGATAAAAGCAAGAAAGAACTATTTGCAAATAGTTGCCAGAGATCTACATAAAAATTAGATATAGATTTGTGAATATGAGTAATTAATTCAAGATATAACATATTATAGAGAAAAAGATGCCGTATTTATTCAGATTAAATTCAGATATCTAATTTTTATATAAAATAAGAAAAGAGTAATAGTCCAAGTATTTTAACTTGGACTAAAAGTATCCCTACTCCTGTAAAAAAATTTTAAAATTAGAAAGACGCGGACATAGGATACCATTAATTTGAGACCAAACGTCCAATTTTTAATAGAAAAAATAAAAAAAGAAAGGAACAAGGACTCACGTATTCACCAAAACTGAATACGGGCTACGGACTTGATTAATTCTTATGATTCAACTCATTGTCAACGCATTTGTTGAAAAAGATAAGGCTGGAGCAGTCGTCGAAGTCTTGTATGCTAGTAGCAATCACGAAAAGGTAAAAGCTAAGTACGAAGAGCTAATTGCACAATTTCCTGATAACTATTTAGCTATCTATGATGTCCCGCTGGATACAGATTTGAATACACTGGATCACTATCCATCTGTGTGGATTGAGAAAGAAGAATTTGAATAACGTGATTGCCGGTTGCTAACTGATGTGAAACATCAAAAGAAAGGAAAAGAAAAACATGATCGAACGTTACTCTCGCCCTGAGATGGCGAACATTTGGACTGAAGAAAATAAATACCGTGCTTGGCTTGAGGTGGAAATCTTGGCTGACGAGGCGTGGGCTGAGTTGGGGGAAATCCCTAAGGAAGATGTGGCTTTGATTCGCGAGAAGGCGGACTTTGACATCGACCGTATTTTAGAGATTGAGCAGGAGACTCGCCACGATGTGGTGGCTTTCACGCGTGCGGTTTCTGAGACGCTTGGCGAAGAGCGCAAGTGGGTTCACTATGGTTTGACATCTACCGACGTGGTAGATACAGCCTATGGTTACCTCTACAAACAAGCCAATGACATCATCCGTCGTGACCTTGAAAACTTCCTTAATATCATCGCTGACAAGGCGAAAGAACACAAGTTTACCATCATGATGGGTCGTACCCACGGTGTGCACGCTGAGCCGACGACTTTTGGTCTTAAATTGGCAACTTGGTATAGCGAAATGAAACGCAACATCGAGCGTTTCGAGCATGCGGCTGCAGGTGTGGAAGCTGGTAAAATTTCTGGTGCGGTGGGGAACTTTGCCAACATCCCACCATTTGTAGAAAAATACGTCTGCGATAAATTGGGTATCCGTGCTCAAGAAATCTCTACACAGGTCCTTCCTCGAGATCTTCATGCTGAGTACTTTGCAGTTCTTGCCAGCATCGCGACTTCAATCGAACGTATGGCAACGGAAATCCGTGGTCTTCAAAAATCAGAACAACGTGAAGTGGAAGAGTTCTTTGCCAAAGGGCAAAAAGGGTCTTCAGCAATGCCTCACAAACGCAACCCTATCGGTTCTGAAAATATGACAGGTCTTGCGCGTGTTATCCGTGGTCACATGGTAACAGCTTATGAAAACGTAGCCCTTTGGCATGAACGTGACATCTCTCACTCATCAGCTGAGCGGATCATCACACCAGACACAACCATCTTGATTGACTACATGCTTAACCGTTTTGGAAATATCGTTAAGAACTTGACCGTCTTCCCAGAAAACATGATTCGCAACATGAACTCTACATTTGGTTTGATCTTTAGCCAACGTGCGATGTTGACTTTGATTGAGAAGGGGATGACCCGTGAGCAAGCTTACGACCTTGTTCAACCAAAGACTGCCCAATCATGGGATAATCAAGTAGACTTCAAACCACTTCTTGAAGCCGATCCAGAGGTAACTTCTCGCCTCACTCAAGAAGAAATCGACGAAATCTTCAACCCAACTTACTACACCAAACGGGTGGATGAAATCTTCGAACGCATCGGTTTGGGCGACTAAGCCCCTTATAGACTTGATTAAAAAAGAGAGTGGGACAGAAATCGGTCATTCGTTAGAATTCGATTTCGTCGTCCCACCTCCGCACAGTTGAGTAAGGCTGTAAAAGCTGATAAAATCAGCGTAGTAGAGCCCACTCAACCACTGCGTCTTGCTCAACAATCCAAAGAAAAGAGGCTAGGACTTTTGTCCCAGCCTCTCTTCTTTGCCTATATCAGGTGCTCTAGACCCTGAATTTATCATAATAAATTTTGACTGATTAAACTATTTATAGGAAGTCTATCACTAATTATAGATTATTCGTTTTACATGTTTTAGGAACTATTTTTTCATGCTATAATTTGTATCATAAAAGTCTGAGGCCAGACCCCAGACTTTTAATGATCAATGATCACGATCACAAGAGATAAATTTGATTTTATAGTAGTCGCCGCGTTTATAGGTTTCGCTATATTCGAGAATTTGACCGGTCGCTTCCAATTTTGTCGTCTTCACTTGACGGACAGTTGGGAAGTTTTCATCGATATTCAACACAGAAGCGATTTTGCTTGGTGTTGGAAATACAATATCATTGATTTCTTCAAAGTGTTCATCATTCATATGGATATGATAATCTTCTTTGAAGCGGTCATAGATCGAACTATAGTAATCTAAGCTCGGATAATTTGGGTTAATATATTGCTCTGGGACATAGGTCTGGTGGTAGATATAGGTATCTTCACCAATATGACGAGTCCGATCAATCTTATAATAGAATTGAGTAGGAGCGAGCCCCAGTTTATCCAGGATATTCAGCGCGTTGCCACGCTTAATAGAGAGAACTTTTACGGTCGCTTTTTGGATAGGGAAGGTTTCAACGTCTGAAAACTCAACCAGTTTGTGTTTTCTAGCGCGAGAAACAAACGTTCCTTTCCCTTGTTGGCGGACGATGTATCCATCGCTAGCCAAATCGTTTAAAGCCCGAACAACAGTAATCGAGCTAACATTATAAATCTTAATCAGCTCGGCTTCTGTGTAAAATTTATCTCCATTTTCGAATTTACCTGAGATAATTTGTTGCTTCAAATCATCTTTGATGTGTTGGTATTTTGGGATTGCCATGTGCTTCACCTCTTCTTTCGATATCCCTTGTTAATATTATTTTAACATATTTTTTCAAAAGTGGTTGACATTTTTTGATCAATATATTATATTAATAAATGAAAAGGGTTTCTTAGAAGGAGGTTCTCAGTATGGGGGCATTTGAAATCCGTGAAGATTTTTATTTAAATGATCAACCTTTTAAGATTTTATCTGGTGCAATTCATTATTTTCGGATCGATCGTGAGGATTGGTATCATTCCTTATATAACCTAAAAGCTCTAGGTTTTAATACTGTTGAAACCTATGTTCCATGGAATGCTCATGAGCCACAAAGAGGCCACTTTCACTTTGAAGGGAATTTGGACTTGGAACACTTTATCCAAGTAGCTCAAGAGTTGGATCTATATGTGATTCTCCGTCCGTCACCGTTTATCTGTTCGGAGTGGGAATTTGGGGGCTTGCCAGCCTGGTTAATCGAAGAAGACCTTCGGATTCGCTCATCGGATCCGGCCTTTCTCAAGGAAGTGGCTCGCTATTACGACGAGCTCCTGCCACGTGTGGCCAAGTACCAATTGGATCGTGGGGGCAATATCCTCATGATGCAGGTTGAGAACGAATATGGCTCTTATGGCGAAGACAAGGCCTACCTTCGGGCGATCAGAGATCTAATGATTGAGCGGGATATTACTTGTCCACTCTTCACCTCTGATGGACCTTGGAGGGCGACCCTTCGAGCAGGGACCTTGATTGAGGATGGACTCTTTGTAACCGGTAATTTTGGTTCGCGTGCGAATTACAACTTCTCTCAGATGAAAGAGTTCTTTGCTGAGCATGACAAAGAGTGGCCACTCATGTGTATGGAATTTTGGGATGGCTGGTTCAATCGGTGGAAAGAACCTATCATAAAGCGAGATCCAGAAGAGTTGGCAGAAGCAGTCCATGAAGTCTTACAAGAAGGCTCTATCAATCTCTATATGTTCCATGGTGGGACCAACTTTGGATTTATGAACGGTTGCTCAGCACGAGGGACCGTGGATTTGCCACAGGTAACATCTTATGACTATGATGCTCTCTTAGATGAGCAGGGCAATCCGACTCCTAAGTACCATGCAGTCAAAAAGATGATGGCGACCTACTATCCAGAGTATCCACAGATGGATCCGCTTGTGAAGTCGACTTTGCCAGAGCATAGACTAAAGGTAACCAACAAGACTAGTTTATTTGGTAATTTAAATGAGATTGCTCAGGTCACAGAAAGTCTTTATCCACAGACCATGGAAGAAATCGACCATCCCTTAGGCTATCTGCTCTATGAGACAGATGTTGAAATGGATGCGGAAGAAGAGCGCTTGCGTATCATCGATGCGCGTGACCGGGTACAGGTTTATGCCAATAATCAATTGATTGCCACTCAATACCAAGAAGAAATCGGTCAAGATCTTTTTTTAAACGGAAAAAAGAAAACGATTACAAACTTAAAACTCTTGATCGAAAATATGGGACGAGTCAATTATGGACACAAGCTCCTAGCGGATACGCAGCGAAAAGGAATACGTACAGGAGTTTGTATCGATCTTCATTTCAAGCTTGATTGGAAACAATATGCGCTTGATTTTAGCCAGCTGGATCGCTTGGACTTTTCGAAAGAATGGCAAGAAGGTCAACCAGCTTTTTATCAATTTGCTTTTCATCTAGATCAGGTTGAGGATACCTTCCTTGATATGACTGGATTTGGAAAAGGGATCGTCCTTGTAAATGGCCACCATATCGGTCGTTTCTGGGAAGTCGGTCCAACACTCTCCCTCTACATCCCTCATGGTTTTCTCAAAGATGGGGAAAATGAGATCCTCGTCTTTGAGACAGAGGGCACTTGGACGGAGACCTTAAAACTTGTTTCACAACCTACATTCAAAGAAGTAAAGGGGGAAAACTTATGACTATTGTAGGATGCCGTATCGATGGACGTTTGATCCACGGGCAGGTAGCCAACCTTTGGACTACCAAACTAAATGTTTCACGTATCATGGTGATCGATGATGAAGTCGCTCAAAATGATATCGAAAAAAGTGGTTTGAAACTAGCGACACCACCTGGTGTCAAGCTCAGTATCTTGCCAGTAGCAAAGGCTGCAGAAAATATCTTGGCTGGAAAATATGACAGCCAACGTCTCTTCATCGTAGCCCGCAAGCCAGACCGCTTCCTTGGTTTGGTAGAAGCAGGTGTACCACTTGAAACCTTAAACGTAGGGAACATGTCTCAATCAGATGAGACTCGTCCGATTACTCGTTCGATCAACGTAGTGGATGCCGATGTGGAAGCTTTCCACAAGCTAGCTGAAAAAGGAGTTAAGTTAACTGCTCAAATGGTTCCAAATGATCCAGTTGAAGACTTCTTGAAGTTGCTCAAATAGTTTATAAATAAAAAAAGAAAAATTTTAGGAGGAAATTGTCATGATACAATGGTGGCAAATTTTACTACTTACTTTGTACTCAGCTTATCAAATCTGTGATGAGTTGACGATTGTTTCATCAGCAGGCTCACCAGTCTTTGCTGGTTTCATTACAGGACTTGTCATGGGGGATTTAAAGACAGGTCTCTTTATCGGAGCTTCTCTTCAATTGACCGTGCTCGGTGTTGGTACTTTCGGTGGAGCTTCTCGTATTGACGCTACTTCTGGTGCCGTTCTTGCGACTGCCTTCTCAGTAGCACAAGGGATTGATCCAGAGCTTGCTATTGCTACAATCGCTGTGCCGGTAGCAACTTTGTTGACATACTTTGATATTCTTGGTCGTATGACTACAACTTACTTCGCTCACCGTGTAGATGCTGCGATTGAACGCTTTGATTACAAAGGCATCGAACGCAACTATCTCCTTGGTGCTCTTCCTTGGGCTCTTTCTCGTGCTCTCCCAGTTTACTTCGCGCTTGCTTTTGGTGGATCTTTCGTAGAAACTGTTGTTACAGGTCTTGCTAATGTACAATGGTTGGCAAACGGTCTGAAACTTGCAGGTCAAATGCTTCCAGGTCTTGGATTTGCGATCTTGCTTCGTTACCTTCCTGTTCGTCGTAACCTTCACTATCTTGCCCTTGGCTTTGGTTTGACAGCTATGTTGACAGTGCTTTATAGCAATGTTCAAAGCCTTGGTGCTGCAGTGTCTAGCATTATTGGTTCTGAAGTGTTCGCTAAACTTCCAGAAGGACAAGCTATTACTTTTGTTAACAACTTCAAGAGTGTATCTATGATTGGTATTGCCATTATCGGTATCTTCCTTGCAGTACAACACTTCAAAAACAGTCAACGTACAGTCGTAGCTGCTCCAGTAACTGAATCAGAAAGCGGGGAAATTGAAGATGACGAATTCTAAGAACTACAAACTCACTAAAGAGGATTTTAATCAAATTAACAAACGTAGTCTGTTTACTTTCCAGTTAGGTTGGAACTATGAACGGATGCAGGCTTCTGGTTACCTTTATATGATTTTACCTCAGTTGCGTAAAATGTATGGTGATGGCACTCCAGAATTGAAAGAAATGATGAAATTGCATACGCAATTCTTCAATACTTCACCATTCTTCCACACCATTATCACTGGTTTTGACCTCGCTTTGGAAGAAAAAGATGGTGTCAAATCAAAAGATGCGGTCAATGGTATCAAGACAGGTCTCATGGGACCATTCGCTCCTCTTGGGGACTCAATCTTTGGATCATTGGTACCAGCTATTATGGGTTCAATCGCAGCAACTTTGGCTGTTGCAGGAAACCCAGCCGGTATCTTCTTGTGGATTGCTGTGGCAGTTGCTTATGACATTTTCCGTTGGAAACAATTGGAATTTGCCTATAAAGAAGGGGTTAACCTCATCAACAACATGCAAAGTACCTTGACAGCTTTGATCGATGCAGCTTCCGTTCTGGGTATCTTCATGGTTGGTGCCTTGATTGCCAGCATGATTGGTGTTGAAGTTTCTTGGGCTCCACACATTGGGGACAAAGCGATTGAAATTCAAGATATGCTCAACCTTATCTTCCCACGTTTGGTACCAGCTATCATCACAGGTGTAATCTACTGGTTGCTTGGACGTAAGGGTATGAACTCTACAAAAGCTATCTTGCTCATCATCCTTGCAGCAATCGCATTCTCAGCATTTGGCCACTTCTTCTTTGGAATGGCATAATGGAGTAAGGTATGGCAAAACAGTTAGTATTGGTCAGTCATGGTCGCTTCTGTGAAGAGCTCAAAGCCAGTACAGAAATGATTATGGGACCACAAGACAACATTCATGCCGTGGCCCTCTTGCCAGAGGAAGGTCCTGAGGAGTTTACAGCCAAGTTTGAAGCCTGTGTTGCAGACTTTGAGGACTACATCGTCTTTGCGGATCTTTTGGGAGGCACTCCTTGTAATACGGTTAGCCGTCTGATTCTTGAAGGGCGCGCCATTGACCTCTATGCAGGGATGAACTTGCCAATGGTGATTGAATTTATTAACCATAGCCTTGTCGGTGGAGAAGAGAACTATCCAGAACGTGCGCGCGAAAGTGTCGTGAAGGTTAATGATCTCTTATCCAGCTTTGATGATGACGAGGACGAATAAGAAAACCGCTTGAACATTTGGAATGAGGCTGGGACGATTGTCTCAGCCTCTTACCGCTTATAAGGCGGTCACTAAAAAAGAAAAGAGGAGAAGCATGTTAGATTATACAAAAGAAGAACTGCTTGAACTGGGGGCTGAAATTACGACACGTGAAATTTACCAGCAACCGGAAGTCTGGAAAGAAACCTATCGTCTCTATCAAGAGAAAGCAAAAGAAATCCAAGAGTTTTTAGCGACCATTGGGAAGCGTCATGGCTACATCAAGGTTATCTTAACAGGGGCTGGGACCTCAGCCTATGTGGGGGATACCTTGGTTCCCTATTTGCAGGAAGTGCACGATGAACGCCATTGGAATTTCCAATCCATTGCGACGACCGATATCGTTGCGCATCCACAAACCTATCTCAAAAAAGAAGTGCCGACGGTCTTAGTTTCCTTTGCACGAAGTGGCAACTCACCTGAAAGTGTCGCGACAGTTGAGTTGGCTCAAGACTTGGTCGATGAACTCTATCAGATCACCATTACCTGTGCGGAAGAAGGAAAGCTGGCCCAGCAGGCCCACGGAGATGAGCGCAATCTCTTGCTTCTCCAACCAAAAGAAACCAACGATGCCGGCTTCGCCATGACCTCCAGCTTTACTTCTATGCTTTTGACAGCCCTCTTGGTCTTTGACCCAAGTGAGGAAGAAATTAAGGAAAAACGAGTGGAAGAATTGATTTATCTGTCAGAGCAGGTCTTGGAGAAAGATCACGAGGTCAAGGAAGTTGTAGATTTAGACTTCGAACGTGTCATCTACCTAGGAGCAGGACCTTTCTTTGGGCTAGCTCATGAAGCCCAGCTCAAGATTTTAGAGTTGACAGCTGGTAAAATCGCGACCATGTATGAGAGTCCTGTTGGCTTCCGTCACGGTCCGAAATCCCTCATCAATGACCAGACCCTGGTCTTGGTTTTTGGATCCATTGATCCTTATACACGCCAGTACGATTTGGATTTGGTTGGAGAAGTGGCGGGAGATCAGATTGCCCGTCAGGTCATCCTCTTGACCGACCAAGCTGCTGGGATTGAGCATGTACGAGAAGTGTTGGTAGAAGCATCAGCAGAGTCGCTGGATATCTACCGTGCCTTCCCATACATTATCTACGGTCAATTGATTTCTCTCTTGACTTCGCTCAAGGTTCAAAATCGCCCAGATACGCCATCACCAACTGGAACAGTCAACCGTGTTGTACAAGGAGTGGTGATTCACCCCTTTCACTAGAATGAACGATGTTGGAGGAGACAACTTGTGAAACACTATCAAAAATATCGATTTGGTCAATTGGACGGTCAAGATGTAGAAGCGTATCGCCTCGAAAATGACCTGGGTTATCAATTGTCTGTCATGACCTATGGAGCTACTATTCTAGAGTATGTGACACCAGACAAACAGGATCAATTCGCTAATATTGTATTGGGATTCGACAATTTCGATGCTTATGTTGGTAATAGCCCTAAGTATGGAGCTAGCATTGGTCCAGTCGCTGGTCGGATCGCAGGTGCCAGCTTTGACCTCAATGGTCAAACCTACCACTTGGAGGCCAATAATGGCGCCAACTGCAACCACAGTGGACTGACTGGTTGGGACAGCGCCTTGTTTAGCGTGGAGTCGGTAACAGACCAAGAAATCAGTCTGTACACAGAGCGCGCGGATGGCACAGGTGGTTTCCCTGGGAATCTCAAGATCTGGGTGACCTATGCTTTGACTGAAGCAGGGGAGCTGGAAATCAGTTACCGAGTAGAGACAGACCAGGACACCCTAGTCAATCCGACCAACCACAGCTATTTCAACCTATCAGGCAACTTTACCCAGCCGATAAATGACCATGTCTTCCAGATCAATCATCAGGGGCTTTACCCCATTCATCCAGATGGCGTTCCTCTTCACACTGTGGATAGAGAAAGTCCAATTGTTCAGCATCTCTACCAAGCCATGCTGTTAGAGGATCTCTTCAAGGATGCTGATCCGCAAATCCGCCTGGTAGAAGGATTAGACCATCCCTTCGCTTTGCCAGAAGGGCATGAAAATGCAGGTTTCTTCTACCATCAGCCGTCTGGGCGCTTTTTGACCTTCAAGTCAGAAGCCCCAGCCTTGGTGGTGTATTCAGCCAATTTTGTAGATGAAACCGTTCATCTTCAAGGCAAACCAATGGTTCAGCACAATGGCCTGGCCCTCGAATTTCAAACAGTGCCAGATGCCATTCATAGTGACCAAGCTGAAAAGGTCATCTTGAGAGCAGGGCAAGTCTATACCAGCAAGACCAGCTACCGTGCTATTGCTAAGAAATAATGAGAAAAGGGGAGGCTCCAAACAAGGATATAAAATTCTTGCTGAAGGCCCCCTCTTTTTTAGAAAATATTTTTCAAAAATAACTATAAGGAAACTTTAAGCTTCCCGTCGTATACTAATACCATCATCAAAGACCTCCTAACTTTGAATGATAAAACTTTTTCATAATAATCTCCCTATAAGAGCTACCAAAACCGGTGGCTTTTCTATATCTCTTAATGAGGTAAACTCAAAGAGTTCAACCGAATTTAGAGATATTGATGCAGTTTGAGCGAAGCGAAAACTACGTTCCTTAAAAAGAAACAAGGTATTTCAAGAAGGAAATCGGTTCCTAATACTAAACAATCAATAATTAGTAATATACTAAATAGAATATGATTTTAAATCAACAGAGACATCATTTTTTGCTATAATAGACTGTATGAGTAGAATTTTAGACAATGAAATCATGGGCGATGAAGAGGCTGTTGAACGGACGCTACGCCCGCAATATTTACATGAATATATCGGCCAGGATAAGGTCAAGGACCAGCTAAAAATCTTTATTGAAGCGGCTAAGCTTCGGGATGAAGCGCTGGACCATGTCCTTCTTTTTGGCCCCCCGGGACTGGGGAAGACTACGATGGCCTTTGTCATTGCCAATGAGTTGGGTGTTAATCTCAAGCAGACTTCCGGTCCTGTCATTGAAAAGGCTGGTGACTTGGTAGCCATCCTCAATGACCTAGAGCCGGGTGATGTTCTCTTTATCGATGAGATTCACCGTCTGCCTATGTCAGTCGAAGAAGTGCTTTACAGTGCCATGGAAGATTTTTACATCGATATCATGATTGGTGCTGGCGAGACCAGCCGGAGTGTCCACCTGGATCTTCCTCCCTTTACCTTGATTGGGGCGACGACCCGAGCGGGTATGCTGTCCAATCCCTTGCGCGCTCGCTTTGGGATTACGGGTCATATGGAATACTACGAGCAGGATGATCTGACAGAGATTGTCGAGCGGACCGCCGAGATCTTTGAGATGGAGATTACCCATGAGGCTGCTGAAGAGCTTTCTCTTCGTAGTCGTGGGACCCCTCGGATTGCTAACCGCTTGCTCAAACGGGTGCGCGATTTTGCCCAGATCATGGGGGATGGCTTGATTGACGAAACCATTACTGATAAAGCCCTCTCCATGCTAGATGTGGACCATGAAGGATTGGATTATGTCGATCAAAAGATTCTGCGCACCATGATCGAGATGTACGGAGGAGGCCCAGTTGGCCTTGGGACCCTATCGGTCAATATTGCTGAAGAACGCGAGACGGTAGAAGACATGTATGAGCCTTACTTGATTCAGAAAGGCTTTATCATGCGGACCCGGACTGGGCGCGTGGCAACCCGCAAGGCCTATGAACACCTAGGCTATCCCTACAATGGAGATTAGCAGAAGATGCTGAAGGAAGAAACGATCGTAGAACAAATCCAAGCGGATTCGGAGATGATGGCAGTCTTGGCCATTATTCGAGATCTAGATTTGGCAGATGCTTGGTTAGCAGCGGGTGCGGTACGAAATTTTATCTGGAACCAGCTCTCTGGAAGACCAGGGTTTGACGCAAGGACAGATCTGGATCTGGTCTTTTATGACCCTGCGATCAGCTATGAGGAGACGCAGCAGATTGAGCAGGAATTAAAGAAGGTCTATCCCCAGTACGCTTGGGAAGTGAAGAATCAAGTCTACATGCACCAGCATAGCCCGGGGACGGCCCCTTATCGCAGCGCCTGTGATGCGGTTTCTAAATACCCCGAGCAGTGTACGGCTCTTGCGGTTCGCCTAAGGAAAGATGGTCAGTTGGAGCTCTTTCTCCCCTATGGGACAAGGGATATCGAAGACTTCGTCGTTCAGCCGACTCCACATTTTTTAGCCAGCCCAGAGCGCTTGGTGGTTTATACGGAACGCATGCGGAAGAAAGATTGGAAACGAAAATGGCCAAGCCTTCAGATCATCTTGCCTAACTAAAAAAAGAAAGTCAGCCCACCTCAACGGTGGACAGGCTTTTTTCGTCTTGCCTCAAAATTATAATTTTAGCAGATTATATTTTTCCTACATTCTGTTATAATAGAAAGGAGGTGCTGTCATGAAAAAAATCGTATTTGTGTGTTTAGGAAATATTTGTCGAAGCCCCATGGCGGAGTTTGTCATGAAGGACTTGACCAACCAGTATGAGATTGAAAGTCGTGCTACTTCTAACTGGGAGCATGGGAACCCTATTCACCAAGGGACTCAAAAGATTTTTCGTAGCCATGGCGTACCCTATGATGCATCTAAAACATCCCTTCAAATCAGTGACCAAGATTTTCATACCTTTGATCTGATCTTAGGAATGGATGAGAACAATGTGTCCGACCTCAAACGAATGGCACCTCCTGGGACAGAGCACAAGATTCATCTCTTTGCAGGAGAAAGTGTCCCAGATCCATGGTACACAGGAGATTTCGAAGAGACCTATCGCCGCGTCCTAGCTGGTTGTCAAGAATGGTTGGAACGATTAGAAGATTAGTTTCGGACTTGCTCCTTAAATGAGTAACCGGTTGAATAGAAACAGAATGAACAGAATATGGAAAAAATAAAAGAATTATATGAGACCTATAAGGTCTATGTTACGAGAGAGAATATTGAACGATTGTCCTTGGGGATTATTGTTCTGTCTGCTTTGTGGGTTTTTCTTTCCTCTATCCCTTTCGGAGGTGTTTTGACCCTCGATAAGGGAGCTATTCGCTATGACGGCAGTATCGTTCGTGGCAAGATGAATGGCCAAGGGACCGTGACCTTTGAAAACGGAGACACCTACAAGGGCAATTTTGTCAATGGGACCTTTAGTGGTCATGGCACCTTTACAGCCAAGGCTGGTTGGAAATATGAAGGTGAATTTGTCAATGGCCAACCAGAAGGCCAGGGAACCTTGACGACAGAACAAAATGTCGTTTATAAAGGAACGTTTAAACAAGGAATATATCAAAATGCGAATTAAATGGTTTTCATTGGTACGGATAACGGGACTTCTTCTCGTTCTTCTCTACCATTTCTTTCAAAAAGTTTTTCCTGGTGGATTTATTGGAGTCGATATCTTCTTTACTTTCTCAGGATTTTTGATCACGGCTCTTCTAATCGATGAGTTTGCCCGTCATCAAAAAATTGATCTCAAAGGCTTCCTGCGACGCCGCTTCTACCGGATTGTTCCTCCTTTAGTCTTTATGGTCTTGCTGGTCATGCCTTTTACCTTCTTGGTCAGACGAGACTTTATTGCTGGGATTGGGACACAGATTGCAGCCGTCTTTGGCTTTGTGACCAACTTCTATGAGATATTAAGTGGCGGAAGTTACGAAAGCCAGTTCATCCCTCATCTTTTCATTCATACCTGGAGTTTGGCTCTGGAAGTTCATTACTACGTACTCTGGGCTCTTTTGGCTTGGTTTTTGGGTAAAAAAGCTAAATCAGTTGGCCAATATAGAGGTTATATCTTCCTTTCTTCGACAGGTCTCTTTTTAGTGACCTTCCTGACCTTCTTTGTCGGAGCACTGGTCACGAAGAATTTGTCCAATGTCTATTTTTCTAGCATCGCTCACGTCTTTCCTTTCTTTGTGGGGAGTGCTTTAGCGACAGTAACAGGGATTACAACGACCAGCCCAAATCTTACTCAATTAGTGAAGAAGTTATCTCTACAGAAGACCTTAGCAATTTTAGCTGGTGCTTTTCTAGTCTTGTTGCTCTTGACCTTTATTCTTCCGTTTGATAGTGTTTGGACCTATTTATTTGGCTTTTTAGTAGCGACTCTTGCAGGATCTGTGATGATTGTGATGACTCGTGTCCTCCATGAAAAGACGCCAGATCAGAAAGAACCTGCAGTGATTACCTTTATTGCGGATACAAGTTATGGGGTCTATCTCTTCCACTGGCCATTTTATATCATCTTTTCTCAATTAATGACCAATGGCTGGGCTTCTCTGCTAACAACACTGGTATCTTTTAGCCTTGCTGCCTTAAGCTTCTATATTATTGAACCAACCTTGGCTGGACGTGAACCAAAGATTTTTGGCATCTCTATGGATCTCAGTAGTTTCACGAAACCGCTCTTTTACAGCGCGATTCCGTTGACCTTGCTCATGTTTGGGATTGCACTCTTTGCGCCACGCGTCGGAGCCTTTGATGAAAACCTGATTACCGAAGGGCTTCGTCAATCCGACAGCAAGATGCAGATCACGCGTGCCCAAGTAGACAATGCTTCAGCGACTTCTTACAATGTGTCAGATGGAGTGACCATGATCGGAGATTCTGTAAACCTCCGGGCATCAGATTATTTGAAACAAGTTATGCCGGATATCCAATTAGATGCTTTGGTGAGTCGTAATTTGGATTCAGGCTTAAGAGTATATGAAACGGATATTGCCAATAGAGTCTTGCTCAAGAACGTGGTGATTGCACTTGGAACCAACTCTTCTAATAATTATCAAGAATTGTTGGATAAATTTGTTCAAGAATTACCCAAAGGACATCGCTTAATTTTGGTAACGCCATATGACGGGCGTGAAGCCAATGATAGCAATAGCGTCACCGTTCAGACTCGACAGTATGAGCTGGAATTGGCTAAAAAATATGACTATGTCTATATAGCAGACTGGTACCAAGTTGCTATCGATAACCCAGCTATTTGGGCTGGAACGGATAATGTCCACTTTGGTTTAGAATCAGATGGTTCCATCGATGTCGGAGGAAACCTGTATGCCAAGGTCGTGAAAGAAGCAGTTGATCAAGCCAATCAGGGGCCAGTTAAACCGTAGAAATTTACTAAGCTATTTAAGCAATTTTCACTTGAAGAAAATTGCTTTTTTTAGTAAAATTAAGAAAACGCTTACATAAATTGCGTGAAAATATTTGTTTGTGAAATTGAAGTGTTTTCTCAAAAAAATCCTTCAATTTTTTCTTGAAAATACTCCTGTATAGAAGGAGAAGGAGGGGTCATAGAAAAAAGTTAAAAAAATCTTTGTGAAACTATTTACAAATTTTCTAAAATAGAGTACAATTATATTGTGAAAAAATTAACAAATCGAAATTTCTTACACTATTCTTGAAAGTTTCTGAAAACAAGAAAAAGTTCCGGAAAAGGATAAGGGTTTCAAACATTGGAGGAAAGCATCAAATGGCTGATAAAAAATCTCTCTCACCTGAAGAAAAGAAACTCGCTGCTGAAAAACACGTAGACGAGTTGGTGCAAAAAGCGCTTGTTGCGCTTGAAGAAATGCGCAAATTGGATCAGGAACAAGTAGACTACATTGTTGCGAAAGCATCTGTAGCTGCTCTTGACGCTCACGGTGAGCTTGCTCTTCATGCTTATGAAGAAACTGGTCGTGGGGTCTTTGAAGACAAGGCGACTAAGAACTTGTTCGCTTGTGAGCACGTAGTGAACAATATGCGCCACACCAAGACAGTTGGTGTCATTCAAGAGGATGACGTCACTGGTTTGACCCTTATTGCTGAGCCAGTCGGAGTAGTCTGCGGGATCACTCCTACAACAAACCCTACTTCAACAGCAATCTTTAAAGCATTGATTTCCTTGAAGACACGGAACCCTATCGTCTTTGCCTTCCACCCATCGGCTCAAGAATCATCTGCTCATGCGGCACAAATCGTCCGCGATGCAGCGATTAAGGCAGGAGCTCCTGAGAACTGTGTACAATGGATCACGCAACCATCTATGGAAGCAACTAGTGCATTGATGAACCACGAAGGGATTGCAACAATCCTTGCGACCGGTGGTAACGCCATGGTGAAAGCAGCTTATTCTTGTGGGAAACCAGCTCTTGGGGTAGGTGCAGGTAACGTTCCAGCTTATGTTGAAAAATCAGCTAACATCCGCCAAGCTGCTCACGATATCGTTATGTCTAAATCATTTGACAACGGAATGGTCTGTGCATCTGAACAAGCGGTTATCATCGATAAAGAAATCTACGATGAGTTTGTCGAAGAATTCAAATCTTACCATACTTACTTTGTTAACAAAAAAGAAAAAGCCCTTCTTGAAGAGTTCTGCTTCGGTGTCAAAGCGAATAGCAAAAACTGTGCAGGTGCGAAATTGAATGCGGACATCGTTGGGAAACCAGCAGCATGGATCGCTGAACAAGCTGGCTTCTCTGTACCAGAAGGAACCAACATCCTTGCTGCAGAATGTAAAGAAGTTGGTGAAAAAGAGCCGTTGACTCGTGAAAAATTGTCACCAGTTATCGCTGTCTTGAAATCTGAAAGCCGTGAAGACGGAATTAACAAAGCACGCCAAATGGTTGAATTCAACGGTCTTGGTCACTCAGCTGCTATCCATACAGCAGACGAAGAATTGACCAAAGAATTTGGTAAAGCAGTCAAAGCCATTCGTGTCATCTGCAACTCTCCTTCGACTTTCGGTGGTATCGGGGATGTTTACAATGCCTTCTTGCCATCATTGACACTTGGATGTGGTTCTTACGGACGCAACTCTGTTGGGGACAACGTTAGTGCCATCAACCTCTTGAATATCAAAAAAGTCGGACGCCGGAGAAATAACATGCAATGGATGAAACTTCCTTCAAAAACATACTTTGAACGTGATTCAATTGAATACCTACAAAAATGTCGTGACGTTGAACGTGTCATGATCGTTACAGACCACGCTATGGTAGAGCTTGGTTTCCTTGATCGCATCATCGAACAGCTTGACCTTCGTCGCAACAAGGTAGTTTACCAAATCTTTGCAGACGTAGAACCAGATCCAGATATCACAACCGTTGAACGTGGTACTGAGATCATGCGTGCCTTCAAACCAGATACCATCGTTGCTCTTGGTGGTGGATCTCCAATGGATGCGGCCAAAGTAATGTGGCTCTTCTATGAGCAACCAGAAGTGGACTTCCGTGACTTGGTTCAAAAATTCATGGATATCCGTAAACGTGCCTTCAAGTTCCCATTGCTTGGTAAGAAGACTAAATTCATCGCCATCCCAACAACATCTGGTACAGGATCTGAAGTAACACCATTTGCCGTTATCTCTGATAAAGCAAACAACCGTAAATACCCAATCGCTGACTACTCATTGACACCAACTGTGGCAATCGTAGACCCTGCTTTGGTATTGACAGTTCCAGGATCTGTTGCAGCGGACACTGGTATGGACGTCTTGACTCACGCAACAGAAGCTTACGTATCTCAAATGGCAAGTGACTACACTGATGGTCTTGCTCTTCAAGCCATCAAACTTGTCTTTGAAAACTTGGAAAGCTCAGTGAAGAACGCAGACTTCCATTCACGCGAAAAAATGCACAATGCGTCAACTATCGCAGGTATGGCCTTTGCCAATGCCTTCCTCGGTATTTCTCACTCAATGGCCCACAAGATCGGTGCACAATTCCACACGATTCACGGACGTACCAATGCGATCTTGCTTCCATACGTTATCCGCTACAACGGTACACGTCCAGCCAAGACAGCGACATGGCCTAAGTACAACTACTACCGTGCAGATGAGAAATATCAAGACATCGCTCGTATGTTAGGACTTCCATGCTCTACACCAGAAGAAGCAGTAGAAGCTTATGCAAAAGCTGTTTACGAGCTTGGTGAGCGCGTAGGTATCCAAATGAACTTCAAAGCACAAGGAATCGATGAAAAAGAATGGAAGAAACATTCTCGTGAATTGGCCTTCCTTGCTTACGAAGATCAATGTTCGCCAGCTAACCCACGTCTTCCAATGGTGGATCATATGCAAGAAATCATCGAAGATGCTTACTACGGTTACAAAGAACGTCCAGGACGTCGTAAATAAGACGCTACTGAACAAATGATGTTTATCAGCTATCCCTCACTCGAAAGAGTGGGGGATTTTTTCATTTGATAGGATGGTTCATTTCTTGAAAATACTTTTATAAAAAATCTAATAAATATGTTGCAAGCGCTTACTTTGTATGTTATAATATTCACAAAGTAAAAAACTGTAATAAAATGGTTTGACAAAACCAACAAAAAAGGAGTCGCTTATGAAAGCAGCAACATATGTATCCGCAGGAAATCTTCAGTTGATCGATCAACCAAAACCAGTCATCAAGAAACCAACTGATGCTATTGTGCGTTTGGTAAAAACGACCATTTGTGGAACAGACCTCCATATTTTGGGAGGAGATGTTCCAGCTTGTAAAGAAGGAACCATCCTCGGTCACGAAGGAATCGGGATTGTCGAAGAAGTCGGCGATGCGGTCACTAACTTTAAGGTGGGCGATAAGGTTATCATCTCTTGTGTGACAGCTTGTAACACCTGCTACTACTGTAAACGTGGTTTACCATCTCACTGTGAAGATGGGGGCTGGATTCTTGGCCACTTAATTAACGGAACTCAAGCAGAGTATGTCCATATTCCTCACGCAGACGGCAGTCTCTATCATGCACCTGCCTCTGTTGATGATGAAGCCTTGGTTATGCTCTCAGATATTCTCCCAACTTCCTATGAGATTGGGGTGCTCCCATCTCACGTGAAACCAGGAGACAACGTTTGTATCGTTGGTGCGGGGCCAATCGGTTTAGCAGCTCTCTTAACCGTACAATTCTTCTCTCCAGCTACTATTATCATGGTAGACTTGTCAGAATCTCGTCTTGAAGCTTCTAAGAAATTTGGAGCGACTCATACCATTTGTTCAAGTGATATTGATGAAATCAAGGCCTTTATCAATGAAGTGACCGATGGTCGTGGTGTTGACATCTCTATGGAATGTGTGGGCTATCCAGCAACCTTTGATGTCTGCCAAAATATTATCTCTGTCGGCGGTCATATTGCCAACGTCGGAGTGCATGGGAAGCCAGTTAGCTTCAATCTTGATGATCTTTGGATCAAGAACATTACGCTCAACACGGGATTGGTCAATGCCAATACAACTGAAATGCTTCTTAATGTATTGAAGTCTGGTAAGATCGACGCTACTAAATTGGTAACACACCACTTTAAACTTTCAGAAGCAGAGAAGGCATATGAAATCTTCAAACATGCTGGCGAAAACAATGCCTTGAAAGTCATTATTGATAATGACCTCAGCTAAGAAGGTTCAATCGTTTGATGCTGAAATAAAAAGGACAGGAACTGTTTCATATTTCTGTCCTTTTTAACAGATGTAGTAGTTGTTCTTGTCACCTCTATTTACTTGCCGCTCCTAACAAAATGTACTATAATATAATTATAAAGGTAACATAAATAGAAAGGTGTGATCTTAAGAAAATGTTCCATTATCATCGTGAGTTCTGGTTTGACTTCCATTTCTGGCTCTTGGTCTTACTTTTAGTGGCTGTAGCTATGATGATACAGGATCCGCTTTCGGTTGTTAGCCTTGCTTATCTTGCTTTTGTAGGGATTTTGATTCTTCTTCAGGTCTTTCAACCGCAGGTGTCCAATCGCCAGTATCCAGTAGGTAGCTACCATTTCAATTGGGACTTTTATCGTGACACCAGACTGTATATTGATCTCTTTTTATTGGCTGGTCTCTTAGAAGGTCCGTTCACTTCAACGGATATAGTTTATTGGATCTTGCTTGGGGCATTCGTCGGCTCTATTGGCTTTGTGTTTGTCGTAAAGGAAAAACCGGTTCAAAAGGTGGCCTAGTGAATTGAAAGTTCTAGAAGACATTTATTTGGGATCACTTTCCTCGATGATGAAGAGGGAGAATAGAAAAAGGTCTTGCTTCGTTCATACGAAAAAATCCTAGCTTTCTTAAAAGCTGGGATTTTTTGAACTGTTTAAGAGATGATAAAGAAGTGGTTAATGTTTGCCTCGTTTGCGAGCATATTCGTCAAAGGCGCCAGCGAAGGTTCCCATAAGTAGGGGAGTTGCAATCAGTCCAACAGTGATCCATACGGACCCACCGTCCACATGACTAAGCTCCTGCTCGGACAAGCTTCTAAAACGTGTTTCTTCGAGTTTCATGCTTGCTCCTTTCTAGTACATAATGCCGTTGATGATACTACGGCCAAAATCACGTCCGGAATTGTATAAAATATTCCATGTTTGAACGATGAATTTTGCCGAGTCAAAGACGGAGGCTCCCCCGTCAATGGTCGCAAGTTCAGCTTCCGTTAGGCAAGTATAATGGATGCTTGTATCCATAGCTGTCCTCCTTAATGTAAGATCGTGTAGAGTAAATCAATTGCCTCGTTCAGAATGGTGAAAGTGACCATGAAGGCAATGGCAAATTTAGGAAGGTACCCTTCTACTTGTTTGGGGTCTTTCTTATCGAGAATGCAGTATCCTGTTAAAAGGATGAGGGTGATAAATACTAGGCTCATAGGGTTCCTCCTTTACCATTTTCGTGTCATATTTCGATGAAAGGCATCAATCAGCTTAGTCGTCCCGATATAGGCAGTGGAAAAACCGGATGCGAATACAAATAAAACTGGTAGTGCTCCACCGTTGATATCACTTAATTCTTCATGCGTGAGCTCTTTAAATTGTACTTGGTCGATCATTGCTTTTCTCCTTCAAATTAATTATTTAAACGCTCCCCAAATGGCAGTTCCGATAGCTGTTACACCACCAGCAATCGAGCCAGATAGATAGGGATGAGCAATGACCCAAGCAATCAATGGGATAGCTCCCCCATCGACTTGAGTCAATTCTGCTTCTGTTAAGGGTGTGAATTTTTGTGTTAATTCTGTTGTCATTTAGTTTTCCTCTTTCTTTTTTGTTTGTTGCCATCTAGCATCAACTGCTAGATAGATCGTAGCCGCAATGGCTAAATTCATTTTTGGTTGAAATGCAATCAGATGTGCATCATGTAAAACGGTTAATGCGATGATGATTGCAAATATCATAGTGTGGATAGGCCATCTCATATCTTAATACTCCTAATTTTTGTTGAATAGCAAAGCTAGGGTAATTTTCCAATAGAGCTAGCTTGTATGTGGTTGACTTTTGTTCATTTTGTGTCAGCTGAGCTGATTAGATGAAGCAAGGATAAGGTTAAATAACCAATGCAGTGTTTAGCTTACGTTTCAAGTTTTTGTTTAAAATAAAATCAATGAAAGCAAGATCAATAAAACAAAAGCTCTGGTATTCTTTTTCATGTTAGGTATTCCCTTTCCTTATTTATTTGCGGAAGAAGTAATACAAAAACCATGGGATGATAATGGGAGTATAGTACATCTGTGGTCCTCCTTTCTTTTTGTTTGGTCACTTATACTATTCGTATAAAAATCTGGAAATGAAAAAAATTTGTTAAAAAGTTTTAGAATGTTTAAATCTCTGAAACTAGTTTCAGACGGAGGAGATAATAGTTTAAAATATGAAACTATTATCAATTTGATTAGTTAATATTGTAAGCGCTTTAAAAATACTATATAATAACTTTACAAGTACTCGAGTTGACGTAATAAACAAAGGAGATGGAATGTATGTCCAAGATCACGAAAGAAGAATTAATTCAACAGATCAAAGACGGCATTATCGTTTCTTGTCAGGCGCTTCCTCATGAACCTCTCTACACAGAGGCTGGAGGTGTGATTCCTCTCTTAGCGAAAGCAGCAGAGCAAGGAGGAGCGGTTGGAATCCGGGCCAATAGCGTCCGCGATATCAAAGAAATCAAGGAAGTGACAAAGCTTCCGATTATCGGGATCATCAAACGAGATTATCCACCTGAAGAACCATTCATTACTGCTACGATGAAAGAAGTAGATGAATTGGCTGTATTAGATATCGCAGTGATTGCACTGGATTGTACCAAACGTCCGCGCCATGACGGTCTATCGATTGTCGACTTTATCCACCAGGTGAAGGAGAAATATCCTGACCAACTCTTGATGGCAGATATTAGCACCTTTGAAGAAGGCTTAACAGCTGTCGAAGCAGGGGTTGATTTTGTCGGAACGACCTTATCTGGGTACACAGATTACAGTCCGAAAATAGACGGACCTGACATTGAGTTGATTCGCCAACTCTGCCAAGCGGGTGTCGATGTGATTGCTGAAGGTAAGATCCACTATCCTGCACAAGCCAAAGAAATTCATGACCTGGGGGTCAGAGGGGTTGTAGTAGGAGGAGCTATTACGCGACCTAAAGAAATTACAGAACGCTTCGTCGCAGCTTTAAAATAGAAAAAAAGAACAGTAAAAAGAGACAAGGAGGAAGCTAGGAAGAGAGAAGTCATCCAGTAGAAATGAGAATACTTAATGACCACTGTCCTCAGTGAGGATACACTAAGTAAGAGAAATCTTACCGCAAACGTGAGGAGAAATCACATGAAAATGAAAAAAGTACTGTACTCGTTAGTAGCTGGTGCAGCGGTGCTAGCACTTGCAGCTTGTGGATCTGGAGGAGGATCTAAATCTGAATCTTCAAGCGATAACTCTGGTAAAACAGAAATCACTTGGTGGGCCTTCCCAGTCTTTACTCAAGAGAAAGCTGATGATGGTGTAGGTACCTACGAAAAATCTATTATCGAAGCTTTCGAAAAAGCCAATCCAGATATCAAGGTTAAACTAGAAACCATCGACTTCAAATCTGGTCCTGAAAAGATTACAACAGCTATTGAAGCGGGAACTGCTCCAGACGTGCTCTTTGACGCACCAGGGCGGATCATCCAATACGGTAAAAATGGTAAATTGGCTGATTTGAACGATCTCTTTACAGAAGATTTTGTAAAAGATGTCAACAACGACAATATCATCCAAGCTAGCAAGGCTGGCGACACTGCCTACATGTATCCAATCAGTTCAGCACCATTCTACATGGCCATGAACAAGAAAATGTTGGAAGATGCAGGAGTTCTAGACCTTGTCAAAGAAGGCTGGACTACAGACGACTTCGAAAAAGTCTTGAAAGCTTTGAAAGACAAAGGCTACACACCAGGATCCCTCTTCAGTAATGGTCAAGGTGGAGACCAAGGTACTCGTGCCTTTATCGCCAACCTTTACGGTGGTTCTGTAACAGATGAAAAAGTAACCAAGTATACAACGGATGATCCAAAATTTGTCAAAGGTTTAGAAAAAGCATCTAAATGGATTGAAGACGGTTTGCTTATGAACGGTTCCCAATTTGATGGTGGAGCAGACATCCAAAACTTTGCCAACGGTCAAACTTCTTACACTATCTTGTGGGCACCTTCACAAAACGGTATCCAAGCTAAATTGTTGGAAGCAAGTAAAGTTGAAGTAGTCGAAGTACCATTCCCATCTGATTCAGGCAAACCAAAATTGGAATACCTTGTCAATGGTTTTGCAGTCTTCAACAACAAGGATGAAAAGAAAGTAGCAGCAGCTAAGAAATTTGTTCAATTCATCGCTGATGACAAAGAATGGGGTCCTAAGAACGTTGTTCGTACAGGTGCCTTCCCAGTTCGTAGTTCATTTGGTAAATTGTATGATGACAAACGGATGGAAACCATCAGCACTTGGACTAAATACTACTCACCATACTACAACACAATCGACGGCTTTGCAGAAATGCGTACACTTTGGTTCCCAATGTTGCAATCTGTTTCAAACGGAGATGAAAAAGCAGAAGATGCTTTGAAGACGTTCACCGAAAAAGCAAACGAAACGATCCAGAAAAAATAGATCATCTATGAAATTCAAATGATCCTTTCATAGAAATAAGAAAGCATAGGCCCCTCGATTTCTTATCTCCATGTGTAGATTGAAAGAGGGGCCTTTGTGTTTTCATTCTTCCTATTGATTCTTTATTTGAAGCAACATGGAATTGCTTCAAATAAAGAATCAAGTAATCAAAATAGAAAAAGAACATCAGGAGGTGCCTTATTGTGAAGGTAAACAAAATCCGAATGAGGGAGACGCTGGTTTCCTACGCATTCTTAGCACCCATTTTAATCTTCTTTATTGTCTTTGTATTAGCACCAATGATTATGGGGTTTGTCACTAGTTTCTTCAATTACTCTATGACCTCCTTCAAATTTGTTGGTTTTGAAAATTATTCCCGCATGTTTGCGGATAAGGTCTTTATCAAGTCCTTGATCAATACCGTTATCATCGTTATTGGATCCGTTCCAATCGTAGTATTGTTCTCCTTGTTTGTGGCTTCTCAGACCTATCATCAAAATGCCATTGCGCGTTCCTTCTACCGTTTTGTCTTCTTCCTTCCTGTTGTTACAGGGAGTGTAGCTGTTACAGTAGTATGGAAATGGATCTATGATCCACTATCAGGTATTTTGAACTTTGTATTGAAATCTGGACATGTCATCAACCAAAATATTTCTTGGTTGGGGGACAAACACTGGGCTTTGATGGCCATCATCATTATTTTGTTGACCACCTCTGTTGGTCAACCCATCATCCTCTACATCGCGGCTATGGGAAATATTGATAATTCTCTCGTAGAAGCAGCGCGTGTCGATGGTGCGACAGAACTTCAAGTTTTCTGGAAGATCAAATGGCCAAGCTTGTTGCCAACAACCCTTTATATTGCGATCATTACGACCATTAACTCTTTCCAATGTTTCGCCTTGATCCAATTGTTGACATCCGGTGGTCCTAACTACTCAACGAGTACCCTCATGTACTACTTATATGAAAAAGCCTTTAAACTCTCTGAATACGGTTATGCCAACACCATGGGTGTCTTCCTTGCAGTGATGATTGCCATTATTAGTTTTGCGCAATTCAAGATCCTCGGAAACGACGTAGAATACTAAAGAAAGGAGCCTCAGATGAAATCAACACAAAAGAAACCCATCACTGCCTTTACAGTGATTTCCACCATCGTTTTGCTCCTTTTGACAGTCTTGTTCATTTTCCCATTTTATTGGATTTTGACGGGGGCCTTTAAGTCTCAACCAGATACCATTATGATCCCACCTCAGTGGTGGCCAAAGACACCAACCATGGAAAATTTCCAACAGTTGATGGTACAAAACCCAGCCCTACAATGGTTGTGGAACAGTGTCTTCATCTCCCTTGCCACCATGCTCTTAGTGTGTATGACCTCTTCCTTGGCAGGATATGTCTTAGCTAAGAAACGCTTCTATGGTCAACGAATTCTCTTCGCTACCTTTATCGCAGCCATGGCCCTTCCGAAGC
Source organism: Streptococcus ilei (assembly GCF_000479335.1). Lineage (NCBI taxonomy): Bacteria > Bacillati > Bacillota > Bacilli > Lactobacillales > Streptococcaceae > Streptococcus > Streptococcus ilei. The sequence goes on from NC_022584.1 coordinate 1,599,153, forward strand.
AAGTTGTCTTGGTTCCATTGGTACGGATTATCAACTTTATGGGAATCCACGATACCCTAGCAGCGGTTATCTTGCCACTGGTTGGATGGCCATTCGGGGTCTTCTTGATGAAGCAGTTTAGTGAAAACATCCCAACAGAACTCTTAGAATCTGCTAAGATCGATGGTTGTGGAGAGTTACGGACTTTCTGGAGCGTTGCCTTCCCAATTGTCAAGCCAGGATTTGCAGCTCTTGCCATCTTTACCTTCATCAACACCTGGAACGACTACTTTATGCAATTGGTTATGTTGACCTCTCGTCAAAACTTGACCATTTCACTAGGGGTAGCGACTATGCAGGCTGAAATGGCTACTAACTATGGCTTGATCATGGCTGGGGCAGCCCTAGCAGCGGTGCCAATCGTTACGGTCTTCCTTGTCTTCCAAAAATCCTTCACCCAAGGGATTACTATGGGAGCGGTCAAAGGATAAGTCGTCCACCTGGACAAATGATAGTTGTGTACAGATACTTTTTTCTAGGCTGAGAGGTGTCGGGCTCTTGTGTGCTCCACACCTCATCGGTGCCTTAGACGGGGCTGGGGAAGAAACCACTTGTTTTCTTTTCTTGTCCTAAAAAGTGTCGAAAGGATGAGTATATGATATTTGATGATTTAAAAAACATCACCGTTTACAAGGGGCTCCATCCCAATCTAGATAAAGCTATTGACTTTCTCTATGAGCATCGGAAGGATTCTTTTGAATTGGGGAGATACGATATTGATGGGGATAAGGTCTTTCTGCTTGTTCAGGAAAATACCCTCAATAAAGAAGAAAGCAATCGCTTTGAACATCACAAAAAATATGCCGATTTGCATCTATTGGTAGAAGGGCATGAGTTTTCGAGTTATGGATCTCGTGTGACAGATGAGGCTATCGCATTTGATGAAGCATCGGACATCGGCTTTGTCCATTGTCAGGAGTCTTATCCGCTACATCTGGGTTATCATAATTTTGCGATTTTTTTCCCAGGAGAACCTCACCAGCCTAATGGTTATGCGGGTCAAGAAGATAAGGTTCGAAAACAGTTAGTGAAGATTTTAATCGATTAAGAGAGTCAGAAAGGAGACGGTATGTCACAAAGAGAAGCAGGATTGATCAAAACAGTTTTTAATACAGACAATCTGGTGATGCGAATCAGCGAGAAAATAGCGGACTTAGTCACAGTCAATCTTCTTTTTGTGCTGAGCTGTCTACCGATTGTTACCATCGGAATCGCGAAGATTAGTTTGTATCAAACGGTTTTTGCGATCAAACATCAGCGTCGCCTACCAGTCATTCGGACCTACATCAGCGCCTTTCGCGAAAATTGGAAGTTGGGTCTTCAGCTCGGAGGAATTGAGTTGCTCGTTTCAGGGATCTGTCTCTTTGACTTGTTGCTCTTTTGGAACCAGACAACTTTGCCGATGCAGGTGTTAAAAGCTGTGTGTCTAGGACTCTTCATATTCCTCCTTCTGGTCATGCTAGCGGCCTATCCAATTGCGGCGCGTTACCGCTTGACCTGGGTAGAGTGTCTTCAAAAAGCTCTGATTGTAACCGGTTTGTATTTCCCATGGTTTTTCGTTATGGGGACTTTCTTGTTGCTAGTAGCTATGGTTTTTGTGACTTCTGTCTTAAGCTTTCTACTAGGGCTCATGGTCTTCTTCTTGATTGGTTTTTCTAGCCTGACCTTCCTACAGGTTGGATTGATGGAAAAAATATTTGCTCGTTTTAAAGAATAAAAAAGAAAAAATAGGATTTTGTAAACATTCGTGAAAGGAAAAAAGAATGTCAGATTTAAAAAAATATGAAGGAGTCATCCCAGCTTTTTACGCTTGCTATGATGACCAAGGAGAAATTAGCCCGGAGCGGGTGTGTGCTCTCGTAGAATATTTTATCGCGAAAGGTGTGCAGGGCTTGTATGTCAACGGATCTTCCGGCGAATGTATCTATCAGAGTGTGGCCGATCGCAAGCTAGTCTTAGAAGAAGTCATGGCAGTGGCTAAAGGAAAATTGACCATCATCGCTCACGTAGCCTGCAATAACACCAAGGATAGCGTGGAATTGGCACGACATGCAGAAGAGCTAGGAGTAGATGCCATTGCGGCCATTCCGCCTATTTACTTCCGCTTGCCAGAATATAGTGTCGCCCACTACTGGAATGAAATCAGCGCAGCAGCGCCAAACACAGACTTTGTTATCTACAATATCCCGCAATTAGCAGGAGTGGCTTTGACACCGAGTCTTTATAAAGAAATGTTGAAAAACCCACGGGTCATTGGGGTGAAAAACTCTTCGATGCCGGTGCAGGATATTCAAACCTTTGCTTCTTTAGGTGGTGAAGACCATATCGTCTTCAATGGTCCGGATGAGCAATTCTTAGGTGGCCGTCTGATGGGAGCAGGAGCGGGTATTGGAGGCACTTATGGTGCCATGCCTGAGCTCTTCTTGAAACTCAATCAATTGATTGCGGACAAGGATTTGGAGACTGCGCGTGCCTTGCAGTTTGCCATCAATGGTATCATCGGAGTCTTGACGTCTGCTCATGGAAACATGTATGGCGTCATTAAAGAAGTCTTGCGGATCAATGAAGGTCTAGAACTGGGATCTGTTCGGAGTCCATTAACTCCAGTAACTGAAGCAGACCAGGAAGTGGTTCAAAAGGCAGCTAGTTTAATCCGTGAAGTCAAGGAACGTTTTCTTTAAAAAGGAATGGAAATCGGAAAGGAGAGGTGTATGGCCTATTACCTAGCGATTGATATCGGTGGGACCAATATTAAATATGGTCTGATTGATGAAGCAGAGAATTTGATTGAGTCGCATGAAATGCCGACAGAAGCTGAAAAAGGGGGACCTGGAATTCTAGGGAAAACCAAAGCTTTAGTAGAATCTTACCTCCAAGAAAATAATATTCTTGGAGTCTGTATTTCGTCAGCTGGCATGGTTGATCCCGATAAGGGGGAAATCTTTTATGCAGGTCCTCAGATTCCCAATTATGCGGGAACTCAGTTTAAAAAAGAAATTGAAGATGCCTATCATATTCCCTGCGAAATTGAAAATGACGTCAACTGTGCTGGTTTAGCAGAAGTCATGTCAGGGAATGGCCAGGGGGCTCAAGTTGCGGTCTGTTTAACAGTCGGCACTGGAATCGGTGGCTGTCTCCTAATCAATGGGGAGATTTTCCATGGCTTTAGCAATTCTGCCTGTGAAGTCGGTTACCTCCATCTTCAAGATGGCGCCTTCCAAGATTTGGCCTCAACAACAGCTTTAGTTGAATATGTTGCTAAGCAACATGGGGACCCTGTCGAACAATGGAGCGGTCGTCGTATTTTCAAGGAAGCGACCCAAGGAAATACCATCTGTATGGCGGGGATCGATCGCATGGTCGACTACCTAGGTAAGGGGCTTGCCAATATCTGTTATGTTGTCAATCCTCAAGTGGTCATTCTTGGTGGTGGGGTCATGGGACAGGAAGCTATATTGAAACCAAAAATTTCAGTCGCCCTCAAAGACTCCCTCGTTCCAAGCCTTGCAGACAAAACACAATTGGAGTTTGCGCATCATCAAAATACGGCGGGGATGATAGGAGCTTACTACCATTTCAAGCAACAGCAAGCTAGACGCAATTAAATCGAAAAGAGGCTGGGACAAAAGTCCCAGCCTTTGCATTGTCGAGCAAGCCGCAGTGGTTGAATGGGCTCTACTACGCTGCTTTCATCAGCTTTTATAGCCCTACTCAACTGTGCGGAGGTGGGACGACGAAATCGAATTCTAACGAATTACCGATTTCTGTCCCACTCTCTTTTTGTGGAAAAGAAAAACCAGGTGCCGAAGGCAAAAGCCCTTGGCGCCTGGTGATACATATGGAGACTACCGTCTACGTGAATCGTAGCCATTGAGTTTTTTGTTTTCCCAATAGCTATTGAAAATTTTCTCTTTGCGCTCCCGATCCATTTCAAGAAAGTGAGCGTAGATTAAATCAATCGTGGTTAAGAACGGAAGGGTCGCCGTAATACGGTCAATATAGGTGCTTCCAGGTAGGGGAGCAACTGGTAAAATTTCCGTAAAGTCATCTTTGATAGCGTCTGGTTGAGCCGTAAGAAGAACGGTTTTTGCCCCCATTTCTTGAGCATCCAAGAGGCTATGGATAATCGAGCGTGTGGTTCCCGACAGAGAGAAGGCAATGACCAGACAGGATTTATCCAAGATACTGGTCGTCCATGCAAAGCCGTCTTGATCGGTTAAGGCCTCACAAATAACGCCTAGTCGGAGGAAGCGAAGTTTCATCTCAGAAGCCACCAATCCTGAGCTTCCTTTTCCAAAGAAGTAGACCCGATCTGCTTGAGTGATTAAGTTAGCGACTTCTTTGATTTGGTCATCTTTTGCTAGGTTTTCTGTAGCCTGAAGGACATGTTGGTAGCGACGCAAGACATCCTGGGTTAATTCATCGTGCGGGGATTGTTGTTTTTGAGATTTGGTTTCTTCGTTAAAGTGATAGATAAATTCTCGATAGCCTGTGAAGCCACACTTTTGGGAAAAACGGGTCAAAGCAGCTTTGGATACATGCAACAGTTCCGTCACTCTAGACGAGGAAAGAGAGTGTTGCTGTGCTTCAGGAGATAAAAAATAGCGGGCGATGTCTAACTCTAGCTCCGTCATTTCTTCTTGATGGCTCTTAATAATGCTTCGGAGATCACGATCTTGTTTCACAGCGGTCCTCCTTTCAACTGAGGTTACACATGGAGAAAATCCTATAATATATTTCACAGTATAACATAAAAAACCGGGATATACAAGGAGTACGACCAGCGAACGACTGAAAGAAGGAACAGAATCAGCGTCTCTTTTGAATCAACTTTGTAAAAAAAATAACCTCTGGAAACAAAGGAAAGACGCTGAAAAAAGTTGTTAAAATATGTTATAATTTACACAAGAATTTGTTCCTTCTCGTAAAGGAAGAGGTAAGGAGGTGGAGTGATGGCCAACGCAACTCTAGAAATGATGCAAGAGATTGAAATGGCGGCAGAAGCCGTTGTCGCAAGTTACGAAGATCAGGTCCAAGATTTGCGCCAACAGTTAGGTGATCACCTACAGGAGGTGGCAGCATCCTATGACAAAGAGACCGCAAAGCTAGTAGCAGAGCGGGAAGAGTCCTCGAGAGCGACGATTGCTAGCTTGGCAGCAGACCTTGCAGTGACCAGCCAGCGCAATGACGAAAAGGTGCAGCAAGCCATGACAAATAAGCGAGCAGCTTTGGTAGACGAAATTGTAGAAAAGGTGGTAGCAACCTATGGCAATTAGCCCAATGCAACACCTTTCCCTAGTCTTGCCCACAAATCTAATGGACGAGCTTCTCTTGTCGCTCCAGTCAGAGGAATCCGTCCAAATCTATGATTTGAGCGAGCAAGAGGACTGGCAAGTTGCTTTCCAGACGAGTGATAGGACCAAAGGATCAGCTCAAAGACTGGATGAACTAAGACGTCGGGAAGAGCAGTTAGAAAAGGCCATTCAAGCTTTGGAGCCTTTCATTCCTCAAAAGAAGGGATTAGAAAAACTAAAAGAAGCTCCCTTGTCTTTATCTTTTCACGATTTAGAGTCTCATGGGCTTATCCGTGATGAGCAACGTCTCTTACAGTCGGTGCAAAAACAATTGGCTGTCTTAGCAAAGGCGCGGGATCGCATCCAGCTAGCCCAAGAAGAGCTTGCCTCTTTGGAAAAATGGGTTGACTTGACAATGACACCGGACCAGCTCAAGCGTTTCCGCTATGTTCATGGCTTAATCGGCACCATTCCCAATAGTGAACAGGATCAGGCGCGTCAAGCCTTGCTAGCGCACCCAGATGTAGAGGTTGATGTAGTTTTCAGCTCGGAAACAGAGCATGGAGTCGTTGTCCTGTATAAGTCTGGTGACTTAGCGGATCTTCAAGATACGCTGACCAGTTCGCATTTCAAAGAGTTTGACTATCAGGGAGAGACCCTGCCGAAAGAACGTTTGGAGCAACTCAAGAGAGAGATCAAAGAACAAGGAGCTGTTGAAGCGGCTACTTTGGAAAGGCTCAGCCAAGCCAAGGAAGATCTCAACCAACTCAAGTACCAACTCGATTATGTCTTGAGTCTAGGAGCTCGGGAAGAGGCTAAAGGCTCTCTTGCCAGTACAGCCCATCTAGTCGCATTAGAAGGATGGATTGAGACCTCTCAACTCGAAGCTTTAAAGGGCAAACTTCAAAAGGAATTTGGGAACCAAGTCGTCTTGCAGACGCGAGAGGTTACCCAAGAAGAATGGGATCAGGTGCCAATCAAACTGAAAAACAATGCCTTGGTGGAGCCTTTCGAGTTGGTGACTGAGATGTATGCCCTGCCCAAGTATTACGAGAAAGATCCGACGCCAATCGTCTCTCTCTTCTACTTTGTTTTCTTTGGAATGATGGTAGCAGATATTGGCTATGGCCTCTTGTTAACGCTGGCAACTGGCCTTGCTCTAAAAGCTTTCCAGCTACGGCCGAGCGCAGCAAAAAACCTTCGCTTTTTCTGCCTCTTAGGAATCTCGGTAGCCCTTTGGGGAGTCGTATATGGTTCCTTCTTCGGCTTTGAGATGCCCTTTGCTTTGATCAGCACGACCACCAATGCTATGACCATCTTGATCCTATCGGTTGTCTTTGGTTTCATCACCGTTTTGGTTGGTCTCTTCCTAGGAGGGATGAAAAATGTCCGCCTGAAAGACTATACGGAAGCCTACAATGCAGGCTTTGCCTGGGTCTTGATCTTATTAGGTTTGATGCTCTTAGCAGTCGGGAATATCCTACCAGGCTTATCCTACCTAGTTCCCATTGGCCAGTGGCTAGCTATTCTCAATGCGATTGGGATTCTGGTGGTGTCCATTGTCAGTGCCAAGAAATTATCAGGATTAGCAGCAGGTTTGTTTAACCTCTACAATGTTAGTGGCTATGTCGGAGACTTGGTCAGCTTCACCCGTTTGATGGCGCTCGGTTTATCTGGGGCTAGCATCGGGTCAGCCTTTAACTTGATTGTCAATCTCTTCCCGACTCTGGGACGGTTCACAGTCGGCCTTGTCCTCTTTGTCCTACTCCATGCTATCAACATGTTCCTGTCCTTCTTATCAGGCTACGTGCACGGGGCTCGTTTGATCTTTGTCGAGTTCTTTGGCAAGTTCTACGAGGGTGGTGGCAAACCCTTCCGACCTCTAAAACCGTCGGAACGCTATGTCAAAACAAAAAAATAATTCAGTAAATCAATCATAAAAAATTTTATAGGAGTATATTCATGGAATCTTTAGCTTCATATTTCTCAACCCATGGGGGTGCCTTCTTTGCAGCACTTGGTGTAGCCATTGCAGTGGCTCTTAGCGGAATGGGTTCAGCCCTCGGTGTTGGTAAGACTGGTCAAGCTGCTGCCGCACTCTTGAAAGAACAACCAGAAAAATTTGCCCAAGCTTTGATCTTGCAATTGTTGCCAGGTACACAAGGTCTGTATGGTTTCGTTATCGGAATCTTGATCTGGTTGCAAATTAAGCCAGATATGGCTCTTGAAACAGGAGTTGCATACTTCTTCACAGCTCTTCCAGTAGCGATTGTTGGCTATTTCTCAGCGAAACACCAAGGGAATGTCGCAACTGCTGGGATGCAAATCTTGGCAAAACGCCCAGAAGACATGATGAAAGGGGTTATCCTTGCGGCCATGGTTGAAACCTATGCCATCTTGGCCTTCGTTGTGTCCTTCCTTTTGACTCTTCGCGTCGGCTAATCTAGACACACCTTTTTTATCGGTAGTGAAGAACTCCAAAGGAGGAAATAGAAACAATGACGGATTATTCCCAATTAAAGGACTCCATCCTTGAACAGGCCCATGAAAAAGGCCGGAAATTAGTGGCGGAAGCGACGGCTAAGCTCCAAGCAGAAGCTCAGTTGCAGGAAACTCGTTTGGTAGAAGAAAAGTTACATCAACGGGCGGTTCAATTGCAGACGATTGAGCGCCGCTTGCAACGTGAAAGCCAACAAATCGAAAATCAAAAACGTCAATCAACATTGGTTACCAAGCAACGGGTTTTAAAAGAGCTGTTTGCGGACGCCTACCAGAAAATGGCGGCTTGGTCGCGTGAAGAAGAACTCGCATTTCTTCACCGCATTCTTCCTCGTTATGCAGACCAAGCAATGGTCTTAACCCTAGGTGCTGTGACGGCAGAAAAATTGACGGATCAAGATTGTCGGGATTTGATAGAGGCCTATCCACAGCTTCAGTTAGCAAAAGAAACTCTTGCCCAAGAAGCAGGTTTTATCCTTTCCTTTGGCAAAGTGGATGCCAGCTATCTCTACCGTGATCTCGTTGATGCTGTACGGGAGGAGCAGAGCTTCCATATGGCAGCTAGCATTTTTAAAGAAGAGAAGAACTAGGAGGGCCTATGAGTGAACGGACGTATTCTCAAGTAAATACCGGGATTAGTGTACGTGAAGCTAGTTTTTTGAGCCCAGCTCAGTTTGATGCCCTTCTGACCAGCCCAGGTGCAGAAGCGCGTGCCAGTCTCTTGCAAGGGACGGCCTATGCCTTGGAGGCAGATCAACTGCGTCAAGTCCAAGTTGTCGAGCAAGCCTTGATGAAGCACCTTCTAGCAGAGTATGACTGGGCTTATCAAGTAGCTCCGAATCCAGCTGTGGTTGACCTCTTTGCCCTCAAGTACACCTATCACAATCTCAAGGTTTTCTTGAAAGAGCGAGCAACGGGGAGGGAGTTGAACTTCTTATTATTGGATGCAGGCCCCTATTCCTTAGCAGTTCTTGAACAAGTAGCCAAGACCTTTTCTTCAGAGAACTGCCCAGAGTTTATGGCTCAAGAAGTAGCAGCAACCTGGCAGGAATATGTCGACTATCAGGATATTCGGGTTCTGGAAATCGGCATGGATCTGGCTTACTTTGATCATCTCAAACGCTTGGTGGAAAACCTTGAGCATCCACTTTTAGAATCGCTGGTCACCTTGACCATTGATTGTTACAATGTCATCACAGTTGAGCGAGCCCTCAGCCTGAAAAAGCCAGGAAGCTTTATGAAGCAACTCTTGTCCGATGCTGGAACTCTCTCAGCAAGAGAAGTCATCCAATGTGTGAAGCAGGGCAACCTCATCAGTTGGTTTCAACAAGTCAATCCCTTGCCTTATGATGTGGAATTGACTCGGTACGAAGAGCAGATGCGAGCAGGGAGAGTGAGCGCTGAGACAGTGGAATACCTGGAGCATGTGATTAAGTACCGAATTTTGGAACAAGCTTCCTTTGAGACAGACGGCCCCTTGCCTTTAGCTCGCTATCTTTTCGGAAAAGAGCTAGAGGTGAAGAATTTACGTTTGGTCTTGACAGGTCTGGACAATCAGCTTCCAATTGACAAAATAAAAGAAAGGATGAGACCGATCTATGGCCAGTAAAACGCAAAAAATTGCCGTTGTGGGAAACCGAGATGCTATCCTTCCTTTTCAGATGATTGGCTTTCAGACCTTTCCCGTAGCAGAGGCTCAGGAAACCATTAATACCTTACGTCACTTGAGCCAAGAAGATTTTGGCATCATCTATCTGACGGAAGATATGGCTCAGGAAATCCCAGATACCATTGCCCACTACGATCGCCAAGTAACTCCAGCAGTCATCTTGATTCCTACTCATAAGGGCTCGACTGGGCTAGGACGGCAACGCATTCGCGATAATGTCGAAAAAGCAGTAGGACAGGATATTTTATGAGAACAAATGAATTTGGCCAAGAGATTGGAGATGCACTGCCGGATTTTACACCGGGGCGTCTACCAGCTATTGAGCGGATCGAGGGTCGCTATACCGTAATCGAGCGCCTGTCAAAGGAAAAACACGGAGCGGATCTTTATCAGGTCTACGGGCCAGCCTCCCCAGCAGATATGTGGACCTATCTATTCAATGGCCCTGTCCACAATGAAGCTGAGTGGGATCGCCTGTTGGATGATCTCATGACAGCCCAAGGTCGCTTTTACTATGCGATTATAGACAAAGATTCCGGCAAGGCTTTAGGGACATTCTCTCTCATGCGGATGGATCAAGCCAACCGAGTGATTGAAGTTGGAGCGGTGACCTACTCACCATTGCTTAAGAAGACACGCATGGCAACCGAAGCTCAGTATCTCTTGGCGCGCTATGTGTTTGAGGATTTGGGCTACAGACGCTATGAGTGGAAATGTGATGCCTTAAACCAAGCTTCTCGTAAAGCAGCTGAGCGCTTGGGATTCACCTATGAAGGCTGTTTCCGTCAGGCTCTTGTTTATAAAGGTCGGACTCGAGACACAGATTGGTTGTCTATCATTGACCAAGAATGGCCAGCTATCAAACAGTGTTTTGAAGCTTGGTTAGATCCAACTAATTTCGATGAAAATGGTCAACAAAAGCAATCTCTAGCCGATATGGCGCAAAAGTAATACAAAGAAACAAAGGATTCCCAGGAGGAATACATGACTCAAGGAAAAATTATTAAAGTTTCCGGTCCCTTGGTGGTCGCATCAGGGATGCAGGAGGCCAATATCCAAGATATTTGCCGGGTCGGCGATCTTGGATTGATTGGCGAAATTATTGAGATGCGTCGGGATGAGGCATCTATCCAAGTATATGAAGAAACGTCTGGAGTCGGTCCAGGTGAACCGGTGGTCACAACTGGGGCTCCCCTCTCTGTTGAGTTGGGACCAGGTTTGATCTCGCAGATGTTTGACGGGATCCAACGCCCCTTGGAACGTTTCCAAGAAGTTACAGCCAGTGATTTTCTGGTTCGTGGGGTGCAAGTTCCAAATCTAGACCGTAACACCAAATGGACCTTCGAACCGACTGTGGTAGAAGGGACAGAGGTGGTCGCTGGAGACATCGTCGGTACCGTCCAAGAGACTAATATGGTGGAACACCGCATCATGGTGCCTTACGGAGTCAGTGGGCGTGTGACTAAGATTGCATCTGGTTCTTACACAGTAGAGGAGCCAGTTTATGAGATTGAGCAGGCTGATGGCAGCCTCTTTACCGGAACCTTGATGCAAAAATGGCCGGTTCGTCGTGGCCGCCCCTTTGCACAAAAACTGATCCCAGTAGAGCCTTTGGTCACAGGTCAACGGGTTATTGATACCTTCTTCCCAGTGACAAAAGGTGGTGCTGCGGCAGTTCCTGGACCTTTCGGAGCTGGAAAAACCGTCGTGCAACACCAGGTGGCTAAGTTTGCCAATGTTGACATCGTAATTTACGTTGGTTGTGGAGAACGTGGAAATGAAATGACAGACGTTCTGAATGAGTTTCCAGAATTGATTGATCCAACAACTGGCCAATCCATTATGCAACGGACGGTTCTGATTGCCAACACTTCTAATATGCCAGTGGCGGCGCGGGAAGCTTCCATCTACACAGGGATTACTATTGCAGAATACTTCCGTGATATGGGCTATTCCGTTGCCATCATGGCCGATTCGACATCGCGCTGGGCAGAAGCTCTTCGTGAAATGTCTGGTCGTCTAGAAGAAATGCCCGGAGATGAAGGCTACCCAGCCTATCTTGGTAGCCGGATTGCCGAGTACTACGAACGGGCCGGACGGGTCAAGACACTTGGTACCACTGCACGTGAAGGATCTATTACCGCCATCGGTGCCGTTTCCCCTCCGGGTGGAGATATCTCAGAGCCCGTAACGCAAAACACCCTGCGAATTGTCAAGGTCTTCTGGGGACTAGATGCTCAGTTGGCGCAACGACGCCACTTCCCAGCCATCAACTGGTTGAGCTCTTATTCCCTTTACCAAGATGAGGTAGGCCAATATATCGATCAGCATGAGCAGATTAGCTGGGCAGAAAAAGTGACCCGTGCTATGAATCTGTTGCAAAAAGAGAGTGAATTGCAAGAGATTGTGCGCCTGGTTGGTTTGGACTCCTTGTCTGAAAAAGACCGCTTGACTATGAATGCGGCCAAGATGATCCGCGAAGACTACCTGCAACAAAATGCCTTTGATGAGGTAGACACCTATACTTCTTTCAGCAAGCAGGTTGCCTTGTTGACCAATATTCTGACCTTTGACCAAGAAAGTCAAAAAGCGTTGGAATTAGGGGCCTACTTCACAGAAATCATGGAAGGAACGGTAGATCTTCGGGACCGCATTGCCCGTAGCAAGTTCATCCATGAGGATCAGTTGGCCACCATTCAAGCCCTGAAAGAAGAAATCGTAGAAACCCTACACCAAATCGTAGCCCAAGGAGGAGTAGACAATGAGCGTGATTAAAGAATACCGTACTGTCAGCGAAGTTGTTGGCCCCTTGATGATTGTCGATCAGGTCCAAGGGGTTCACTACAATGAACTCGTAGAAATCAAGCTCCATGACGGTACAATCCGTCAGGGACAAGTCCTCGAAGTCCAAGAAGACAAGGCCATGGTCCAGCTCTTTGAAGGATCTAGCGGGATCAACTTGGAAAAAGCCAAAGTCCGCTTTACCGGACGTCCCCTAGAACTTCCAGTGTCCGAAGACATGGTGGGGCGTATCTTTAACGGGATGGGCAAACCCATTGATGGTGGTCCGGAGATTATCCCAGAGAAGTACTTGGACATTGATGGACAAGCCATCAACCCAGTATCTCGGGACTATCCAGATGAATTTATCCAGACAGGAATCTCGGCCATTGACCACTTGAATACCCTGGTTCGGGGCCAAAAACTCCCAGTCTTCTCCGGTTCTGGTCTTCCTCACAAGGAGTTGGCAGCTCAGATTGCCCGTCAAGCGACGGTACTGAATTCCGAAGAAAACTTTGCTGTGGTCTTTGCGGCCATGGGGATTACCTTTGAAGAAGCAGAGTTCTTTATGAATGACCTTCGGGAAACAGGAGCCATTGACCGCTCCGTCCTCTTTATCAACCTAGCCAATGACCCAGCTATCGAGCGGATAGCCACTCCTCGGATTGCCTTGACAGCGGCAGAATATTTGGCCTATGAAAAAGACATGCATGTCTTGGTCATCATGACCGACATGACCAACTACTGTGAAGCCCTTCGGGAAGTATCTGCTGCCCGCCGGGAGGTTCCAGGACGTCGGGGCTATCCAGGTTACCTCTATACCAACCTATCCACCCTCTACGAACGTGCCGGACGGTTGGTTGGAAAGAAAGGATCTGTGACCCAGATTCCGATCCTTTCCATGCCGGAGGATGACATCACCCACCCTATTCCTGACTTGACAGGCTACATCACCGAAGGTCAGATTATTCTGTCCCGTGATCTATACAACAGTGGCTACCGTCCACCGATCAATGTCCTTCCATCTCTTTCTCGTTTGAAAGACAAGGGATCTGGTGAAGGGAAGACTCGGAAAGACCATGCAGCAACCATGAACCAGCTCTTTGCGGCCTATGCCCAAGGGAAACAAGCAAAAGAGTTAGCCGTGGTGCTTGGGGAGTCTGCCTTGTCAGATACAGACAAGCTCTATGTCAAATTTACTGATCGCTTTGAGAAGGAATACATCAATCAAGGCTTTACTACCAATCGGAGCATTCAAGAAAGTCTAGATCTGGGCTGGGAATTGCTGGCTATCTTGCCAAGGACAGAGCTCAAGCGGATCAAGGATGATATGATTGACGAATACCTCCCAAAAACTTCCAAGGAAGCACAAGCCTAGGAGTAGAAAGGAGGAAGTCAAATGGCACGATTAAATGTCAAACCCACCCGGATGGAGTTAAACACCCTCAAAGAGCGTCTGAAGACAGCAACTAGAGGGCATAAACTTCTCAAGGACAAACGAGACGAGCTCATGCGACGCTTCATCGAATCAGTCCGTGAAAATGACCGCCTCCGCCAGAAGGTTGAGGCAGCTCTCGTCGGAAATATGCAAGAATTTGTCCTCGCCAAATGTCTGGAAAATGACCTCATGGTCCAGGAAATCTTTGCGGTGCCGACGCGTGAGGTCAGCCTGCATATCGAGACGGAGAATATCATGAGTGTGCGCGTGCCCAAGATGCATGCCCATATCGATAATCCGTATGGAGACGATGAGGGAGACGTGGTCTACAGCTACGTGGCTTCCAATAGTCAGATGGATAGCACCATTCAAGAAATGGAAGAACTCCTCCCAGACCTGCTTCGTCTAGCTGAGATTGAAAAAACTTGCCAGCTCATGGCCGATGAGATCGAAAAAACGCGCCGTCGGGTAAATGGACTGGAGTATGCGACCATTCCAGACCTCAAGGAGACCATCTATTATATCGAAATGAAACTCGAAGAAGCCGAACGCGCCAATCTGGTCAGAATGATGAAGGTCAAATAAGATATAAAGCCCACAAAATGCAAGATGAAATTAGGAAATCCAACGACGGAGTGATTGCTCCTAGTTGGATTTATCTTTTTCCAAAGAGTTGTAGGCGTGTTCTATTAACAAGATACAAAGCCGTTAAAAATAGCACCCGAGTGATGTCTACAGGAGACGAACTTAGGGTGTTTTTAGCTTCTATTTTCGCTGAAAAATTCTCTAAAATCTCTTTGTTCAGGGCGTTTGAAGGCTTCTGATACAACAAATTTATTTGATTATCCAAATAGTACTAACTGTCAGTAAATATTAAGAGAATGTAACAAGAAAGGGTTAATGTTACAAATTAGGGTCAGTTAGATTAAAAGAAAAGAAGAGGCATTTCCCGGACAAAAAATGTGGTAGAATATTAAATGTATCTGTCTGGAGATAAATCTCCGATAATAAGAAAACGAGGAAATAACGTATGAAGAAAGTAAACAAAAAAGCTCTAATTGCTTCGACTGTTGCTATGGCGGTCTTGCCATTTACAACTGGTAAAGCAGAATCAAATGGGGACTGGGTTGCCCGTTCTGTAGATGAAATTCGAGCAGATATTTCAACTTCAGAAAACAAACAAACCTACACTATCAAGTATGGGGATACCCTAAGCACGATTGCGGAAGCTTTGAATGTTGACGTAACTGTTTTGGCAAACTTGAACCAAATCAGCAACATTGATTTGATTTTCCCAGGAACTGTCTTGACAACAACTGTTAATGATCAAAATCAAGTAACAGGTGTAGAAATCCAAACTCCTACAGCAGGTAATGCTGATGCAACTGTGACAACCTCTGCTGATTTGACAAACAACCAAATCAAAGTAGACAACCAAACTGTTGCAGTGGGTGATTTGACAAAACCAGTAGCAGATGAAAGCAACCAAGCTGTAGAACTCCCTCAAGCACCTGCAGTTGTAGCAGCAGTGGCAGACCAAGTATCAGAAAGCTTGCCAACTCCAGAAGCGCCAGCTGAAACACCTGCACCAGCAGCTCCAGTAGTAGAGGAAGCGCCAGTTGTTGAAGAAGCACCTGCGCAACCTGCTGCAGCTCCAGCTGAAGTAGCGGCTCCTGTAGAAGCCCCAGTTGTTGAGGAAGCACCAGCAGCTCCAGTCGTAGAAGTTCCAGCAGAACCAGAAGTTGCTGCGGTTGCTTCAACACCACAATATGGTGCACCAGCACCAGTTGTTGACACGACAGCTTCAACTCCTTCAACTGCGACACCTACTTCAAATGAAGGTCTTCAACCTCAAGCGATTCGCTTCAAAGAACAAGTAATAAATGAACTTGGCTTGACTGATATCGGTGGTTACCGTCCTGGTGACCCAGAAGATCACGGTAAAGGTCTTGCGATCGACGTTATGGTTCCAGAAAGTTCAGCGATTGGTGATCAAGTAGCTCAATATGCAATCGATCACATGCAAGAAAATGGAATTTCTTACATCATCTGGAAACAACGTTTCTATGCTCCAGTAAATAACATTTATGGACCAGCAAACACTTGGAATGAAATGCCAGATCGTGGTAGCGTTACAGAAAATCACTACGACCACGTACACGTGTCATTCAACCCATAATCAAGTCATAGCAAAGAGGTTGGGACAAAAGTCCCAGCCTCTTAATTGTCTTTGGATTGTCGAGCAAGACGCAGTGGTTGAGTGGGCTCTACTACGCTGATTTCATCAGCTTTTATAGCCCTACTCAACTGTACGGAGGTGGGACGACGAAATCGAATTCTAACGAATTACCGATTTCTGTCCCACTCTCTTTTTTTGTATAAAAAATAAACCCCATTTGATCAATGGGGTTTATTGGATTAAAGGATAACATCAGATTGTTCTACTTGATAGAGAGCAATACTCATAAATAAAGCAACGACAAGAAGAATTAGAATCCCGGGTGTCCAAGAGTGGAAGATTTGTTGGCTTGAACCAAATAAGATAGGTCCAAGTGCAGCAAAGACGTATCCTCCTGTTTGAGCTAGTCCAGAGAGCTGAGCAGTTTTCTCAGGAGAGCTAGACTTCATGGAGAAGGTGACCATGAGGTAAGGAAATAAGATACTCGTAAAACTTCCAATCAAGATATTCAGAATCAACCAGTAAATGAAGTTGTCTGTCTTTAGTAACAGCATGGCAATTCCAGTAAAACCAGCTAAGACAGTCGTTATCAGCATGATGCGACGGTTTCGTTCAGAAAGGCTGGTGGTGAGACTTGGAATGGTCATAGAGAAAGGAAGACTCATCAGGGTGAATACAGATGCTAAAATTCCTGCATTGGCTTGATCGATACCAGCTTGGGTTGCCATGGTAGGCAACCAGGTCATCGTCGTATAGTACAAGAGAGACTGTAGACCACAGAAGAGCATAATAGCCCAGACCTTACCATTTTTATACCAGCTAGTCTTATTTTCATTAGAAGAGGAGCTTTTTTTCAAATAATGATTGTGGCGAGCATTAGGGAGCCAGATCACAAGAGCGACCGCACAGACAACTGTCAGCACCCAGACCAAGCCTTGCCAAGAGGTAGCTTGAGTAATAGGAACAGCGACAGAAGAAGCGACTGCAGTAGACAAGCCCATTGCAGTGATATAGAGGGTAGTCAAGAAGCCAAGACGTTTTGGTTCATTGGCTTGGATCAAGCTTGGTAGAAGGACATTGATAAAGGCAATGGCAGCACCGATCAAAAGAGTTCCCACATAGAGGAGAGGGAGATTGATGGTACGTAGGGCCGATCCAATCGTCATCAGGATCAAAACTCCAAGAAAGAGTCTCTCAATTCCAAAGCGTCTCGCCCAGCTGGTAGCAAAAGGAGAGAAAATAGCGAATGTTAGGAGGGGTAAACTTGTCAAGAGGCCGAGAGAACTCACCTCAACACCAAAGCTAGCAGCAATATCTGATAAGACAGTGGAGAGGGTCGTAAATGGGGCCCGCAAGACCACTCCTAGTAAAAGGATCCCTGGAATGAGAAAACGGGAATGGTTTTGTTTCATAATGTACCTCCTTGTTCGAAAATGAACAGCATCCGTATCATTATAGCACAAGAACTTGGAGGAGGCAAAAGGAATTATCGGGAAATAAAGCCCGTAAAATAGCTGTTTTGTCTATAAATATAGTAAACAATAGAAAGATAGAGCTGAAAAAAATTTTTGAAGGTTTTAAAATTTTTTCGAACATATTTTTATAGCCACATAGTTTTCGCTTCGCTCAAACTGCATCCATATCTCTAAATTCGGTTGAACCCACTGAGTTCACTTCATTCCGTTTTCTAAGGCACGGAGTTCTCACTATCGTTCGAACTGCGTCAACGTACCTAAACTCTCGGATGCTCGTAAAGGTAATAAGGAACGTAGTTTTCGCTCCGCTCAAACTGCATCAATGTACCTAAGCTCATCTACGTCCTTGTTAGGATTGGTTTAAGGAAATAGGTTTAGTAATAATTACATAACGCAGTGGTTGATTGGTATCTTTGTCGCTCTTATAGCTCCAAAGAATACCTAATCAACTGTGCGGGGGTGAGACAACGAACAATTTTAAAAAATTGTTCTGTCTCACTCCCATAGAAAAAGCCACCGGATTTGGTGGCTCTTATAGGGAGATTATTATGAAAAAGTTTAGGATTTTCTATCAAACAAAGTTAGGAGGTCTTCATTTGATGATATTAGTATAAATCGGAAAACTTAAAGAAAACTTAAGATACCTTCCTGTAATTTAAAATCAGTCTTAAGACGGATGGTTTGATTTGTAGCTGTCATTCGATCTCATTCTAGGTTAACTTGCATTATTGTCAGAATTGTGAGAAAATAGGTTTCATCAAAGGAGGGAAAGGATAGCGAGATGAGAGAGGATATCAAGATTAACGACCGTGCTTTAGCACTGGAGAAGCAATTGATTGAAAAGTTAGAGCTTGTGTTTGATACAGATGTTGAATTGGATGTCTACAACCTCGGTTTGATTTACGAATTGGATCTAGATGAAGAAGGAATCTGTAAGGTTGTCATGACCTTTACCGATACTGCCTGTAGCTGTGCCGAGAGTCTTCCTATTGAAATCGTCGCTCGCCTAAAAGAAATCGATGGGATTGAGGATGTTAAGGTAGAAGTGACCTGGTCTCCCGCTTGGAAGATTACTCGGATCAGTCGCTATGGACGTATTGCCCTCGGATTGCCTCCACGTTAAACAAGTAAAACTCACTTTACGAATTCGTAAAGTGAGTTTTTTCATATCTTATTGTTTACCAGACTGTTCCATATTCCAGAAGTCTGTCACGGCACCGCGTGAAGCAGAGGATACCGTGTGGGCATACTTACCGAGAACCCCACGGCTATAGAGTGGTGGCAAGGTTGTTTCAGCCTTCCGTTTCGCCAATTCTTCGTCTGAGACGTGCATGGTGATTTCTTTAGTATCTTGGTCGACTGTTACCATGTCCCCTGTGTGGAGGTAGGCGATTGGGCCACCGACCTGAGCTTCAGGCGCAATGTGACCGACAACGAGACCATAAGTACCACCAGAGAAGCGTCCGTCTGTCAAGAGGGCAACCTTGTCTCCTTGGCCTTTCCCAACGATCATAGATGACAAGGACAGCATTTCCGGCATACCAGGACCACCTTTCGGACCAACGAAACGAACGACAACAACATCGCCATCCACGATTTCATCTGAAAGAACCGCTTCAATGGCAGCTTCTTCGGAGTCAAAGACCTTAGCAGGACCGGTGATGTTGCGGACCTTCACACCTGATACTTTGGCAACCGCCCCTTCTGGAGCCAAGTTCCCTTTCAGGATGATCAATGGACCATCCGCACGTTTTGGATTTTCAAGTGGCATGATGACTTTTTGACCTGGTGTCAAATCAGCGAAGGCTTCCAAGTTTTCGGCAACAGTTTTACCGGTACATGTGATCCGATCACCATGAAGGAAACCATTTTTCAGAAGGTATTTCATGACAGCTGGCACACCACCAACATTGTAAAGGTCTTGGAAGACGTATTGACCAGAAGGTTTCAAGTCTGCCAAGTGAGGGACGCGCTCTTGGAAATCGTTGAAGTCTTCAAGGGTCAAGTCAACATTGGCTGCGTGAGCGATGGCAAGCAAGTGAAGGGTCGCATTGGTTGATCCACCCAGGGCCATAGTCACCGTAATGGCATCTTCAAAGGCTTCACGGGTCAAGATGTCAGATGGTTTCAGTCCCATTTCAAGCATCTTGACAACTGCACGACCAGCTTCTTCGATGTCAGCTTTTTTATCTGCTGATTCAGCAGGGTGAGAAGATGAACCTGGTAAGCTCATCCCAAGGACCTCGATCGCTGTCGCCATGGTATTGGCAGTGTACATTCCACCACAACCACCAGGGCCAGGGCAGGCATTACATTCCAGTTGCTTCACTTCTTCAGCCGTCATGTCACCATGGTTCCATTTTCCGATTCCTTCGAAAACAGAAACCAAGTCGATATCCTTACCGTTTAGATTACCTGGTGCAATGGTACCACCGTAGGCAAAGATTGCTGGAATATCCATATTGGCAATAGCAATCATAGAACCAGGCATGTTCTTGTCACAGCCACCGATAGCTACAAAGGCATCAACGTTGTGACCACCCATAGCCGCTTCGATAGAGTCCGCGATGATATCACGAGAAGTCAAGGAGAAGCGCATCCCAGGCGTTCCCATAGCGATCCCATCCGCAACAGTAATAGTTCCGAATTGGACCGGCCAAGCTCCCGCATCTTTCACACCTTCTTTGGCCAATTTCCCAAAATCATGCAGGTGCATGTTACAAGGCGTGTTTTCAGCCCAAGTAGAGATGACCCCTACAATTGGTTTTTCAAAGTTTTCATCGGTCATCCCAGTTGCCCGAAGCATAGCCCGGTTAGGGGATTTGACCATGCTGTCGTAGACGCTACTGCGATGGCGTGTATCTAATTCTGTCATCTGATTCCCTCTCACGTATTTTTTTATTATTATAGCACAATTTACAGTCCAACGATAGAAGAAAATTCTTGAATTTTCAGACAATTCAGCTTGCTCGGTTTCTTGCTAAAATAATTTACAGTTATATCTTGACTTTTGCAAGCAAAGTGATATCATTTAGATATCACAAAGAAAGAAGGGTTCGTCCCATGGAAGAAAAAATTTTAACCCAAAAGAAAAACGGCTTAGCTGTCCTTGTAGGCTTGCTAGTTGGAGATCTTATTTTAGTTTTTGCCTTTATTAGTGCGATTGCTAGTTTACCAGAAGGTTTCCCGCTTGCAATTGGAGTTATTACCTGTATTTTTCTCTTTATTGCTAGTCTGGTGTGCTATGCGGGGATCAAAATTATTAAACCGCAAGAGGCCTTGGTCTTGACCTTGTTTGGGGACTATATTGGAACCATTCGCGAAGCGGGTATTTACTTTGTCAATCCCTTCTGTGTCGCTGTCAATCCTGCCAATAACACCCGCTTGGGCCAAAGTGGTGATGTCACCACCAAGTCCCCCATGTCTGTCAGTAAAACAGCAGAAGGCAAAAATATTTCCATAGAGACAGGTAAAAAGAATATTTCCTTAAAAGTGATGACCTTGAACAACTCTCGCCAGAAGATCAATGACTGCTTAGGGAATCCTGTAGAAATTGGTATTGCAGTTACTTGGCGCGTTGTGGATACGGCTAAAGCAGTCTTCAATGTGGATAACTACAAAGAATATCTCTCATTGCAGTGTGATAGTGCCCTTCGTAATATTGTCCGCATCTATCCTTATGATGTAGCTCCTAATGTCGATACGACAGGAGATGGCCAGGCAGATGAGGGTAGTCTCCGAGGCTCCAGTGAAATCGTGGCCAGCCGCATTCGAGAAGAGATTCAGGAGCGTGTTAAAGATGCTGGGCTTGAAATTCTAGAGGCTCGCATTACTTACTTGGCCTATGCTCCAGAAATCGCAGCTGTGATGCTTCAACGCCAACAAGCGTCTGCCATTATCGATGCGCGGAAGATGATTGTCGATGGAGCAGTTGGGATGGTTGAAATGGCCCTTGAACGCTTGAGCGAAGGAGAGATTGTAGAGCTAGACGAAGAACGGAAGGCTGCCATGGTATCGAACCTTCTAGTCGTTCTCTGTGGCAATCATGATGCACAACCAATTGTCAACACAGGAAGTCTCTATTAAGAATGGCTGATCAAAAGAAAAAGCAAATTCCACTTAGACTGTCAGCCAAGTTATATGCTGCTCTCGCATCATGGGCAGAAGATGACTTTCGATCGGTCAATGGTCAGATCGAGTACCTGCTGACAGAATGTGTCAAGCAACGAAAAAAGGATGGCAAATACGTTTCGGAAACGATTGATGAGCCATTTGAAATAGACCTTTAAGGAGAACTCCTGTCCCATTTGATGAGGCAGGAGATTTTTTTAATAATTTTTTGTCAAGTAACTTTACTTTACAAAAAAGTTTTGTTATACTGTTAAAGTTGATGAAAATCAAACCTAATTGAATTTATATCTTAAAAGGAGAAAAACGAAATGGCAGTACCTGCACGTCGCACATCAAAAGCGAAGAAAAACAAACGTCGTACGCACTACAAAGTAACAGCTCCATCTGTAAACTTTGACGAAGCAACTGGAGATTACTCACGTTCACACCGTGTATCACTTAAAGGATACTACAAAGGACGTAAGATCGCTAAAGCTGCATCAGCTGAATAATAGAAGGGAGATACCATGCGCGTAAATATTACACTTGAACACAAAGAATCTGGTGAACGCTTGTACCTTACTTCTAAAAACAAACGTAACACTCCAGACCGTCTTCAATTGAAGAAATACTCACCAAAACTTCGCAAACACGTTGTGTTTACAGAAGTGAAGTAGGGGTTCAATACGAATCAATACATAAGAAAAACGCTGATTTCAAGCGTTTTTTCTTTTTGCCAAATGCGATATATTGCACTGTATTTCAATTCAAACTCTACCTTTTTCTCTACCTTTTTTCTTAAGACCTGGTTTGGAAAGTGTGGGTTTCAGTTGGACTAAAAACAGAGGAATATTTTTAGTTCTGTAAGTATTAATCTATACGCTTACATATATCTTTTGGTCTCTATCCTTTAGGTGAAAATACCGATTTTATGGTATAATAAGGACAACTCTATACAAGGAGGTGTGCCATGACTCTTGATGTAAATAAAGAAGAATTAACAATTTTAGGGATTCCCTTTGATAACTTTTCAGATTTCGATACCGTCTGGTATGCTATTGGGTCATCAATGATTGAAAATTATGAACCTACTGTTCAAGATGTGATTGATTTAAAAACTTATGTTATCAACAAACGAAAGGAATTGAATATTGGTTAAAAATCAATACGAAGGCTATGAGTACATTGACCCCAATCACCAATATACCTATCCAAATTCCACAGTCTTAATCAATAAACAAAATGTTACAAATATTGAAGAAGCCTACCGAAATGAACACTTATTCGTTACTAAAAGACTTGCAGATTTGCGCTTGAAAGCCATTAAAGTCTATTCCATGAGTAATATTTTAGCCATTCATAACTATTTGTTTCAAGATGTTTATGCTTGGTCAGGACAATATCGCAAGGTGAATATCTCTAAAAGTGGTAATCCTTTTATGTCGATACAGTCGTTTAATGCTGCGGAAACTTATATAAATCATCTCATTCATTCCTATCATCAAACTGCCAACTCAAGAGATGAAATCATTAAACATTTAGCAAAAATTCTTGATAATCTTAATTATTTCCATCCCTTTCGAGAAGGTAATGGACGAACTCAACGGGAAGTTATTCGTTCCTTAGCACTATCAAAAGGGTATTCTGCACAAATACGAGTGGAACAAGATGATGAAATTTACAACCTTTATATGGACGGAACTGTCTATGGAGAATTATGGAAATTAGAAAAATTATTTGATAAAATATTAAAAGAAATATAGGTTGTAATACTTGATAATTACAGAAGAAAAAAATTTATTAAGCTAAAAGCCATTGAAACGTTGATTTCAAAGGCTTTTAGCTTTTTGTCAAATGCGAACTATTGTACTGTATTTCAATTCAAACTCTAGCTTTTTAAGATGGCAAAACATTCATCGTTATCCATCGAAGAAACTTTGCCTTTTTCTACGATTCTTAATTAGAAACTCATTTCTTGAAAAAGCGATTCACATCTGATTGACATGCTTCCAATAGTGTTTGTTCATCCGTTAATTCGAGTAGCTGCAAGCCTTCATCGACCAACTTTTTATCAGTTAAACAAATTCCAAGTGTCACTTTAGCATTTCCTAGAAAATCATATCGCTTACTTTTTTTGGCCGTATCTAACAATAGATAACTGATACTGGTACACTTCTCCATCAAACCATTCCACAGAAAAATACTAGCTAAATTAGAGAGTAATTTATACTTGGTGGGAAGAATCTCTGTATAATCAGAGTAATCATTCAGCCTATCTATAACTTCATCACAGATAGAAATCACTGTTTCTAGTGGAAGTGTGAATAAAATAACGACAATTAATTTGAGGTCACTATGATACCAGACATCCTGATTTTTAATTTCGTTCCATGCTTCCGTGGCCATCGTTCTTACCTTCTCATCTGGACCAGATTCTCTTAAACAAAGAATGACCTCTACTCTCTTTAGTATATTTAACACAGGAATATCATTAAGATGTTTTTTTAAATAAGCTACACTCTTATTCTTCAGTTCAAATAATTTATCATTTGATTGGTAGGCATTGTTATCTTCTGCTAATAAGATAATTTCTTCTCTATCGGAGTGGTGGTAAGAATGGCATATATATCGAAATTCTTCGAAATCTAGGCCAACCTGCTTTAGAAGATGCTCCATCAACTCAAAACTAGGCACCACTTGGTTCGATTCAATACGAGACAAGTGCGCTCTTGAAGTGTAATCCTGGCAAACTTCCTCTTGACTAATATGTTTTGATTTCCGTATTTTTTTATAGATCGTACCATAATCCCAACGCATAACAGCTCCACCTCTAATTATGTGTATATATGTGACATTTTTACATTTCGATATGTGTTTAGTATATCATATATATTAAAGAAAGACGTAGAAAACGTGAAAAAATCACTATTAATTCTTTGTATAATCGCTCCCACTCTTAAATTTGTTAGATAGTTGGAGATGGTGGGGATGCCATTAATTGAAGGGATGTGTCCATAGATGAACAAAAGAAGCTTCAAAAAAATGTTTCTAATATTTATTTTAGGTATCATTGTAGGTCTATTCTTAATCCCATTACTTAGACCACTTATAGTTGATTGGCTAAAAACTATATTTGGTTAATAGTAACGATAACCTTATTTAACAAAAAAGTTTTCCCTTTTATTTTTTAATAGCATTGTTTTGACAAATTAACTTCCACGTTTATTGGCGGTAGAAGTTGGTTTGAGAATTTAGCACTTTGATGACCTTAGATCCTTATAATCCTACACGTACAGGTATGACTTTTAGTTTTAGATATTCTCATTAGTTTAATTAAAGGAGGGACTGTGTTATGGTAACTAAGTATTACAAGTATATTCCTTGGTTGATCTTAGGAGCTATTGGATCTTATGAATCAGCAACTTATTTTGGACATAGCACATTTGATACGCTGTATTTATCTATTGTTTTTATGATTGTTTACGTAGCTTTATTCATTCTACACGAAAAATATCTGAAATATAAATATAAAGAAATATTTACACATATTATGAGCAATCCTGAAAAAGATCATCATCCCTAGTAAGAAGTTAAGTAGGGGTTCAATACGAATCAATACATAAGAAAAACGCTGATTTCAAGCGTTTTTTCTTTTTGCCAAATGCGATATATTGCACTGTATTTCAATCCAAACTCTACCTTTTTTGGATAAATTTCAATGAATATACTAGCTTATAGAAAGAATTTAAAAACTATGACTTTCCGAAAAAGAGTCATTTTCCGGAAAGTTGAGGAATGTAAAAAGATGTGTATGATAACTTCAATTTAAGATTTCCTCATTTGTCAAATTAAGCTAGACAAAAAAACCTCTAGCCATTAGCTAGAGGTTGCGATTTAGTCAGGTTTATTGATTTGAAAGTTTACGTTTCAATAAGATAGCACCTGATAGAACAACTGCTCCTAGGACAATGAATCCAGTAGCTGCGACGTCACCTGTACTTGGGAGAACTTTCTTACGACCTTTACCTTTGCCATCGCCGGTACCTTCAGTTGTTGAAGATGACGGAGTTGGTGTTGGAGTAGGAGTAGTCGTTGAAGTTGTAGTCGGTTCTTCGCTTGTCGTTGTTGTAGTGGTTGTAGCTTCTTTGGTTGTGGTCGTAGTTGAAGTTGTAGTCGGTTCTTCAGTTGTAGTCGTAGTTGAAGTTGTAGTCGGCTCTTCGGTTGTTGTGGTAGCCGAAGTTGTTGTAGTGGTTGTCGTTGTTGTTGTAGTGGTTGTTTCTTCCTTCGGATTTACGATTGTTTTAGTTACTGAGTGGTCAGCTCCGAAATCTTCAGCATTGACTTCTGTATCTGCAGATTTGATGCTGTACCCTGCAGGTGCTTCTGTTTCAGTTAAGATATATTTATCTTTTAACAAGGCGTTGACTGTAATGTTCCCGTTTTCGTCGGTTACATACTCACCGATAACTTGGTTGTTTGCTTGGCGTACGACCTTAAATTTTGCTCCTTGGAGGGGTTGGTTGGCATCGTCTACTTTGTGGATATTGATGGTAAATACATAGCCGACGCCAGAGCCACCAGCGATTTGCACAGCTGCAGCATTGGTTACTTGTTTCACCTCTGTATTTTTACCTTTTAGGATTGCATCGTTTTTTAGGAGTTCGCCATCTACGGGCTCGTAGTTGAGCTTAACATCATAAGCAATACGGTATTGGTCGTTTTCAGTGATGTCGCCTAAGTCAACTACAAAGGATTGACCGTCTTCGCTAATAGTCACCTTGTGTTGGTCAGTGACATCTGTTCGGTTGCTAAATTGCCATTCACCTTCAACAAAGGCAAAGGTCCCTTTCAGCACCTTGATGCTACCTGGTACATAAGAAGCGTTAGTAAATTTCATATGGTCTTCGATGGTAACGCTATTAATATTTTCTTTGGTTCGGTTGACAGAAATGGTATAAGATACTGTTTTGTGATCTTCGGAATTGACCCAGCTTGTCTTTGTCAAGATTTTGGGATTCCCATCTCCAACTCCTTTGAAGGTCACCTTTCCGCCGATTTTTAGTTCGTTGTTAATGGTGATTTTAATCGGGATTTCTCCTTTTTCAGGGTGCTTCTTGAAATCAATCCGTGCATAGAAGAAGAAGGAGCCGTTTGTGTCAGAGTGTTTTTCAACATAGTCTGTGTAGGTGAGGGAAATCGATTTTTTTGCAGCATCTACGGTTGCATGTGCGATGATTTCGTTGGTATTAACATCTCGAATCTCAAAGCTATCCGAAGTAATCATTAAAGCATCTGGAACCGTCACGACCGTAGTATCCCCTGCCTTGACATTTTTTCCGGCCAAATCGTAGGTGGCATTAATTCGGAAAGTTGCCCATTGTTCTAACTCCCAATTGAGATCTCCGCCCTCGTTATTGGTGACGTTGACACTGGTAATCGTGTCCGCAAATTTTCCTGTTATCGAGACGGTTGGTGTTTCAGCAGATGATTTATTCAAACCTAAAGTGAATAGGGTGGCTAGTAGACAAAGAACGAATGGAAAAATCCAAAATTTCTTTTTATCCATAATTTTCTTCCTTTTTCATAAAATGGGTGTTTAATAAACAATCCTACTCTTAGTTCAAATAAGACTATCAGTAGGTTTCCAAAAGATGGAGTCGATATTAAACTACACGGTGTTGCGACAGGTTACTAGGTTGTTCGTTACGAAGTTGTTAAGAATAAAGCCCTCCCTTTGTTAAAAAAATCACAAGATTATCTTCTTAGGTAAATTGTAGCACAAAAAGCACCTTATTTCAACAGTATAACTTTGATTGTTAAAATAAAAATGAGTATAAAATAGATGGGTTAATTAGCTGAAAGGAGACAATCTTTCAAACAGCTCTTTTCGAAGCGGTAACTATTGATTTTTCTCTAAAAAAGGGTATAATCAAAATCAAACTATTTAAAGGGAGTCTCTATGAAGAAGAGTTTTATTCACCAGCAAGAAGAAATTTCATTCGTAAAAACTACGTTTACCCAGTATTTGAAAGACAAGCTAGAAGTCGTCGAAGTTCAAGGACCTATCTTGAGTAAGGTAGGAGATGGAATGCAGGATAACCTATCTGGAGTGGAAAACCCTGTCTCTGTAAAGGTCTTGCAAATTCCCAACGAGACCTATGAAGTGGTTCATTCCCTTGCGAAATGGAAACGCCATACCTTGGCGCGGTTTGGCTTCGGGGAAGGGGAAGGTCTCTTTGTCCATATGAAGGCCCTTCGTCCGGATGAAGATTCCTTGGATGCGACCCACTCAGTTTATGTCGACCAATGGGACTGGGAGAAGGTTATTCCAAATGGCAACCGCAACCTCGCTTACTTGAAAGAAACAGTTGAAAAGATCTACAAGGCCATTCGTTTGACGGAGTTGGCTGTTGAAGCTCGCTATGATATTGAGTCTATCTTACCTAAACAAATCACCTTTATCCATACAGAAGAGTTGGTAGAGCGTTACCCTGAACTGACACCAAAAGAACGGGAAAATGCCATCACAAAAGAATATGGAGCAGTCTTTTTGATTGGGATTGGTGGCGTCTTGTCAGATGGCAAACCACACGATGGACGGGCGCCGGACTATGACGACTGGACAACGGAGACCGAAAATGGCTACAAGGGCTTAAATGGGGATATCCTTGTTTGGAATGATAACCTTGGTGCGGCTTTCGAATTGTCTTCTATGGGGATCCGGGTTGATGAGGACACCCTCAAACGCCAGGTTGCTATTACAGGAGATCAAGATCGTTTGGAACTGGAATGGCATCGTGCGCTTTTGAATGGCCTGTTTCCACTAACTATCGGAGGCGGGATCGGTCAATCGCGGATGGCTATGTTCTTGCTTCGTAAGAAACATATCGGAGAAGTCCAAACCAGTGTCTGGCCACAGGAAGTTCGCGAACAATATGAAAATATCTTATAAGATAGTTGCAAGTAAAGCAACGAAAGAAATAGAGCCTTGCATTTGATGCGGGCTCTTTTTTTGGGGCCTGGAGAAGCTAGCTTTTTCTGTTCCTAATGGGCTTGTGGGATGATTTTATCGCTTGAGCACTGTCACGAACTAGAAATTATGATAGAATAAATAGTACAAAGCAAGCAAAGGAGTGGTGTCTATGAAATTACAAAAACCAAAAGGAACCCAAGATATCCTGCCACAGGAGTCCGCTAAGTGGCAATATGTAGAAGGATTTGCTCGCGAAACCTTTAAAAAATACAATTATGCTGAGATCCGCACACCGATATTTGAGCATTACGAGGTAATTAGTCGTTCTGTTGGGGATACAACGGATATCGTGACCAAGGAGATGTACGACTTCTATGATAAGGGAGATCGTCACATTACTTTGCGTCCAGAAGGGACAGCACCGGTGGTCCGCTCCTATGTTGAAAATAAACTATTTGCACCAGAGGTTCAAAAGCCAAGCAAGGTCTATTATATCGGTCCCATGTTCCGCTATGAGCGCCCTCAAGCTGGCCGTTTGCGTCAATTCCACCAGATTGGAGTAGAGTGTTTTGGATCTAGCAATCCTGCAACGGATGTCGAGACGATTGCCATGGCTGACCAATTCTTTAAAGAGATTGGCATTGAAAATGTCGTCCTCCACTTGAATACCCTTGGTAGCACAGCCAGTCGGACGGCTTATCGTCAAGCTTTGATCGACTACCTCCTTCCGATGAAGGACCAACTTTCAAAGGATAGCCAACGCCGTTTAGAGGAAAATCCGCTCCGCGTTTTGGATTCGAAAGAAAAAGAAGATAAACAAGCGGTTGAGAATGCTCCATCTATCCTAGACTACTTGGACGAAGAAAGCCAGGCACACTTTGATGCCGTGCGGGCTATGCTAGACGGTTTAGGAATTGCCTATGTCATCGATACCAATATGGTTCGTGGCCTAGACTACTACAACCACACCATTTTCGAATTCGTGACAGAAGTAGATGGAAATGAATTGACCGTTTGTGCGGGAGGTCGTTACGATGGCTTAGTAGAATATTTTGGTGGACCTGCAACTCCAGGATTTGGTTTCGGGATGGGACTTGAACGTCTGTTGTTGATTCTTGATAAACAAGGAGTTGAACTTCCTGTAGAGGCATCGTTAGATGTCTATGTAGCTGTCCTGGGTTCAGAAGCAGAAGTGGCCAGCTTGGAATTGGTTCAGGCTCTTCGTCGTCAAGGCTTTATCGCAGAACGTGATTACCTAGGACGTAAGTTGAAGGCTCAGTTCAAGTCAGCTGACGTCTTTGGGGCAAAAACTATCATTGCCTTAGGTGGTAGCGAGGTTGAAAGTGGCCAAATCACCGTCAAAAATAACCAGACTCGTCAGGAAGTGACCACTTCCATCGAAGAAGTAAAAAACGATTTTCAGACTATCTTGAATCAACTTTAAAAAGAAAAGACGGATGCCGAGAAGGTATCGGTCTCAGATTGAAGAAAAAGAATTCCTAGAATCTTTCCTTAGATTCAAAACTCCTGAATGCTTGAAACGCCACTGTTTCAAGCATTTTTCTCACGGCGGAAAGTTTCAGAGATTCTTAGATGACTCAAAGTAATAGGAGTCATTTTTTTGAACAATTATCTAGCTATTTTAAGTGAAAAATAGTCTGTCTTTTTGTGTGTCATCTATTTTCTCTTTGTGGAGAAAGCTGACAGCCGGGTCCATTTTTGATATACTAGTAGGGCATGCATGTGCCCTTTAGCACTTGCAATTCTAGTAAAGGAAAAAACAAGGTATGAGTGAAAAAGAAAAAGAATCGCATAAACTTGGCTTAAGTGTCGGGTCCAATTTTCAAGATACTCAAGAGCTACGAAAGGTATTGGAGCAATCGATTAGCCGGGAAGAAGAAGTTTTGACTGCTAGTCAACCGGTGGAATCAGATCAGAACCAGGAAGAGAGCCAGGTTAATGGAGAAGGGGTCGAAACAGAAGCTTCGACCGAAACTCTAAGTCGTTTATCACGATCTGGTCATAGTCGTAAAGAGAAGCTTGAAGCGAGGTCAAGAGACCAAGAGGATGTAGAAGAGTCGTTAGAAAACCAAGAAGATGAAAAGCCCTTGGGGCGCTATGCCATTAAGCGACCAGTTCCCTTGTCACTACCAATTGCTTTAAGTGTCCTACTTGGGATGGTCCATGTAGCTCTTCCTTTTATCAACTTAGTTGCGACTAACCAACAAACCCAGGACTTATATGCCGGTTGGGCGATTTCTCAAGGTCAAGTTCCTTATGGTCATTTCTTTGGGGTCAATGGTTTGCTCTACTATGGGCTCAGTGGTTTAGGAAGTTTGGTAGGAGGTCAAGTTCTCTTGGTGGCCTTCCAGATTTTAGCCTACTTTTTTGCTGGGACGAGCCTGTATCGGATGGTCAGAAGCTTGGTTGCAAGTGAAAAAATTGCAGGACAAGTTCAGCTACTCTTCTACCTTCTTGCTGGAGTGCTTGGCTTTGGTGGGAACTATGCTGTCTTTTATGCCCTTCCCTTCTTGTTTGGCTCTATGAATTTCATCCTTGCTTATCTAGAAGGTGAGAAAACGGACGAATCCTTTGTCGCCTATGGTGCAGGAGCCTGTTTGGCCTTTATGATTGTGCCATGGCTGAGTGTGATTTTTTATCTGCTTGCTTTTCTCGGATTGACAGCCTATCATGTGAAGCAAAAGAAATTAGCCCACGGCTTCTATCAATTCCTTGCTGCCCTCTTGGGATTCTCTCTTGTTTTCTATCCCTTGGGCTACATTACTGTGTGGAACGGCTCATTTGGGTATGCGATCCATCAGACCTTGTATAGTCTCCGCTCCCTCCAGTTTGATGCCGGGCATCTATTTGCCAACCTAGTTTATTACTGTTTATTGCTGTTGACGCTTGGTTTCGCTTCAGCTTTCGTCATGTCCTTCCGAAAAGTGTCGACAAGTGGTCAACGTGTGATTCGGTTTATGAGTTGGTTCGGTCTTCTGCTAGTTGTTGCAGTTGTGGTTGGGACACCAGAGCAAGGGGCCTATCAGTTCCTTAGCCTGTTACCTTTTGGTCTCCCCTTGTTAGCCCTTTGGTTTGCCGGGGATGAGTCTACTTACCAGCGCCGGAAGATGAAGAATAATTCTATCTGGGACCTTTATTTCTCCAGTCAAGCCTTCCTACCGATTTTGGCAATGGCTTATTTAGTGGGCTATCCAGTTGTGAATCAATTGGTTCTCCAAAGCAATCTAGCTAGTGACCGAAGTGCAATCGCTCAGTATATCAAGAGTCATAGCGATTCTAAAGATACGATCTATGCTTGGGATCAGACGGCTCATCTCTATCAAGAAAGTGGCCGTTTAGCAGCTTCAGCCCTCCTAACCCCAACTGCCTATATGGGGCCGAAGGAAAATCGAACCAATCTAATCAATCAGATTAAGCAAGCTAAGCCGAAGTTTATTGTGGTCAATAAAGACCTAGATGTAACGTCTGCTCTGCAAAAAGTTCTAACCAAAAATTACGAAAAAGTGAACCAGAAGGGTTCGCAGTACACCTTGTACCGATATAAATAGACTATCAATATCTTGTGGTTTTGAAATGAAATAACATTTTTTGCCACAAGATATTGATTTTTTATTTTTGAGTGATATAATATGGGGTGAATTCTATTTGTATTAAAAAGAAAGTGGGCGAGAGTATGATAACGTTACGAGAAGAGCATATCCAAAGTCTCCCCCAACTCTTTGTGGAAAAGAGAGATGGGCGGAAGGTCAAGTTTGATGTCGATAAAATTTACCGTGCTTTGGTCAAGGCGACAGAAGAAGTGACAGGCCTCACTCCGGCCCTGGAAGCGAAATTAGAAACCGTAACAGACCGGATCGTGGCTGAAGTTTTGGAACGCTTCCCTCGTGGCGTGAAAATTTACGAGATTCAAAATGTCGTCGAGCACGAGTTATTACAAGCCAATGAGTATGCGATTGCTGAGAGCTATATTACTTATCGGACCCAGCGGGATTTTGAGCGCTCAAAAGCGACGGATATCAATTTTACCATCGGCAAACTCCTCAACAAGGACCAAGCAGTGGTGAATGAAAACGCCAATAAGGACAGCGATGTTTTCAACACCCAGCGTGATCTGACTGCGGGGATTGTCGGAAAATCTATTGGTCTCAAAATGTTACCCAAGCACGTGGCCAATGCCCACCAAAAAGGGGATATCCACTACCATGATTTGGATTATAGCCCTTATACTCCAATGACTAACTGTTGCTTGATCGATTTTGAAGGTATGCTGAGAAACGGCTTTAAGATTGGGAATGCAGAAGTAGAAAGTCCTAAATCCATCCAAACTGCAACAGCTCAAATCTCGCAAATTATTGCCAATGTGGCCTCTAGTCAGTATGGGGGTTGCTCGGCAGACCGGATCGATGAAGTTTTGGCCCCTTATGCAGAAAAGAATTATAAGAAGCACTTGAAGGATGCTGAGGAGTGGGTTCTCCCTGAAAAACGCGAGGACTATGCTTGGCAAAAAACGAAAAAAGATATCTATGATGCCATGCAATCGCTGGAATACGAGATCAATACCCTCTTTACCTCCAATGGGCAAACTCCCTTCACCTCGCTAGGCTTCGGTCTCGGAACCAATCGTTTCGAACGGGAAATTCAAAAGGCCATTCTGGAAATACGAATTAAGGGACTCGGTTCAGAACACCGGACCGCTATTTTTCCGAAGTTGATTTTCACCTTGAAGAGAGGCCTCAACTTAGAGCCGGGGAGTCCCAATTATGACATCAAACAGTTGGCCTTGGAATGTGCCACTAAGCGCATGTATCCGGATGTTTTGTCTTACGACAAGATTGTCGAATTGACGGGCTCCTTCAAGGTACCCATGGGCTGTCGTTCTTTCCTCCAAGGGTGGAAGGATGAAAATGGTGTCGAAGTCAATTCTGGTCGGATGAATCTGGGAGTTGTGACGGTTAATTTGCCCCGGATTGCCTTGGAATCTGGCGGAGACAAGGAAAAGTTCTGGGAAATCTTTAATGAGCGGATGAACATCGCGGAAGATGCTTTGGTCTATCGGGTAGAGCGGACCAAGGAAGCAACCCCAGCTAATGCACCGATTCTTTATCAATATGGCGCTTTTGGGAAACGCTTGGGCAAATACGACCAGGTAGACCAACTTTTCCGCAACCGTAGAGCGACGATTTCACTCGGCTATATTGGATTGTATGAAGTGGCGACGGTCTTTTATGGGCCTAATTGGGAAGAAAATCCAGAAGCCAAACAATTTACAATCGAGATTATTAAGGATATGAAGAAACGGGTCGAAGAATGGTCCGATCAGTATGACTACCACTTCTCCATCTATTCGACACCGTCAGAAAGCTTGACAGACCGCTTCTGTCGCTTGGACACGGAGAAATTTGGTAAGGTTCCGGATATCACAGACAAGGAATATTACACCAATAGTTTCCACTACGATGTCCGCAAGAACCCAACCCCGTTTGAGAAATTGGACTTTGAAAAAGTCTATCCAGAAGCTGGAGCGACGGGTGGCTTTATCCACTATTGTGAGTACCCAGTTCTCCAACAAAATCCAAAAGCCCTTGAAGCGGTTTGGGATTATGCCTATGACAGGGTCGGTTATCTCGGAACCAATACGCCAATCGACCGTTGCTACAAGTGTGATTTCGAAGGGGACTTCGCGCCAACCGAACGTGGTTTTACTTGCCCAAACTGTGGCAATAGTGACCCCAAGACAGTGGATGTCGTCAAACGGACCTGTGGCTATCTAGGAAATCCTCAAGCTCGCCCCATGGTCAATGGCCGCCATAAGGAAATCGCTGCGCGGGTTAAACACATGAACGGGTCTACTATCAAATCAGCTGGACACCAAGTGAAAGATTAGAAAAGGAAGATTATGGGAAAATACCAATTAGACGATAAGGGCAAGGCTCAGGTACAACGATTCCACGAAAAACATTCGACAGGCGGAATCAATAAAAAAGACCGGGTAGCCAGCCTGAGAGAGCAATTTTTAAAGAAAGCTAAGAAAAAATAAAAGTGAGAGTTCGCTCTCGCTTTTCTCGTATGGGGAGGTAAAGATGGAATTACGCAGACCAACTCTAGCAGATAAGGAAACTGTATTAGACATGATGGCAGAATTTGAAGCGACTCAATCTGCCCACGACGGTGGATTTTGGAATGCTGAAGCTTTTGTTTATGAAGACTGGTTGGAGACAAATATGCAAAAAGAAATGGGAATAAATTTGCCTGAAAATCGTGTTCCATCAATTCAGTTCGTATTGTTTGATAAATCAGGCCATGCTTTAGGTTTTTTGAATCTACGGCTGAGACTGAATGAGGGGTTGCTGAATTATGCTGGCCATATTGGCTATTCCATTCGTCCCTCTGAACAGGGCAAGGGCTATGCCAAGGAAGCTCTCCGTCAAGGTCTTCAAGTAGCTAAGGAGAAGAACATCCATCGTGCTCTGGTGACCTGCAGTATGGACAATCCGGCTAGTCGAGCTGTTATCTTAGCTAACGGTGGCCAGTTGGAGGATGTTCGAAATGGAACGGAGCGTTATTGGATAGAGGTGGAGTAGAAGGATGACATGGAATACACCAAAACCAGGCGAATGGAAAAGCGAGGAACTGAGTCAAGGGCGCATCATCGACTACAAGGCTTTTAATTTTGTCGATGGCGAAGGCGTGCGCAACTCCCTTTATGTGGCAGGATGCATGTTTCACTGCGAGGGCTGTTACAATGTAGCCACCTGGTCTTTCAATGCAGGAATTCCCTACACCAAAGAGTTGGAAGAGCAGATCATGGAGGATTTGGCCCAACCCTATGTTCAGGGCTTGACCCTGCTTGGGGGTGAACCTTTTCTCAACACTGGCATCCTGCTACCCTTGGTCAAGCGGGTGAAAAGAGAACTCCCTGACAAAGATATCTGGTCTTGGACCGGCTACACCTGGGAAGAAATGATGCTGGAGACACCCGACAAACTGGAACTGTTATCATTGATTGATATCTTGGTGGATGGTCGCTATGATAAGAGCAAACGCAACCTGATGTTGCAGTTTCGTGGCTCTTCCAACCAGCGGATCATCGATGTCCAACAGTCCCTCAAAGAAGGAAAAGTCGTCATCTGGGACAAGCTCAATGATGGCAAGGAATCCTATGAACAAGTGAAAAGAGAGTAGCGAGAGTCGGGAGGCAGATAAATCGATGAAGAGAGGTTTTCGTTGTTTTTCAGTTTGCAAGAAGGGAGCTCTTTTTCAGACAATTTCATTCTCACTGATAAAATTCAGAAGAATTCATGGTATAATGGAATAGATTGTACAAAAGCTAGAACAGTCTAGCCCGTACAGTGAAGGAACAGAATGAGGAAATTTACATGACATTAGTTTATCAATCAACGCGTGATGCGAAAAATACTGTTACAGCCAGCCAGGCGATTTTGCAAGGTTTGGCTACTGATGGTGGCTTGTTCACTCCAGTGAGCTATCCAAAGGTGGACTTGGACTTTGGCATATTAAAAGACGCTTCTTACCAAGAAGTTGCGAAACTGGTCTTGTCAGCCTTTTTGGATGACTTTACAGCAGAAGAGTTAGACTACTGTATCACCAATGCCTATGACAGCAAATTTGACACTCCGGCCATTGCCCCTCTTGTTAAGCTGGATGGCCAATACAACTTGGAATTGTTCCACGGTTCAACCATTGCCTTTAAAGATATGGCCTTGTCTATCTTGCCATACTTTATGACAACTGCTGCCAAGAAACACGGTTTGGAAAACAAGATTGTCATCTTGACAGCGACATCTGGAGATACTGGAAAAGCTGCTATGGCAGGATTTGCGGATGTACCAGGGACTGAAATTATCGTCTTTTATCCAAAAGACGGTGTCAGCAAGGTACAAGAATTGCAGATGACCACGCAAACTGGGGACAACACGCATGTCATCGCTATTGATGGAAACTTTGATGATGCTCAGACTAATGTGAAACAGATGTTCAATGATGTTGAACTACGTGAAAAATTGGCAGCCAACAAGATGCAATTTTCATCAGCTAACTCTATGAATATCGGTCGTTTGGTCCCACAGATTGTCTATTATGTTTATGCCTACGCTCAGCTTGTTAAAACTGGTGAGATTAAGGCTGGTGACAAGGTTAACTTCACCGTACCGACAGGAAACTTCGGTAATATCTTGGCTGCCTTTTATGCTAAACAAATCGGCCTACCAGTTGGCAAGTTGATCTGTGCTTCAAATGATAACAATGTCTTGACAGACTTCTTTAAAACTCGTGTCTATGACAAGAAGCGTGAGTTTAAGGTAACCACTAGTCCATCTATGGATATTTTGGTCTCTTCAAACTTGGAGCGCTTGATTTTCCATCTTTTGGGAAATGATGCGGTTAAGACAGCTGAACTTATGAATGCTTTGAATAGCCAAGGTCAGTATGAGTTGATTGATTTTGATGCGGAGATTCTTGACCTTTTTGCGGCTGAATATGCGACTGAAGCAGAAACAGCTGCAGAAATCAAACGTGTTTACGAATCAGATTCTTATATTGAGGATCCTCATACAGCAGTTGCCTCAGCCGTATATAAAAAATACCAAGCAGCGACAGGTGATGCGACCAAGACCGTGATTGCATCAACTGCTAGTCCATACAAGTTCCCAGTAGTTGCAGTAGAAGCTGTAACTGGAAAATCAGGACTTAGCGACTTTGAAGCCTTGGCACAGTTGCATGAGATTTCAGGCGTTGCCTTGCCACCAGCAGTGGATGGTCTTGAAACAGCTCCAGTTCGTCACAAGACAACTGTTGCAGCAGCAGAGATGCAGTCTGCAGTAGAAACTTATCTAGGACTTTAAAAGAGAGGAAGTAAACTCGGTTGGGAAACTAACTGAGTTTCTTTTCATCAGGAGGAAAGTGTGTCTCGTCAACAACAAGTAGATCGACAAATTTTAAGGATTGCCCTTCCAGCCATCGGAGAAAATTTTCTCCAAATGCTCATGGGGATGGTAGATAGCTACTTGGTCGCTCAGTTGGGTTTGGTTGCTGTCTCGGGTGTATCCGTTGCAGGCAATATCATTACGATTTACCAAGCTATTTTTATCGCTCTTGGAGCAGCGGTCGTGAGTCTTTTGTCCAAAAGTATGGGGCAAAAAGATCAGAAGGCCATTGCTCGTCAAGCTACTGAGTCTATCAAAGTAACGGTTTTATTAAGTCTTGTTTTAGGGACTTTATCCCTCTGTTTTGGCAAGGAATTGATTGCCTTCTTGGGGGTCGAAGCAGCCGTTGCAGAAGCAGGAGGGATTTACTTATCGCTTGTCGGAGGAAGTATTTTGCTTTTGGGGCTGATGACGACTTTTGGAGCCCTAGTTCGTGTGGTCCACAATCCGCGGACACCCATGTATGTCAGCTTGTTGACCAATGTGTTGAATGCTCTGTTATCGAGTATCCTGATATTTGTTTTTGGATTGGGCATAGCTGGGGCTGCCTTAGGAACGGTTCTTTCTCGCCTCTTAGGGACCTACTTGCTCTGGCGTCAAGTTCAACTACCCTTCGCTCCTTTTTGTTGGGGCTTGGATCGAGACTTGCTCTCCCTAGCCTTGCCTGCTGCTGGTGAACGCCTCATGATGCGAGCGGGGGATATTGTCATCATTGCTATGGTGGCTGTTTTTGGGACCAGAGCGGTAGCTGGGAATGCCATTGGGGAAGTCTTGACCCAGTTCAACTATATGCCGGCTTTTGGGATTGCGACCGCGACAGTCATGTTGGTCGCCAAAAGTTTGGGGCAGAATGATTGGCAAGGTATCAAGCAAATCACCAATCGTAGTTTCTGGCTCTCCTTTCTCTCCATGTTTCCTCTCGCCCTGACTATCTTCTTATTTGGAAGTCCTTTAACAGCCCTTTACACCATGGATCCAGGGGCCCTTGCCGCCTCCTTGTCTGTCATTTTGTTTTCCTTACTCGGGACACCTTTGACAGCTGGGACCGTCATCTATACGGCAGTTTGGCAAGGTCTGGGGAATGCCCGCCTTCCTTTTTATGCAACCACGATCGGTATGTGGGTGATACGGATTGGCTCTGGTTATCTGATGGGGGTTGTCCTTGGATGGGGCTTACCAGGTATTTGGGCAGGTACCCTCTTGGACAATGGATTTCGCTGGTTTTTCTTAAAAACACTCTATCATCGAAAATGGAAGGAATAAGACCTATGACACGAGCTTTTATTTGGGATTTGGATGGGACGCTTTTAGACTCTTATGAAGCTATTTTGGATGGAATTGCTGAAACTTATGCCCATTACTCTATAGACTTTGACCGGGAAGCGGTCTATGCCTTTATTCTCAATCAGTCTGTCCAAGCTCTTCTTGAAGAAGTGGCTAGAGAAAATGACTTGGATGCAGAAGAGATGAATCGCTATCGCGCTTCTAGTCTGCGTGAGAAAAATGCCCAGGTCCATCTAATGCCAGGAGCTAGAGACATTTTAGCTTGGGCGAAAGAGGAAGGGATTGTTCAATTCGTCTATACCCACAAGGGGAAGAACGCCTACCCAATTCTGGAAGATTTAGGGATTCTATCCTATTTCCAAGAGGTCGTTACAACAGACAATGGCTTTAGGAGAAAGCCAGATCCAGAAGGAGTCAATTACCTAGTGGACAAGTACCAGCTGGATCGGAGTGAAACGTATTATATTGGTGATCGAACCTTGGATGTTGATTTGGCAGACAATGCAGGAATCGGGAGTATTAATTTTTTGGATTACAAACCGGATGTGAATCATACGATTCATCGTTTGGATGAGATTCGTCTCTATTTTAAACAAGAAAAAAGTTAACTTATTTAACAAAGCAAGACTTCTTTGTTGCTGAAATAGCGCTATGAAAAGAATCCGTAAACAATTTGTTTTGAAAATGAAACAATTCCTTAAGAAATCTTTAAGGTAAATCCGATATAATAAAACCATAAACAAAGACCTCCTAACTTTGTTTATGAAATCCTAAAACTTTTCTTTTTCATAATAATCTCCCTAAAAGGCCACCAAATCCGGTGGTCTTTTACTTTGCTTTTCTGAGGAGGAGATAATTTCGTTTGAGGGGAGCAAATTTCTTGCCTCGACTTTTTTTAAATGACATACTTGACAAGTCAATTATTGATGAATCAACAAACGGATCGGAGAGAGGGAATGGCAGAAATGCATGACTTGCTTTATCGGTTGAAGCTAGCTGATCAGTCTTCGACCCAATTATTTGAAAAACAATTGGGTATTAGTCTGACCCGTTATCAGATGCTTCAGTTGTTATTGACAGAAGCGCCGTGTAGCCAAGCGGCCCTTCAGGAGAAACTAGCGATTGACCCTGCAGCCTTAACCCGCCACTTCAAGGTCTTAGAGGCTGGGGGCTATGTTACTCGTAGTCGCAATCCAGAAAATCAAAGGGAGGTTGTGGTGGAACTGACGGAGCTTGCCAGAGATCGGTTGTTGGTCCATCCTCCAGCGCATCATCTACAGGTAAAAGCCTAGATGGATCAGATTCTCTCTAAAAAAGAGCGGAATCAGTTGAATGACTTACTCGAAAAGTTGGTATATGGTCTCGAACAAATGACATTTTAAAAGGAGAATGATATTTCCGTCCTAACTATTGTTTTTGCAAGCTTTGCTGCTTTCGAACATTTTTATATTTTTTATCTAGAGAGTGTGGCAACCCACTCGGCCTCGACTAGCCGTGTCTTTAATATGGATCAGGAAGAATTGACTCGTCCATCTGTGACGGTCCTCTTCAAAAACCAAGGCATTTATAATGCTCTGATTGGTGTCTTTCTCCTCTATGGCCTCTTTATAGCTAAAAATAGTGAAATTGTCGTGATCTTTCTGTTCTTTATTATTGGTGTAGCAGCTTATGGTGCTGTGACTTCTAATAAAAAAATTATCTTGACTCAGGGTGGGCCAGCGATAGTCGCCTTAGCCAGCTTTCTTCTGCTTGGTTAACTGTCAACTCTTTCGGAAGTGGGAGAGTTTTTTCATTCCTTCTCTTGGGTCTACGATGATAAAGACTTCATCTTCAGCTACCGGTCTGCAGGAAACACCAACCACGCCTTCCGCACTCAACTTTTAGTTTTCTTGAAGCTTTCTATAAGAAATCGTTTAGGTTTCTCTTGTATACTGTACTCATCCAATAAGAAATGAGGTACAGAAAATGAAAATCTCAGTAAATTATCCAAAACGTTTTAAGAAAATGCCACAACAAGGTTCTTGTTACGGCGAGTAAACACTTCTCTTCAATTTTTCATAAGAAACTCCTAAAGAAGACTCTACCCGCAAGGGTAGAGTTTTTATGTACCAGAGACCTTGTGATTCGTGGTATAATAGGCCTATGGAAAAAAAGAATAAATTACTACTCATCGACGGCTCTTCCGTCGCTTTTCGTGCCTTTTTCGCACTTTATAATCAAATCGATCGCTTTAAAAATGCAAATGGGTTGCATACCAATGCGGTCTATGGCTTTAATCTCATGTTAAGCCATCTCTTGGAGCGCATCCAACCAACCCATGTTCTCGTCGCCTTTGATGCAGGAAAGACCACCTTCCGGACGGAGATGTATGCCGACTACAAAGGGGGGCGGGCAAAGACACCAGATGAATTCCGCGAGCAGTTCCCTTTCATTCGCGAGCAATTAGACCATCTGGGAATTCGCCATTATGAGCTGGCCCAGTATGAAGCGGATGACATTATTGGAACGCTAGATAAGATGGCAGAAGCCACCTCGGTGCCCTTTGAAGTCACTATTGTCTCTGGGGACAAGGACTTGATCCAGCTAACGGATGACAATACGGTGGTTGAAATCTCTAAAAAAGGAGTGGCAGAGTTTGAAGAATTCACTCCAGCCTATCTGAAAGAAAAGATGGGGCTGACACCGGAGCAATTTATCGACCTCAAGGCCTTGATGGGAGATAAGTCGGATAATATCCCAGGTGTTACCAAGATTGGAGAAAAGACCGGGATCAAACTACTCCTAGAGTACGGGTCTCTTGATGGCATTTACGAGCATATTGACGAGATGAAGCCTTCTAAAATGAAGGAAAATCTCATCAACGACAAGGAGCAGGCTTACTTGTCCAAGACCCTTGCGACCATCGATACCAATGCACCTATTGAGATTGGCCTGGACGATATCACCTATACAGGTCCCCATCTTGAAAATCTGGCTAAGTTTTATGAGGAGATGGGCTTCAAGCAACTCCGTCAGGCCTTGGATCTAGGAGGAGAAGAAGCTGCTCCCGTAACCATTAGCTACACGGAGGTAGAGCAGGTCACCTCGGATATGCTCACAGAAGATAGTTTCTTCCATTTTGAGATCTTTGGAGACAATTACCATACAGAACCGATTATCGGTTTTGCATGGGGAACAAAAGGTCAGCTCTACGCGAGTACAGATACTGGTCTTTTACAAACACCGATTTTTAAAGAATTTCTTGAAAAAACGCCCCTCAAGGTTTATGATTTCAAGCGGGCCAAGGTCTTGCTCAGCCACTTGGGCATTACCTTGCAAAAGCCGGCTTTTGATAGTCGGTTGGCCAAGTATCTCTTATCGACCGTAGAGGACAATGAAATTTCAACTATTGCGAGCCTCTATAGCCAGATTGCGCTACCGCTCGACGAAGTGGTTTATGGCAAGGGGGCCAAAAAAGCCATTCCAGAAAAGGCGGTCTTATTAGAGCATTTGGCACAAAAAGTCGCTGTTCTACTAGATACGGAAGAGCCCATGATGGAGCAGTTGCAAGCCCATGACCAACTAGATTTGCTCTATGATATGGAGCAACCACTAGCAGCTGTTTTGGCCAAGATGGAAATCGCGGGGATTAAGGTAGAACGCCAGACCCTCCAAGACATGCAGGTGGAAAACGAAGCAGTCTTGGAGCGCCTGACCCAAGAAATCTACGAGTTAGCAGGAGAAGAGTTCAATATCAATTCTCCAAAACAATTGGGGGTCATCCTCTTTGAAAAATTGGAACTCCCTCTTGAATATACCAAAAAGACCAAAACTGGTTATTCGACTGCTGTTGATGTTTTGGAACGCCTGGCTCCAATTGCACCGATTGTGTCTAAGATTCTCGAATACCGCCAGATTGCTAAGATTCAGTCGACCTATGTCATCGGGCTTCAAGACTGGATTTTGGAAGATGGGAAAATCCATACCCGCTATGTGCAAGACTTGACGCAGACAGGCCGTTTGTCTAGTGTGGATCCCAACCTGCAAAACATCCCTGTCCGTTTGGAACAAGGTCGTCTCATTCGTAAGGCTTTTGTTCCAGAAGAGGAAAACAGTGTCTTGCTCAGCTCGGACTACTCACAAATCGAATTGCGCGTCTTGGCCCATATTTCGGGCGATGAGCATTTGATTGATGCCTTCAAGCATGGGGCAGATATCCATACATCGACTGCTATGCGGGTCTTCAATATTGAAAAGCCAGAAGATGTGACACCAAATGACCGTCGCAATGCCAAGGCAGTAAACTTCGGCGTGGTTTATGGAATTTCCGATTTTGGACTGTCTAACAACCTAGGGATCAGTCGAAAAGAAGCTAAAGCCTACATTGAGACCTACTTTGAACGCTACCCGGGCATCAAGGATTATATGGAGAGAGTGGTGCGGGAAGCACGTGACAAGGGCTATGTAGAAACCCTCTTCAAGCGTCGTCGGGAAATTCCAGATATCAACTCTCGCAACTTCAATATTCGAGGATTTGCGGAAAGGACAGCCATCAACTCACCAATCCAAGGATCGGCAGCAGACATCTTAAAGATTGCCATGATCCAACTAGACCAAGCGCTAGAAGCAGGGGCATACAAGGCCAAGATGCTTCTTCAGGTCCACGATGAAATCGTTCTGCAGGTACCAAAAGAAGAGTTGGCCAAGATCAAGCAGTTGGTCAAAGAGACCATGGAATCTGCTATTGAGCTAGCGGTTCCACTGGAAGCTGATGAGAACGAAGGGCAAACCTGGTATGAAGCTAAATAAGATTGAGGGTCGGAAAAGCACGTCTAGTGCTATCCAAATTGTTATAGCAAGAAATAGATAAAAAGGAGATTCAAATGGCTTATTCATTTCGCAATCCTAGTGATGGCATTGTCAAACATTATCTAGAAACCAGCAAGATTATCGCTGTAGTCGGACTATCTGACCGTGAAGAGACGACCAGCCATCGTGTTAGTAAGGAGATGCAAGAGCGGGGCTATCGGATTATTCCCGTCAATCCTCGTGCAGCTGGAGGCCAGATCCTTGGGGAGACGGTGTATGCCAGCTTGCAGGAAATTCCTTTCCC
Organism: Streptococcus ilei; assembly: GCF_000479335.1. NCBI lineage: Bacteria > Bacillati > Bacillota > Bacilli > Lactobacillales > Streptococcaceae > Streptococcus > Streptococcus ilei. The sequence continues at coordinate 1,642,949 of NC_022584.1, forward strand.
AGTAGATATCGTGGATGTATACCGTCGCAGTGAGTTTTTGCCAGATGTAGCGCGTGATTTTATTGAGACGGATGCGAAGATCTTCTGGGCTCAATTGGAGCTGGAAAATCAAGAAGCAGAAGAAATCCTTCGTGGAGCTGGACGAGAAGATATTGTCATGAACCGCTGTATCAAACGTGAGCATACTCGTTTGGTCTTGGGAGAAGAATAGTCTTTGATCCATCTCAGAACCTCGTCTATTTCATCCAGTGATGAAGATGATACAAGGGGTAAAATAAATGAGGAGTGATTTCCTTATAGAGAATAAAGAACCCACCTAGTGCTTTGGAGAATAGCTCCAATCGAAGGTGGGTTCTCTTGTTTTCTTTGTTAATCGAGTGGGTTAGACTTAGGTAGATCCGGCGCCTTTTGCTGAAAGCGACTGCCCGCCTGCATCCGTTTTTGAAGGAGGGTATGGTAAAAGACGATTTGGCAACTGGTTGCATAAGGTTTGACATAGAAATTAGCAATTCCTAAAGTGAAAAATGATAGAAGTTGCCAACCGATCAGACTCAAATCAAGAACAAAGCGGTGGCTCTTAAAACCTTTCATCTCTTCCTTACTTTGACGGAGGATAGACATGGGACCGTCATAGGTTCCTGTCATCAGTCGACTATACAGGATCAACTCGACCAAACTATACTGATAATAAAAAGGGAGGAAGAGCAGGAGGCCAACCAGAGCCATTAAGAGTCCAGTCGTCATTGTTGGCGCTAACTTGAGAATCGCTTGAACTTCTGGAGTATCCGCTCTAAGGGGAGAGGTAGAGGAGAAGGATTCATTGATAGTGAGAACTTGATAGCTGACTACCGTTAAGAGGAGCTGACTCCCATAGAGGAGACTCCCCCACAAAGATAGAATAACTTGCTTAATGAATAGCGTCAAAAATGCTGGTGTAAAATATTGGCTCTGAAAGATGGTGAAGATAGTAAAGTTCTTTTCTCCCTTGTTAGAGGCAGACATTAAAAAGCGAAAGGTTGCTCCTAAATAGAGGAAAGAAAGGATAAATCCAATGATGGCAGGGAAAATCTGTCGGCTTAGAAGAAAGAGCATCCCTTCTCTGAGTTCCATGTGAGCAAGTGTTTCAGTGATGTCTGTCCCTGTCAAAATGTAACTTGCAAGAATTGTCAGGAAAGTTGGCAAGGCGAAGTAGGAGAAGACCATAGGGTGTTGCAATTGCAGTTGCCGGGCTTGAGCGCGAACCAATTTGATATTCATAATGTCCTCTTTCATGGTAGTGGTACCCTTTATTATAACACAAGTCCGTGACAGAGCTGGTAAAATTTGGTACAATCGTACAGGTGCTCACAGGAGAACCTGTGACAGGAATAAGAAGGCTGGGACTGTCTTTCCCAGTACGGAGGTAACCATGACAGATTCACCGATTCAATATCGCTTGATCAAAAAAGAAAAGCATACAGGTGCCCGCTTGGGAGAAATTATTACCCCTCACGGAACCTTTCCAACCCCAATGTTTATGCCTGTAGGGACTCAGGCAACCGTTAAGACCCAATCGCCAGAAGAGCTCAAGGAAATGGGTTCAGGAATTATCTTGGCCAACACCTACCATCTCTGGCTTCGTCCAGGGGATGACTTGGTCGCAAAATCAGGAGGGCTGCATCAATTCATGAACTGGGACCAGCCAATTTTGACAGACAGTGGAGGTTTCCAGGTTTATTCACTAGCGGATACCCGCAATATTACTGAAGAAGGGGTAACCTTTAAAAACCACCTCAACGGCTCGAAAATGTTCCTCTCTCCAGAAAAGGCCATCTCCATCCAAAATAATCTAGGAAGCGACATCATGATGTCCTTTGATGAATGTCCTCAGTTCTATCAACCCTATGATTATGTGAAAAAATCAATCGAACGGACCAGCCGTTGGGCAGAGCGTGGTCTTAAGGCTCACCGTCGCCCTCACGATCAAGGACTTTTCGGGATTGTACAAGGGGCTGGCTTTGAAGATTTGCGCCGTCAGTCTGCCCGTGATCTGGTCAGCATGGACTTCCCAGGATATTCTATCGGTGGGTTAGCTGTTGGAGAAAGCCATGAAGAAATGAATGCGGTGCTTGATTTTACAACTCCCCTCTTGCCGGAGAACAAGCCTCGCTACCTGATGGGAGTGGGAGCTCCAGACAGTCTAATCGATGGGGTAATTCGTGGAGTGGATATGTTTGACTGTGTCTTGCCAACGCGGATTGCGCGAAATGGTACCTGCATGACCAGTCAAGGACGCCTGGTGGTGAAAAATGCGCAATTTGCTGAAGACTTTACGCCGCTAGATCACGAATGTGATTGCTACACTTGTAAGAATTACACCCGGGCCTATCTCCGCCACCTCCTCAAGGCGGATGAGACCTTTGGGATCCGCTTGACTAGCTACCACAATCTCTATTTCTTGATCAACCTCATGAAGCAGGTCCGTCAAGCGATCATGGATGACAATCTCTTAGAATTCCGTGAGCATTTCGTCGAAAAATATGGCTATAACAAATCAGGTCGGAATTTCTAGGAAGAGCTACATATAAAGAACAAAGGCTGGAGAAAAGACTACAGCCATCTGAGAATAATAGAAACCACTGCTAGACGCAGTGGTTGATTGCTATCCTTGGAGCTTATGAAGCTCCGAAGATAACCCAATCAACTGTGAGGGAGCGAGACAGAACAAATTTGGATATAAATTTGTTCCATCGTGCTCCTTTTTTCTATATAATAGCAACTTTTTTAGTACTCTATTTCTTTCGAAAACACTTTCATTAAAAAAACGAAAAAAATCTGTTCAAATCCCTTGCATTGAGCCTTTCATTGTGTTAAACTACTATGGTGCTGTGAAAAACAGCTATTAGCTTTGATGCAAGAGGTTGCGACACGCTCGGTTGCATTGCCACGCAACGCATGTCGGTTTTCTTGTGGAGCTAGCCTATTATCTTAAATAGACGAAAAGGAGAAAAAGATGGCAAACAAAAAAATCCGCATCCGTTTGAAAGCGTACGAACACCGTACACTTGACACAGCGGCTGCAAAAATCGTAGAATCAGCTACTCGTACAGGTGCACAAGTTGCGGGTCCAATCCCACTTCCAACTGAGCGTAGCCTCTACACAATCATTCGTGCGACTCACAAATACAAAGATTCTCGCGAACAATTCGAAATGCGTACACACAAGCGTTTGATCGACATCATCAACCCAACTCAAAAAACAGTTGACGCTTTGATGAAATTGGATCTTCCAAGTGGTGTAAACGTAGAAATCAAACTTTAATCTAAAGCTTGATACATTGAGCATGAAAAACGCTCGTTAAAAACTTTTTGAATAAAAAATTATAGAAAAGGAACTATTTTCTCATGACAAAAGGAATCTTAGGGAAAAAAGTGGGAATGACTCAAATCTTCACTGAAGCTGGCGAATTGATCCCTGTAACAGTTATCGAAGCAACTCCAAACGTTGTTCTTCAAGTTAAAACTGTTGAAACAGATGGTTACAACGCTATCCAAGTTGGTTTCGATGACAAACGCGAAGTATTGAGTAACAAACCTGCTAAAGGACATGTAGCAAAAGCTAACACGGCTCCTAAGCGCTTCATTCGTGAATTCAAAAACGTTGAAGGCTTAGAAGTTGGTGCTGAAATCACAGTTGATACTTTCGAAGCTGGAGACATTGTTGATGTAACTGGTACTTCTAAAGGTAAAGGTTTCCAAGGTGTTATCAAACGCCACGGACAATCACGTGGACCTATGGCTCACGGTTCTCGTTACCACCGTCGTCCAGGTTCTATGGGACCTGTTGCACCTAACCGCGTATTCAAAGGTAAAAACCTTGCAGGACGTATGGGTGGCGATCGTGTAACCATTCAAAACCTTGAAGTTGTACAAGTTGTTCCAGAAAAGAACGTTATCCTTATCAAAGGTAACGTACCAGGTGCTAAGAAATCTCTTATCACTATCAAGTCAGCAGTTAAAGCTGGTAAATAATAAGGAAAGGGGAATACAGTCAAAATGGCAAATGTAACATTATTCGACCAAACTGGTAAACAAGCGGGCGAAGTTGTTCTTAACGATGCGATCTTTGGTATCGAACCAAACCAAGCAGTTGTATTTGATGTAATCATCAGCCAACGTGCTAGCCTTCGTCAAGGAACTCACGCAGTTAAAAACCGCTCTGCCGTTTCAGGTGGTGGACGCAAACCATGGCGTCAAAAAGGAACTGGACGTGCTCGTCAAGGTTCTATCCGCTCTCCACAATGGCGTGGTGGTGGAATCGTCTTCGGACCAACTCCACGTAGCTATGCGTACAAACTTCCTCAAAAAGTTCGTCGCCTTGCGCTTAAATCTGTTTACTCAGAAAAAGTTGCTGAAAACAAATTTGTAGCCGTTGATTCTCTTGAATTTACAGCTCCAAAAACTGCTGAATTTGCAAAAGTTCTTGCAGCTTTGAGCATCGATTCTAAAGTCCTTGTTATTCTTGAAGAAGGAAACGAATTCGCAGCTCTTTCAGCTCGTAACCTTCCAAACGTGAAAGTTGCGACTGCTACAACTGCAAGTGTTCTTGACATCGCAAATAGTGACAAACTTCTTGTTACTCAAGCAGCTATCTCTAAAATCGAGGAGGTTCTTGCATAATGAATTTGTATGATGTTATCAAAAAACCTGTTATCACTGAAAAGTCAATGGCTCAACTTGAAGCAGGCAAATATGTATTCGAAGTTGACACTCGCGCTCACAAACTTTTGATCAAACAAGCTGTTGAAGCTGCCTTTGAAGGTGTGAAAGTTGCGAATGTGAACACTGTAAATGTAAAACCAAAAGCAAAACGTGTTGGACGTTACACTGGTTTTACTTCAAAAACTAAAAAAGCTATCATCACGCTTACAGCTGATTCAAAAGCAATCGAGTTGTTCGCTACTGAAGCTGAATAATCTAAGGAGGAAATATCGTGGGAATTCGTGTTTATAAACCAACAACAAACGGTCGCCGTAATATGACTTCTTTGGATTTCGCTGAAATCACAACAAGCACACCAGAGAAATCTTTGCTTGTTTCATTGAAGAGCAAAGCAGGTCGTAACAACAACGGACGTATCACAGTTCGTCACCAAGGTGGTGGACACAAACGTCATTACCGTTTGATCGACTTCAAACGTAACAAAGACAACGTTGAAGCAGTTGTAAAAACAATTGAGTACGATCCAAACCGTTCTGCAAACATCGCTTTGGTACACTACACTGACGGTGTGAAAGCGTATATCATCGCTCCAAAAGGTCTTGAAGTTGGTCAACGTATCGTTTCAGGTCCAGAAGCAGATATCAAAGTCGGAAACGCTCTTCCACTTGCTAACATCCCAGTTGGTACTTTGATCCACAACGTCGAGTTGAAACCAGGTCGTGGTGGAGAATTGGTACGTGCTGCTGGAGCTTCTGCTCAAGTGTTAGGTTCTGAAGGTAAATATGTTCTTGTTCGTCTTCAATCAGGTGAAGTTCGTATGATCCTTGGTACTTGCCGTGCTACAGTTGGTGTTGTCGGAAATGAACAACATGGACTTGTTAACCTTGGTAAAGCAGGACGTAGCCGTTGGAAAGGTATCCGCCCAACAGTTCGTGGTTCTGTAATGAACCCTAATGATCACCCACACGGTGGTGGTGAAGGTAAAGCACCAGTTGGTCGTAAAGCACCATCAACTCCATGGGGCAAACCTGCTCTTGGTCTTAAAACTCGTAACAAGAAAGCGAAATCTGACAAACTTATCGTTCGTCGTCGCAACGAGAAATAATTTTAAACTAGTCGCTTAAGTGGCTAGAGAATCCGCCAGCTCGGTAGCGCTCCTTGGGAGCGCAAGCCGCTGTGGTACTATATTTAAAGGAGAAAATAATAAAATGGGACGCAGTCTTAAAAAAGGACCTTTCGTCGATGAGCATTTGATGAAAAAAGTTGAAGCTCAAGCTAATGACGAAAAGAAAAAAGTTATCAAAACTTGGTCACGTCGTTCAACGATCTTCCCAAGTTTCATTGGTTACACTATCGCAGTTTATGATGGACGTAAACACGTACCGGTTTACATCCAAGAAGACATGGTAGGTCACAAGCTTGGTGAATTTGCACCAACTCGTACTTACAAAGGTCACGCTGCAGATGACAAGAAGACACGTAGAAAATAAGGAGAACATAAATGGCAGAAATTACTTCAGCTAAAGCAATGGCTCGTACAGTGCGTGTTTCACCTCGTAAATCACGTCTTGTTCTTGACAACATCCGTGGTAAAAGCGTAGCCGATGCAGTAGCAATCTTGAAATTCACTCCAAACAAAGCAGCTGAAATCATCTTAAAAGTATTGAACTCAGCAGTAGCAAACGCTGAAAACAACTTTGGTTTGGAAAAAGCAAACTTGGTAGTATCTGAAGCATTCGCAAATGAAGGACCAACTATGAAACGTTTCCGTCCACGTGCGAAAGGTTCAGCTTCACCAATCAACAAACGCACAAGCCACATCACAGTGGTTGTGACAGAAAAATAAGGAGGTAACATCGTGGGTCAAAAAGTACATCCAATTGGAATGCGTGTCGGCATCATCCGTGATTGGGATGCCAAATGGTATGCTGAAAAAGAATACGCGGATTACCTTCATGAAGATCTTGCAATCCGCAAATTTATTCAAAAAGAATTAGCTGACGCAGCGGTTTCTACTATTGAAATCGAACGCGCAGTAAACAAAGTTAACGTTTCACTTCACACTGCTAAACCAGGTATGGTTATCGGTAAAGGTGGAGCAAACGTCGATGCACTTCGTGCAGCTCTTAACAAATTGACAGGTAAACAAGTTCACATCAACATCATCGAGATCAAACGTCCTGACTTGGATGCTCACCTTGTTGGTGAAGGAATTGCTCGTCAATTGGAGCAACGTGTGGCTTTCCGTCGTGCTCAAAAACAAGCGATCCAACGTACTATGCGCGCTGGAGCTAAAGGAATTAAAACTCAAGTATCAGGTCGTTTGAACGGTGCAGATATCGCCCGTGCTGAAGGATATTCTGAAGGTACAGTTCCACTCCACACACTTCGCGCAGACATCGATTACGCTTGGGAAGAAGCAGATACAACTTACGGTAAACTTGGTGTTAAAGTATGGATCTACCGTGGTGAAGTTCTTCCAGCTCGTAAAGACGCTAAAGGAGGTAAATAACCAATGTTAGTACCTAAACGTGTAAAACACCGTCGCGAATTCCGTGGTAAAATGCGCGGTGAAGCCAAAGGTGGAAAAGAAGTATCATTCGGTGAATACGGTCTTCAGGCTACAACTAGCCACTGGATCACTAACCGCCAAATCGAAGCTGCTCGTATTGCCATGACTCGTTACATGAAACGTGGTGGTAAGGTTTGGATCAAGATCTTCCCACACAAATCATACACCGCTAAAGCTATCGGGGTACGTATGGGATCTGGTAAAGGGGCACCTGAAGGTTGGGTAGCACCAGTTAAACGTGGTAAAGTAATGTTTGAAGTTGCTGGTGTATCTGAAGAGATCGCTCGCGAAGCGCTTCGTCTTGCAAGCCACAAATTGCCAGTTAAATGTAAATTCGTAAAACGTGAAGCAAAATAAGGAGAGGTCATGAAACTTACAGAAGTAAAAGAATTTGTTAAAGAACTTCGTGGTCTTTCTCAAGAAGAACTCGCGAAGCGTGAAAATGAATTGAAGAAAGAATTGTTTGAACTTCGTTTCCAAGCAGCTGCTGGTCAATTGGAACAAACTGGACGTTTGAAAGAAGTGAAAAAACAAATCGCTCGTATCAAAACTGTTCAATCAGAAGCTAAATAATAGACTAGGGAAGGAGAATTTCAATGGAACGCAATAATCGTAAAGTTCTTGTTGGACGCGTTGTGTCTGACAAAATGGACAAAACAATCACAGTTGTAGTTGAAACTAAACGTAACCACCCAGTCTATGGTAAACGTATCAACTATTCTAAAAAATACAAAGCACATGATGAAAACAACGTTGCCAAAGAAGGCGATATCGTTCGTATCATGGAAACTCGTCCGCTTTCAGCTACAAAACGCTTCCGTCTTGTAGAAGTTGTTGAAGAAGCGGTCATCATCTAATCTGACCTGAAAGGAGAAAACTTAAATGATTCAAACAGAAACTCGTTTGAAAGTTGCTGACAACAGTGGTGCACGCGAAATCTTGACCATCAAAGTTCTTGGTGGTTCAGGACGTAAATTCGCAGGTATCGGTGATGTTATCGTAGCATCTGTAAAACAAGCTACTCCTGGTGGTGCGGTTAAAAAAGGTGACGTTGTAAAAGCTGTTATCGTTCGTACTAAATCAGGTGCTCGTCGTAAAGATGGTTCATACATCAAGTTCGACGAAAATGCTGCAGTGATTATCCGTGAAGACAAAACTCCTCGCGGAACTCGTATCTTTGGCCCAGTCGCTCGTGAATTGCGTGACGGTGGTTTCATGAAGATCGTATCACTTGCTCCAGAAGTACTTTAATATAAAAATCACAAACACAGTCCCCTGGCTCATTGGCCAGGGTGCCCAACGGGCGTAAGAATAAAAGGAGAATAAAATGTTTGTAAAAACTGGCGACAAAGTTCGTGTAATTGCTGGTAAAGACAAAGGTGTTGAAGCTAAAGTCGTTGCTGCTCTTCCAAAAGTAAATAAAGTTGTTGTTGAAGGTGTAAACCTTGTTAAGAAACACCAACGTCCAAATAACGAAAACCCTCAAGGTGCTATCATCGAAAAAGAAGCTCCAATCCATGTATCAAACGTTCAAGTCTTGGACAAGAACGGTGTTGCTGGACGTGTTGGCTACAAATTCGTAGACGGCAAAAAAGTTCGTTATAACAAAAAATCAGGCGAAGTGCTTGACTAATCACGAAGGAAAGGAGAAGTATAATGGCTAATCGTTTAAAAGAAAAATACCTTAATGAAGTAGTTCCAGCTTTGACTGAACAATTTAACTACTCATCAGTTATGGCAGTGCCAAAAGTTGATAAGATCGTTTTGAACATGGGTGTTGGAGATGCTGTTTCTAACGCTAAAAACCTTGAGAAAGCTGCTGAAGAATTGGCATTGATCTCAGGTCAAAAACCACTTATCACAAAAGCTAAAAAATCAATCGCCGGCTTCCGTCTTCGTGAAGGTGTAGCGATCGGTGCGAAAGTAACTCTTCGTGGCGAACGTATGTACGAATTCTTGGACAAATTGGTTTCAGTTTCACTTCCACGTGTTCGTGACTTCCATGGTGTTCCAACAAAATCATTTGACGGACGCGGAAACTACACACTTGGTGTGAAAGAACAATTGATCTTCCCAGAAATCAACTTTGATGATGTTGATAAAACTCGTGGTTTGGATATCGTAATCGTAACTACTGCGAACACAGACGAAGAATCACGTGCATTGCTTACTGGCCTTGGTATGCCGTTTGCAAAATAATATAGGAGGTAAAACTAATGGCTAAAAAATCTATGATTGCTAAGAACAAACGCCCAGCTAAGTTCTCTACTCAAGCATACACTCGCTGTGAACGTTGTGGACGTCCACACTCAGTTTACCGCAAGTTTAAACTTTGCCGTGTTTGCTTCCGTGAATTGGCATACAAAGGACAAATTCCTGGTGTCACTAAAGCATCTTGGTAATTCTAGCTTCCAATCCCGTCGTGAATCGTCGTTATCTGCATTTGCCTAACTCAAGTTATGCCTGCAAGCAGATGCCTAGACTCACTTAGGAATTGAAACCTAGAAACATATTCTGAGCCTAGCTCAATCATTAACTAGCAAGTGAAAATTTCAAACTACTAGTAAGAGGAGAAATATAAAATGGTTATGACTGACCCAATCGCAGACTTCCTAACTCGTATTCGTAACGCTAACCAAGCAAAACACGAAGTACTTGAAGTACCTGCATCAAACATCAAAAAAGGGATTGCTGAAATCCTTAAACGCGAAGGTTTTGTAAAAAACGTTGAAGTAATCGAAGATGACAAACAGGGAATCATCCGCGTGTTCTTGAAATACGGAGCAAACGGTGAAAAAGTTATCACAAACTTGAAACGTGTTTCTAAACCAGGTTTGCGTGTTTACAAAAAACGTGAAGATCTTCCAAAAGTTCTTAACGGACTTGGAATTGCTATCCTTTCAACTTCTGAAGGTTTGCTTACTGATAAAGAAGCACGCCAAAAGAACGTTGGTGGGGAAGTTATCGCTTACGTTTGGTAATATTTAGCTCCCAATTTCGTTGTGACTCTTCGTTATCGTCTCTTGCCTAACTCAAAGTTATGCCTGCGAGACGATGCCTCGATTCACTTAGAAATTGAGACCTAAACATTAATTTTTAAATCAAAAAGATTTAAACCCCGTGAAAACTGGCCGTCATGGCCTGACAATTTAACAGGAGAATAAAAACATGTCACGTATTGGTAATAAAGTTATCGTGTTGCCTGCTGGTGTTGAACTCACTAACAATGACAACGTAGTAACTGTAAAAGGACCTAAAGGGGAACTTACTCGTGAGTTCTCAAAAGATATTGAAATCCGTGTGGAAGGTACTGAAGTAACTCTTCACCGTCCAAACGATTCAAAAGAAATGAAAACCATCCATGGAACTACTCGTGCCCTTTTGAACAACATGGTTGTTGGTGTATCAGAAGGATTCAAGAAAGAACTTGAAATGCGCGGGGTTGGTTACCGTGCACAACTTCAAGGAAACAAACTTGTCTTGGCTGTTGGTAAATCTCACCCAGACGAAGTTGAAGCTCCAGAAGGAATTACTTTTGAACTTCCAAACCCAACGACTATCGTTATCAGCGGAATTTCAAAAGAAGTAGTTGGTCAAACAGCTGCTTACGTACGTAGCCTTCGTTCACCAGAACCTTACAAAGGTAAAGGGATCCGTTACGTTGGTGAATTCGTTCGCCGTAAAGAAGGTAAAACAGGTAAATAATGTTGAGTGGTTGTCTATCAACCACCCACCTATTTTCCAACTCAGTGCTTAGCACATGATTTTAAAATTAAGAGGTGAAAATTGTGATTTCGAAACCAGATAAAAATAAAATCCGTCAAAAACGCCACCGTCGCGTTCGCGGAAAACTCTCTGGAACTGCTGATCGCCCACGTTTGAACGTATTCCGTTCTAATACAGGCATCTACGCTCAAGTAATTGATGACGTAGCGGGTGTAACGCTCGCAAGCGCTTCAACTCTTGACAAAGAAGTTTCAAAAGGAACTAAAACTGAACAAGCCGTTGTTGTCGGCAAACTTGTTGCTGAACGTGCAGTTGCTAAAGGTATTTCTGAAGTGGTGTTCGACCGCGGTGGATATCTATATCACGGACGTGTTAAAGCTTTGGCTGATGCAGCTCGTGAAAACGGATTGAAATTCTAATAGGAGGACACTAGAAAATGGCATTTAAAGACAATGCAGTTGAACTTGAAGAACGTGTAGTTGCCATCAACCGTGTTACAAAAGTTGTTAAAGGTGGACGTCGTCTTCGCTTTGCAGCTCTTGTAGTTGTTGGTGACCGTAACGGACGTGTTGGTTTTGGTACAGGTAAAGCTCAAGAAGTACCAGAAGCAATCCGTAAAGCAGTAGAAGATGCTAAGAAAAACTTGATTGAAGTTCCTATGGTTGGAACAACAATTCCACACGAAGTAACATCAGTATTTGGTGGAGCTCGTGTATTGTTGAAACCAGCTGTCGAAGGGGCTGGGGTTGCTGCAGGTGGTGCAGTTCGTGCCGTTGTCGAATTGGCAGGTATTGCAGATGTAACATCTAAATCACTTGGATCAAACACTCCAATCAACATTGTTCGTGCAACTGTTGAAGGTTTGAAACAATTGAAACGCGCTGAAGAAGTTGCTGCCCTTCGTGGTATTTCAGTTTCTGACTTGGCTTAAGAAAGGAGATTCAAATGGCTCAAATTAAAATTACTTTGACTAAGTCTCCAATCGGACGCATCCCGTCACAACGTAAAACTGTTGTAGCACTTGGACTTGGCAAATTGAACAGCTCTGTTATTAAAGAAGATAACCCAGCAGTACGTGGAATGATCACTGCAGTATCTCACTTGGTAACAGTTGAAGAAGTAAAATAATCTATTTATAATAGAACAAGGTTTTCAGGGGTATGGGAAATTTCTCATCCCCTAAAACTAAATATAAGTATAGGCGAGTTTGTAGTCGGGACACCTTTTCCTGATTGCATGCGTTAGCAATTTACAAAAGAGGAGAAATTAAATAATGAAACTTCATGAATTACAACCTGCTGCAGGTTCACGTAAAGTCCGCAACCGTGTTGGTCGTGGTACTTCATCTGGTAATGGTAAAACTTCTGGCCGTGGTCAAAAAGGTCAAAAAGCTCGTAGCGGTGGCGGTGTACGTCTTGGTTTTGAAGGTGGACAAACTCCATTGTTCCGTCGTCTTCCAAAACGTGGATTTACAAACATCAACGCTAAAGAATATGCTATTGTAAACCTTGATCAGTTGAACGTCTTCGAAGATGGTGCTGAAGTAACACCAGTTGTACTTGTTGAAGCAGGTATTGTAAAAGCTGAAAAATCAGGGATTAAAATTCTTGGTAACGGGGAATTGACTAAGAAATTGTCTGTTAAGGCAGCTAAATTCTCTAAATCAGCTGAAGAAGCTATCACTGCTAAAGGTGGTTCAGTAGAAGTCATCTAAGAGGGGTGACCTATGTTCTTTAAATTATTAAAAGATGCATTTAAGGTAAAACAAGTAAGATCAAAAATTTTATTTACCATTTTTATCATACTTGTTTTTCGAATCGGAACCACGATTACGGTTCCTGGTGTGAATGCGAAAATCCTTAACAACTTACAAGATGTTTCCTTCTTGAATATGATGAGCTTGGTGTCAGGGAATGCCATGAGAAACTTCTCTGTCTTTGCCCTAGGGGTGAGTCCTTACATCACGGCTTCCATCGTTGTTCAGCTCCTTCAAATGGACTTGCTTCCAAAGTTTGTTGAGTGGGGGAAACAAGGAGAAGTTGGACGGAGAAAGTTGAATCAGGCAACACGTTATATCGCTTTGGTTCTAGCTTTCGTTCAATCCATTGGAATTACAGCTACTTTCCACACCTTGTCACAGGCTAAATTAGTGTCGACACCAAACGTTGAAACCTACATCTTAATTGGTGCAATTTTAACGACAGGTTCGATGATTGTGACCTGGTTAGGAGAACAGATTTCAGACAAAGGATACGGAAACGGTGTTTCTATGATTATCTTTGCGGGGATTGTTTCTTCAATTCCAGAGATGATCAAAGGTGTTTATGAAGATTCATTTGTTAACGTTCGTTCTGGACAATTGACTAATTCACTAATTTTCGTAGGTCTGTTAATCTTAGCGGTATTAGTGATCATTTACTTCACAACCTTTGTGGAACAAGCTCAGTATAAAATTCCAATCCAATACACTAAGATTGCACAAGGAGCACCATCTAGCTCATATCTTCCATTGAAGGTAAACCCAGCTGGAGTTATTCCTGTCATCTTTGCTAGTTCGATCACGGCTGCACCGGCAGCAATTTTCCAGGTCATTAGTGCCATGGGTTACAATGCTGGATGGGTTCGAACAGCACAATCTATGTTAGCAACCAATACACCTACTGGTGTAGCAATGTATGCTTTGCTAATCATTTTGTTTACTTTCTTCTACACATTTGTACAGATTAACCCAGAAAAAACTGCGGAAAATCTACAAAAGAGTGGTGCTTACATTCCAGGTGTGCGTCCTGGTAAGGGAACAGAAGACTACATGTCACGTCTTCTTAGACGTTTGGCTACGGTTGGTTCTCTATTCCTTGGATTTATCACCATTATTCCAATCCTTGCTCGGGATATCTTTGGTCTGACAGATACAGTTGCTCTCGGAGGAACTAGTCTCTTGATCATCATCTCGACTGGTATTGAAGGAATGAAACAATTAGAAGGTTACTTATTGAAACGCAAATACATTGGTTTCATGGATACAACAGAATAGAATTAGGTTGACATTGTCAACCTTCTATTTTGTTTTTGAATAAGTTTGTTAAATTGTAACAGGCTTATTTAAAAACAAAATAAGGAGCAAATGATTATGAATTTATTAATCATGGGATTGCCTGGAGCAGGTAAGGGGACGCAAGCAGCTAAAATTGTAGAACAATTTCAAGTTGCACATATCTCAACAGGGGATATGTTCCGTGCTGCAATGGCCAATCAAACCGAAATGGGTGTGTTGGCAAAATCATTCATCGATAAAGGTGAATTGGTGCCGGATGATGTAACCAACGGGATTGTAAAAGAACGTTTGGCTCAAGACGATATTAAGGAAAAAGGATTCCTTTTAGACGGTTTTCCTCGCACGATTGAACAAGCACATGCTTTGGATCAAATTTTGGTAGATCTTGGCCTTGAACTTGAGGGTGTAATCAACATCGAAGTGGATCCATCTTGCCTTCTTGAACGCTTGAGCGGTCGTATTATTCACCGTGAAACAGGTGAAACCTACCATAAAGTATTCAACCCACCAGCTGATTACAAGGAAGAAGACTATTACCAACGTGAGGACGATAAACCAGAAACGGTTAAACGCCGCTTGGATGTGAATATCGCTCAAGGTGAGCCGATTCTTGCTCATTATCGTGCAAAAGGTTTAGTCCATGATATCGAAGGAAACCAAGATATTAACGACGTCTTTAAGGATATCCAAAAAGTCTTAGAGAATTTGAAATAAAAACGTTTTAGTTGCTTGCAATAATTGACAACAAGTGATACAATGAATTAGTCTGACTTATAATTGTTACCTCTGTGCTCAGAGGAATGAATCGAAATTTATGGAGGTACTTTTGCGTGGCAAAAGACGATGTGATTGAAGTAGAAGGCAAGGTAGTTGATACAATGCCGAATGCTATGTTTACGGTTGAACTTGAAAATGGACATCAGATTTTAGCAACAGTTTCTGGTAAAATTCGTAAAAACTATATTCGTATTTTAGCGGGAGATCGTGTTACAGTGGAGATGAGTCCGTACGATTTGACACGTGGACGTATCACATACCGCTTTAAATAATCGAAAAACTTGGAGGGATAAAAATGAAAGTAAGACCATCGGTCAAACCAATTTGCGAATACTGTAAAGTAATTCGTCGTAATGGTCGTGTTATGGTAATTTGCCCAGCAAATCCAAAACACAAACAACGTCAAGGATAAGATAGAAAGGAGAAAACATGGCTCGTATTGCTGGAGTTGACATTCCAAATGACAAACGTGTAGTAATTTCATTGACTTATGTATACGGTATTGGACTTCCAACATCTAAGAAAATTCTTGCTGCTGCAGGAGTTTCTGAAGATATTCGTGTTCGTGACCTTACACCAGATCAAGAAGATGCTATCCGTCGTGAAGTTGACGCAATTAAAGTAGAAGGTGACCTTCGTCGTGAAGTGAACTTGAACATTAAACGTTTGATGGAAATCGGTTCATACCGTGGTATCCGTCACCGTCGTGGACTTCCTGTTCGTGGACAAAACACTAAAAACAATGCTCGCACTCGTAAAGGTAAAGCTGTTGCGATTGCTGGTAAGAAAAAATAAGAAAATAAAATAAGGAGGTAAAAATCTTGGCTAAACCAACACGTAAACGTCGTGTGAAAAAGAATATCGAATCAGGTATTGCTCATATTCACGCAACATTTAATAACACAATTGTTATGATTACTGATGTGCATGGTAACGCAATTGCATGGTCATCTGCAGGTGCTCTTGGTTTCAAAGGTTCTCGTAAATCTACACCATTTGCTGCACAAATGGCTTCAGAAGCTGCTGCAAAATCAGCTCAAGAACATGGTCTTAAATCAGTAGAAGTTACTGTTAAAGGTCCTGGTTCTGGTCGTGAGTCTGCTATTCGTGCTCTTGCTGCTGCTGGTCTTGAAGTTACTGCAATCCGCGATGTGACTCCTGTGCCACACAATGGTGCTCGTCCTCCAAAACGTCGCCGTGTATAATCATCAACAATTACACAGCTTTTCGTTTCAGAGGGAGTATAACAAATGATTGAGTTTGAAAAACCAAATATAACAAAAATTGATGAAAATAAAGATTACGGTGTATTTGTAGTAGAACCACTTGAACGTGGTTATGGTACAACACTGGGGAACTCTCTTCGTCGCGTATTATTGGCCTCACTTCCAGGTGCTGCTGTTACTTCAATTAATATTGAAGGTGTATTGCACGAATTTGATACAGTTCCAGGTGTCCGCGAAGACGTTATGCAAATCATTCTTAACGTTAAAGGGATCGCTGTAAAATCTTACGTCCAAGACGAAAAGATTATTGAACTTGATGTAGAAGGTCCTGCAGAAGTAACTGCTGGAGATATTCTTACGGATAGTGACATTGAAATTGTAAACCCTGATCATTATCTTTTTACAATCGGTGAAGGATCAAGCTTTAAAGCTACTTTGACTGTGAATAGCGGTCGTGGTTATGTTCCAGCTGATCAGAATAAAAAAGATGATGCACCAGTTGGTACACTTGCAGTAGATTCAATCTATACGCCAGTGATAAAAGTTAATTACCAAGTTGAACCAGCTCGCGTTGGTAGCAACGATGGTTTTGACAAACTAACCCTTGAAATTTTAACAAATGGAACAATTATTCCAGAAGATGCCTTAGGTTTATCTGCTCGTATTTTGACAGAACACCTTAACCTCTTTACTAACTTAACAGAAATCGCAATTGCGACAGATGTAATGAAGGAAGTAGATACAGCATCAGATGATCGAGTATTAGAACGTACCATCGAAGAATTGGATCTTTCTGTCCGTTCATATAACTGTTTGAAACGTGCCGGTATCAACACTGTGTATGATTTAACAGAAAAATCTGAACCAGAAATGATGAAGGTTCGTAACCTTGGACGTAAGAGTCTCGAAGAAGTTAAAGTTAAGCTTGCCGATTTAGGCCTTGGGCTAAAAAACGATAAATAGAGGAGGAATACATGGCTTACCGTAAACTAGGACGCACTAGCTCACAACGTAAAGCAATGCTTCGTGATTTGACAACAGATCTTATCATCAATGAAGCAATCGTAACAACTGAAGCACGTGCAAAAGAAATCCGTAAATCAGTTGAAAAAATGATTACCTTAGGTAAACGTGGTGACTTGCATGCACGTCGTCAAGCAGCTGCTTATGTACGTAATGAAGTTGCATCACAAAACTTTGATGAAGAAACTGGTAAATATTCAGAAACAACAGCACTTCAAAAATTGTTCTCTGAACTTGCACCACGTTATGCTGAGCGCAATGGTGGATATACTCGTATCCTTAAAACTGAACCACGCCGTGGGGATGCTGCGCCAATGGCAATTATCGAATTAGTATAAAATCATCAATTTTGTTGAGTGTTATGATGTTGGGAGAACTATACAGTTCTTCTTAGTCTAGCTCTGGTCTGCCGCTAGGATTTATCCTAGCGGTAACACTCATCAT